>JANNPJ010000503.1:0-48995 GCA_031400005.1 Kineosporiaceae bacterium | reverse complement strand
CGAGGTAAGGATCTGACCCGATCACCGGTTCTTGAGGGGCACAGCAGTGATTCACGCCGTCCCAAACACACACCGTCCCAGGCACGCCGTGGCGCGCCTGGGACGGGCGTGACGAGGTGGTTCTCTTACCTGGCCGGCTTGCGGTACTCGGCCACGGCCAGCTTCGACACCCGGATGATCTTCTTCAGCCGCCAGCGCAGGCCGTTGACGACTCGGCCACCGAGGGCCGGAGTCGGCTGGGGGGTCGCCTTGGCCGAAGCGGCCTTCTTCGCGATCGGCTTGGCCGGGCTCGGCTTGCCGGTCAGCGAGGGGTGGATCGCCTTGGCCTGCTTGTCGTTCAGCGTTGTCGAGGTCCAGGTCTGCAGGCTGGCCAGCAGTTCCGCGCGGCCCTCGGCGATCGGAATCGCCCGCTCGCGCTGGCTGCGCAGAACCTCCCAGAACGGCGCATTGACCACCGTGGTCGGGTAGACCGCCGTCGATCGGGTGATGATCTCGGCCGGCGGCTCCTGGCTGGACTCAACGTGCGTGGCCAGCATCCGGTCGTACGCCTCGGTCAGATCGGTGTTCTTCAGATCGCCCCCGAGCACCAACAGCAACCCGGTCGGGGTGGTGCGCACCAAGAGCAGGATGAGATCCGGGCGGACCTCACGCAACGTCGGGATGATCTTCCAGACGTCGCCGGTCCAGGTCCGCGTCTCACGGTCGCGGGCAGCGTGCACGCTGGCGCGGGGAAGCACGTCGTCAAAGATGATGACGCTGCCCGGCGCGGCGTACTTCTCCACGTTCATGAAGTCCCGCAGGACGAACTCGTACAGGTGCAGTCCGTCGATGAACGCCAGATCAATTTCCGGCTGCTCGAAGGCCGCCAGCGGGGCAACGCCTGCGAAGAAGTCGTCCGACGTCTCCATGTAGAGCGTGGCGTCCGGCCCGATCGTGACGTCGTCCGCGATCTCATAAGCAGGATCGATCCCGATGCTCCGAGTCGACGACAGCGCCATGCTGTGCCCGTTGCGGACACCGATCTCAAGGTAGGTCCGGGGCTTCAGCAGGTCGTGGACCTGAGCGAGGAAATCGAGGTACTGCACGGCTAGGGCCTCCGAGGTGTCAAGGTTTATCCGATCTGACCTGCTGGCCGCCCAAAGTATCGGAAAGGCCGGGTGCCCTACCGGACCTGCTGGTAGCGGCGCATGCGCACATCGGAACAGCCATCCTTGCAGATCTGTGAGTCGGGTCAATTCCGCCAGGAGTGTTCGGGCTCGAAGCCCAGGACTCGGCGAGCCTTGTCGATCGACAGCAAGGTCTCGTGCTGACCGAGTTCCTTGCGGACCTCGACCCCGGGGTACACCTCGGCGGCCAGGTCGGCGCTGGACCGGATCATCACGGTATCGGCGTTGGCAACGATGAAGAGGTCGACGCCGCGGGCATGGTGGTCCAGGGCACGGCGCACGGCCTGGGCGCCGTCCCGCGCGTCGATGTAGGCCCAGAGGTTCCAGTTCCGCGCCCTCGGGTCATCGTCATAGCCGGGAAAGGCCAGATAGTCCGCCGGCTCCATCACGTTCGAGAACCGCAGACCGATCATCTTCAGTTCCGGATCCCAGCGGCAGAAGTGCCGTGCCATCTCCTCCTCCAGCGCCTTGACCATCGAGTAGGTGCTCTCCGGCCGGGGCGGGTACTCCTCGTCCACCGGGAGATACGGCGGGGGGACGTCGAACGGCAGGCCGAGGACCGTCTCGCTCGATGCCCAGACGACGTTGCGGATCCCGGCCGTCCGGGCGGCGCTGAACACGTTCCAGGTCGCGGTGGCATTGTTCGCGAAGGTCGCTGAATTCGGCAGCAGCCCGGGGGCCGGCACCGCTGCCAGGTGCACGACCGCGGTCAACGGCCGGCGGTGCTCGTCCACCCAGCCGGTCAGTACCTCCAGCACCTGGCCGTGGTCGGTCAGATCAACGGCGACGAACTCGCCGGCCGTCGACCCGGCCGTCGACCCGGCCGTCGACCCGGCCGTTGGTTCGGGTCGGACCCGATCGATCGAGAGCACGTCCCACCCGTGCGCCACCAGGTCCGAGACGACCGCTCGACCAAGTTTTCCCGCTGCACCGGTGACGGCGACCGTTGAAGTCATGCCGTCATCCTGTCCTGGACCGCGGTGCCCGGCCCGTTCGGCTGACCGGGAGCGCTCATCGGGTGACCGATGGTGGACGTCGGTCGGCGCCGGGACCAGTTGCTCGCGAGCACAGGCCGATCTGGAGCTCACACCGATCGAGCGCACAGGCCGACCTGTGGAGTGTCTAACCCAACATCAAGGGAGCAGCACAGATGGTGCAGATCTGGGTGCATAGCGGCAGATCGACGCGACGCACTGGCTCGCAACCTTGATCAAGAGCCCGTTAAGGCACGCCGAGAGCAGTCTTTTTCCTCTCGATTCAGCAATTCGTCGATCCCTCGGCTAGTGTTGGCGGCGCAGTGGTTGTGCCTCGCACGTCTTTGACCGCTTGGGCTTCGGCTCAGGCGCCTTGTTCCTTCCGGAGCGGACGACGAACACCGCGACCAGCGCGGCCCCGGCAGTCGGGGCCAATCAATACGCTCCTGGAGGAGTAGTCATGGCAACAGGTACCGTCAAGTGGTTCAACGCCGAAAAGGGCTTCGGCTTCATCGCCCCGGACGACGGCGGCGCTGACGTCTTCGCCCACTTCTCGGCCATCGCGAGCAGCGGATACCGCTCGCTCGACGAGAACCAGAAGGTTGAATTCGAGATCACGCAGGGCCAGAAGGGCCAGAAGGGCCCGCAGGCGGAGAACATCCGCCCGCTCTGATCTCGTCCTAACGACGTGAACTAGCGCGCAGATCTCAACGAACGGCCCCGGCCACCAGGCCGGGGCCGTTCGTGCGTCCAGCAGGGTCACGTGCGCCCAGGGTCACGTGCGCCCAGGGGTCACGTGCGGCCAGCGGGTCCCGGGTCTGTCTCAGGACCAGCCAGAGCCGCTCGCAAGTTCAGCTGAAGAGCCCGCCGAGCCCGCTGCCACCCGGCTGCGCGCCGGCGTCCTGCTGGGCGGCACGCCACTCACTCGGTTGCACGACGACGAAGCCGGGACCGTTGAAGGCGTACTGGAAGGCCTCACCGGTGCCGCCGCGCAACATCGAGCGCATGTTCAGGCTGGAGACCACCTGCGGGACCAAGTTGGCAGACCAGGCGACCGCCGCCTGCACATCCACGTAGGTCGGCTGCTGCGAGCAATCAAGCACCACTGGCTGGCCGACCGTCACCAGGGCGGCCGTGCCCTGGCCGGTGACCACGGTGTTGAACAGCCCACCGCTCATCATCCCGGCGCCCTGTACCCGCTTGATGTCCCAGTCCAGTTTGGCGTCGAAGGCGATCAGGTTGCGCGAGTTGACGGTCAGGCCGTCGCCTTCGCCGCCAAGGTCGATCAGGTGCACAAAACCGGCGTCCACGGCGAAGAACACCTCGCCGTTGCCGGTGACCCGCATCAGCGGTAGGTCCTCGCTGGTCAGCATCTTCTTCAGGAGTTTGCCAACGCTGCCGGAACCCTCATGGTTGAAGCTCACCCGGCCCTGGAAGGCCACCATCGCGCCCTTCACCGCGAGGACATCGTCGCCCAGAGTTACCCGCAGCAGTTGCGGGTTCTGGAGGGCGAACCGGTTCGACCCGGAGATCTCGAGATTGGATTGGTCAAAGAGGCTGCTCTGCATGCGTCAACCCTAAGAGCCTCCGACAGTCCCTATCGCCGGAGGCTCCAAGCATGCGCAGGGGTGGATTCCGCGCCCGAAGGTGGTGATCCGTGGATCTCCGCGACACGGTATGCAGATCAGGTCCGATGGCATACCGTCGGAATTGAACAATCTCGGTCCGGAAGCAGCCCGGCACCTTGTCGGAGCTCTGCGCGGAGCGATTCTGGCAGGGGGCAGGATTGAGCAGTCATGAGCAGTCATGAGCAGCCATGAGCAGCAACTGGCCGCCGTCCGCGCGCTGATCGCCGACGAACTGCCCGTCGTCACGGGCTCAATTGACACAGCCGACCGGCTCGGCCGGCTGTGTCGGGCCACCACTCGCAGCCTGCCAGCCTTGGGCTCTGCCGTGACGGTGATGACCGCCGAGGGTGCGCAACCGGTCGCGATTTCCTCTGACGGGCTGACCCAGGCGCTCGAGGAGCAGCAGTTCAGCTTCGGCGAGGGCCCATGCGTCGATGCCTTCGCCAGCCGCCGACCGGTGCTCGTACCCGACCTCCGTAACCACGATCGGCACTGCTGGCCGGCCTACACAGCGGCAGCCCTCGATCGGGGGGTGCTAGCGGTTTTCGCTTTCCCGCTCCAGATCGGCGGGGCTCGGCTCGGAGTGCTGGACGTCTACCGGGACGTCCCGGGCGTGCTCACGGCGTCGGCACTTCGCCGGGCGCTGTCGTTTGCCGAGATCGCGCTCTGGATCCTGCTGGACGGACAGCAGGCTACCCCCGTCAACCACCCTGTGGAAGGTCTTGAATCTGCGGTGGACTCACGCTCCGAACTCTTCCAGGCACAGGGTATGGTGATGATTCAGCTCGGTGTGTCACTATCCGAAGCGATGTCGCGACTGAGAGCGCATGCGTTTGCGCAGGAACGGAAGCTCGGGGATGTCGCGCGGGACGTGGTAGCGCGCAGGCTGGAGCTTGAACCGGATGGGTGTTCCGGCAGTTCTGGTTAGTCGTCGGACGGCTCATCCCGATGGGATTGACGCCACCCAGAACTGGAGGTCCTCATGCCAACGGTGTCGCCACAACGATTGGCAGAAGTGTTCGTGGAGGTGGCGGACACCTTGGTGGATGAATTCGATGTGATCGAGTTTCTCCAACTGGTGTCGGTACGCACTGCTGAACTGTTCAATGCCGCTGCGGTCGGGTTGTTGTTAGCGGATCAGGTCGGCAACCTGCAGTTCATGGCGGCCTCCGACGAGGCAGCCACGCTGCTGGAGCTCTTCGAGGTGCAGAACCGGGAGGGCCCATGTCTGGACGCTTTCCACAGTAAGACGCCAGTCTCCGCGCCCGATATCCAGGCCGACATCGACCGGTGGCCGCAGTTCGCGCCGCGTGTGGTCGCTGCCGGCTTCTGCTCGGTGTATGCGGTGCCGATGCGGCTGCGCGGTGAGGTGATCGGCTCGCTGAATGTCTTCGGCCGGCAGGTGGGCGAGCTGAGCGTGGATGACCTGCGGATCGTCCAAGCCCTGGTGGACGTCGCCACGATCGGCCTGCTCCAGGAGCGGGCGATTCGCCGGGGAGAGGTGCTGACCGAGCAATTGCAGGGCGCCTTGAACAGCCGGGTGGTGATCGAGCAGGCCAAGGGCGCGCTCGCGCAGCTGCGCGGGGTCAGCGTCGATGAGGCATTTGATCTGATGCGCGGCTTTGCCCGCCGCAACGGTCGTAAGTTGAGTGCGGTCGCCGAGGTCCTCGTCAGCGACGATCGTTCCAGCGTCGCTGTCCTTACCGGCGAGTGAGCCGGTGGATCCAGCCCTGACGTACCCGGCCGGCTGAGCCTTCAGCCGGCCGTGCGCCGTCCCGTGGGTGGATCAGTTGTATCGATGGCTTTTCTGCGGGTGCCCCTTGTCCCGGGTGCAGGAGCGACCGTTCATCGAGCGGTGGCCGCACAACTCTGCGCCGGGCTCGGCCTCCGCCGACGCCTCGCCGGTTGCTGACTCCACGCCGGTGGCCGGATCGGTGCCTGAAACCTGAGTCGGAGCCGAGACCTGAGTCGGAGCCGAGACCTGAGTCGGAGCCGACACGGGGTTCGGAGCCAAAACCTCAGCACCGGTGGTTTCCGAGTCTGGTGACGGCGGTTCGCCGACCGGAGCCGAGGCAGCCTTGCCCTTGACCGGAGCCGAGGAGAACAGCTCGTCGGAATCGGAATTGGAATCGGGCCCTGCGGCCGATGTGGCCGACGGGCCTTGACGTGCGGCCTTCGCAGCGGGCGCCTTCGCGGGGGACTTCTTCGCGGTGGCTGCCTCGCCCTTTTTGGCCGCGGCGAAACGTGCGTACCGGGCATCACGGAGAGCCCTCTGGGCGTCGACCTTGCTCATCGTGGGATCACGCCCCAGAGCTTATGACGTCCCACCGACAATTCCGCCCGCCATCCACAGGTGGAGGACTAGGTGCCGCTGCGGCTCGGGAAGAAACGCGCCCATCGACAGGTTGTTGCGAGCGCAATCAGTTAGCTGTGCCGAACCGCCGGAATGGGACACCATGGAACTGGGCATCACCACCTTCGCCGAGACCTATCCCGTGGACGGGCGAGCGACCAGTCCAGGTGACCGGTTGCGTCAGGTGCTCGAGGAAGTGCAGCTCGCCGAGCAGGTGGGACTGGACGTCTATGGCGTCGGGGAGCATCACCGGGCAGACTTCGCCGCCTCCGCCCCGGCCATCGTGCTCGCCGTCGCCGCCGGACGGACCAGCCGGATCAAGCTGACCAGCGCGGTGACCGTGCTCAGCTCCGCAGACCCGGTCCGGGTCTTCCAGGAGTTCGCCACCCTGGACCTGCTGTCTTCCGGGCGGGCCGAGATCATCGCCGGGCGCGGCTCGTTCATTGAGTCGTTCCCGCTGTTCGGGTACTCGCTGGCGGACTATGACGAGCTGTTCTCCGAGAAGCTCGACCTGCTGGTGCAACTGGCGAACAACGAGCGCGTCACCTGGTCGGGCCGGCACCGCGCCGGCCTGCGGGACCAGAGCGTCTACCCGCGCCCGGAGCGCGACCTGCCGATCTGGGTCGGCGTCGGCGGTAACCCGGAGTCGATCGTCCGGGCGGCCGGGTACGGACTGCCGGTCGCGTTGGCGATCATCGGTGGCCAGCCGGCCCGATTCGCCCCACTCGCCGACCTGCACCGCAAGGCGCTCGTCCAGGGTGGGTTCGACCCGAAGGCCACCCCGCTGGCGGTACACGCGCACGGGTACGTCGCGGCGACCACCGAGCAGGCCGTCGGCGAGTACTACCCGTCCTATGCGCGGGCCATGACGCTGCTGGGGCGCGAACGCGGCTGGGGCCCGATGACCCGGGACGCCTTTGACGGCATGCGCTCCCCCGACGGCTCGCTGACCCTGGGCAACCCGGAGCAGGTGGCGGAGAAGATCGTCGGCATCCAGCGGGCGCTGGGGATCGAACGGTTCATGCTGCACATCAGCGTTGGCACCCTGCCGCATGCTCAGGTGCTGAAGTCGATCGAGTTGCTCGGCACCGACGTCGCACCCCTGGTCAACCGGGAGCTCGCGGCGTCCCCCAGCTGAGTTGTCGTCGGCCACAACTGGGCGATCGACGTCCACACGGTGGTCAGTCGCGAGATCCGTTTGATCGAGGGCGGCCCGGCTGCTAGCTTCTGAGACATCATGGGTATGGTCTCCGGTTCCGCGCGCACCTACGGGTGGGTTCTGTCGCGCTCCGGCGCCGTCCATCCGGACCATATGTCGCCAGTGGACGCTGGATAGTCCTCGCCGCCCCCTCAGCCCGGGTCCGAGCGCCAGCGTCGACTGGCGCTCTCGCTTTGTCCGGCGCTGATGCCCCGGGATCCGAATTCATCGAATCGGCGAATTGCTCGCCCGAATTTCCGCAGGCATGCACGGTGGCATTCTTTGCCTTGTCTGCGCCGACGTTCTGGACCCGGAAAACCAGGGTTCGAGCGCTGCCTGATTGAACCGAGCCAATGGAGAGGTCGTGCCCGCGTTGAGTACCGAAGACGTCGTGTATCAACTGCTTGAAGAGAAGATGCTGAAGTACGCCGACTACGCAAATGTGCCGGTGGTGGAGGTCGAAGAGGTGGTGCTCTTCGAGGCAGTCCCGCAGCAGGGCGTGCTCCGGGTAGAACACCTCGAAACCGAGATGAGTGACCTCACCGGGGGCAACATTTACGTCCGTCGGCCAGTGGTTGACCTGCTCTACTGGGCCGGTCAGGAACTGAAGAACCTCGACCGCACGCTCACCCTCAAAGTGGTCTATGGATTCCGCGCCCTGGAAGTACAGACTCGCTTGTTTGAGGAGGCGAAAAGTTCTCTGGCGGAACAATATTCAGATGAGTCAGAATTGATCGAGGCGGCACATCGGCAGGTTGCGGTGCCCTCGGTGGCCGGGTATCCGACCGGCGGTGCGGTGGCCGTCGACATGCTTCGCGACGGCCTGCCGGTCGATTTAGGGACGCCGATCATGGCGCCCACCAACGATGCTTTCACGTTCTCGCCGTTCGTCTCCCGGGAGGCCTGGGAGAACCGTCAGTTGCTGCGCCGGGCGATGATGGCGGCCGGGTTCGCGCCGTACGACGGCGAGTGGTGGCATTTTTCCTACGGCGACAAGGAATGGGCTCGGTTCTACCGTAAACCCGGTGCGCTGTTCGACCAGGTGTCATTTCTGGACGCTCAGAAGGTAGACCCCGGCGATATGCTTCGGCTGTAAAAAACGTGCCCGATCCGTCCGGACGGCGGTGCATTTCTCCTCCCCAACCACTCTCTGCTATGGTGTTCCGCGAGCCGGGATAGCTCAGTGGTAGAGCACCTGATTGTGGATCAGGAGGCAGGGGTTCGATACCCCTTCCCGGTACCAACTAATTGATAGGAAGCGCGATGAGTCGCTTGGTGCGCCCGCAGACCCTCCGCGGGTTTCGCGATCTCCTCCCCGAGGAGATGTTGCTGCGAAACGAGGTGATCGACCGGATCCGCCGGGTCTACGAGTCCTTCGGCTTCGTCCCGCTTGATACCCCGGTCCTGGAATCGCTGCCCACCCTGGTCGGCAGTGGCGGTGACGAGGCGGACAAACAGATCTTCCACGTCACCGAGCCCGGTACCGCGCCGGTGCGCAAGTCCGACGACGACCTCGAGGACGGCGCGCCGGGCGAGAGCGCGGCCGGGGTGGGGATGCGGTTCGACCTGACCGTCCCGTTCGCCCGGATCATCGCTCAGTACCACCCGCAGCAGGTGCGACTGCCGTTCCGGCGCTATCACATCGGCCCGGTGTTCCGCGCCGACGAGCCTCAGCCCGAGCAGGGCCGGTTCCGGCAGTTCACCCAGTTCGACTGCGATATCGCCGGTTCGTCCGCGGTTGCGGCGGACGCCGAGATCGTGGCCGTGATGGTGGGTGCGCTCGAAGCGCTGGGCCTCGAACCGTCGGTCCCGCTCGGCGACACGGGTGAGAACGGGCCGGGGTTCTTCATCCGGGTGAACAATCGCAAGCTTGTCGATGCCTTCCTGGCCGGCCTGGGGATCACCGAACCGGCGGTGGCCCGGCACGTCCTGCGGGTGCTCGACAAGGCGGACAAGATCTCCCTCGCGGCGTTGCGGGCGGAACTGGGCGAGGGCCGCTTCGATTCCTCCGGTGACCGGATCCCCGGCGTCGGCCTCGCCGCCGAGCCGATCGCCGCCATCCTGGACTTCGCCGCCGTCCGCCAGGACACCCGAGCGAAGGTGGTCGACGATCTGGCCGCCCGGCTGCCGGACGACGAGCAAGCCGCCGCCGCGCTCGCGGAGGTACGCGAGTTGCTCGGCCACCTCGAAGCGCTCGGGGTGAGCGAGGCCGCCGCCCGGTTCGACCCCAGCCTGGCCCGGGGTCTGGCGTACTACACCGGCACCGTCTACGAGGGCACCCTGGCCCAGGCCGGCGTCGGCTCGGTGATCGGCGGGGGTCGGTACGACGGCCTGGTCAGCCGATTCAGCGACGAGCCGGTAGCGGCGGTCGGTGCCTCGATCGGCCTGGATCGGCTGATCACCGGCCTGCGCAACCTCGGCATCGAACTGGGGACGTCGGCCACTACCGCCGACGTGATCGTGCTGGTGATGCCGGGCGTCGAGGCCACCCACGCGGCTCGGGCCGCGCATCAACTCCGCCAGGCCGGGATGGCCACCGAGCTGTTCGTCGGCGAGGCGATCGGCAAGGTCGGCAAGCAGCTGGCCTATGCGAACGCACAGGGTTTCCGGGCGGCCGTGATGATCGGATCCAACGAGCTGAAGGACGACACCGTGACGGTGAAGGACCTGCAGGCGGGATTGCAGGCCAGATCCGGGATCACCGACAACAAGGACTTCCGGTTGGCCGGCAAGTCCGGCCAGCACGTCGTCCCACGTTCGGATCTGGTGGCCACCGTCCGAGCTGTGATCGCCGAAATCGACACCAGCCAACCGAACAACCCCCAGCAGACTGACGCCGAGAGCGAGCCGAACCGATGACCGCCAAGCGCGAGATCACCCTGGGGATCCCCAAGGGCAGCCTTCAGCAGTCCACGCTCGGCATCTTCGAGCGGGTCGGTCTGCAGTTCACCGGCGCCTCGCGCACCCTCTGGCTGAGCTCCAACGACCCGGAGATCGTGCCGGTGTTGCTCAAGCCGCAGGAGATTCCGATCTACGTGAAGTCCGGTCGGCTCGACGCCGGGCTGTCCGGCCGGGACTGGATGGTCGAACAGGATGTGCTCCAACACGTCGCGATCAAGGCCGAGCTGCCGTTCTCCCGGCAGACCACTCGCCCGATCCGCTGGGTTCTCGCCGTCCCGGAGTCGGCCGGAATCCACACCGTCGAGCAGTTGCGGGCCGAGTGCGACAAGCGCCGGCTACGCGGCGAACCGTTCGTGATCTCTACCGAGCTGACCCGGATCTCCCGGATGTGGCTGGCCCGCCAGGGCGTCGACGCACACGTCGAATTCTCCTGGGGCGCAACCGAAGCGAAGGCGGAGTACTTCGCCGACGCGATCATCGAGGGCACCGAGACCGGTGCCTCGCTGCGGGCGAACCACCTGCGGGAGATCGCCGAGGTCTTCACCTCGACCAACCAGTTCTTCGTCAACCGGCGGATCTACCGCGAGGATGACTGGAAGCGCCGCAAGCTCGACGGCATCTCGCACCTGATTCGAGGTGCGCTGCGGGCCAACGACTTCGTCGAGCTGCGCGTGGTTTCCGAGCAGGCCCTGGAGCTCACCGAAATCCTTGGCCCGGAGGCGCGACTGGTCGCCGTCTCCGAGGTGGCCGACGGCAAGGGCTTCACCGCGTCAGTCACCCTGCCGCGAGAGCGGGTGCCGTACGCGCTCCCGGCGGTGATTGCGGCCGGAGCCAGCGACGCCTGGGTTTCCCCGATGTCGATCTACTACAGCCAGGACGCCGACCTGACGTCGCGGGCAGCGGCCGAGGCCCGTAACACCAGCCTCGGCCTGCCGCTCGCCCCGCTGACTCCAGTCGAACCCGTGGCCTGACAAAGTCACCGGTGATCAGGCACGAAGTGACATGTCAGTTCGTGCCTGATCGCGGCGACAAGTAGCAGGCCGTAAGGTGACCCACATGCTTGCACCTGGTGATGTCGCCCCCGATTTCGCGCTGCCGGATCAGTCCGGCACCGTCGTCCGGCTGAGCGAGATGTTGTCCACAGGCCCGGTCGTGCTGTTCTTCTACCCGGCCGCGATGACCACCGGGTGCACGGCCGAGGCGTGCAACTTCCGTGACCTGGCCGCCGAGTTCTCCCAGGCAGGCGCGCAGCGGCTGGGGATCAGCGTCGACTCGGTGGACAAGCAGAAGCAGTTCGCCGATCAGCACGGCTTCGACTATCCGCTGCTGTCGGACGCCGACCGGGAGGTAGCCGGTGCCTACGGGGTCCGGCGCCGGTTCGGTCCGAGCCCGGTGAAGCGGGCCACCTTCGTGATCGGACCGGACGGCGTGATCATCCACACGATCAGCAGCGAGCTACGGATGAACAAGCACGCCGACGAGGCGCTGCTGGTGCTGAACACTCCGAAGTGAACACCTCGCGCTGAACACCCCGCAGTGACGCTCGCGGGGTGTTCAGCATCCGGTCAGAGCCGCGGGTCCACTGGTTCGGACTCCAGCGCCAGGACGGCGAACACCGCCTCGTGCACTCGCCACAGCGGTTCCCCGCCGGCGACCCGCTCCAAAGCCTCCAACCCGAGCGCATACTCCTGCAGGGCCAGCGACCGCTTGCGGCCAAGCCCGCGCTCGCGCAACCGATCCAGGTTCTCCGGCAGGGTGTAGTCCGGGCCATAGATGATCCGCAGGTACTCCCGGCCACGCACCTTGATCCCCGGCTGAGCCAGGCCCTGCTTGGTCCGGGTCAGGTTGGCCAGCGGCTTCACCACCATTCCCTCACCGCCGTCCGCGGTCAGGCGCGTCCACCAGTCGACGCCCCGCGCGACCGAGTCCTGGTCGGCGGGATCGACCACCAGCCGCGCGGTAGAGCGGACCAGGCCGGGATCGGCGTCCACCAATCGGTCGGCGAGCGACAGGTGCCAGCCGTGATCGCGGTGGTGGAACGTCGTCCCCTCGGCGGCGAGCAACTGGAAGGGAGCCAGCTGGACACCGTCCAGCCCGTCGGTCGGCCAGCAGTATCTGCGGTAGGCGGTGCTGAACAGATCGGCGTTGGCTGAGCGCTGCTCGGTTCGGGCCAGCAGTTCCGCGACGTCCGGTCCGGCCGATTCTGCGCCGGTGCGCTGGGCAGCGGTGCGGAGCGCCTGGACTGCCGCCGGCAGGGCGCTGCGCGCGGCGGCACCGACGCTCGCGTACTGCCGACGCAACAGTTCCTCGGCCTTGACCGACCAGGGCAGCAGTTCGGCGTCCCAAAGCAGCCAATCGGTCTCCAGTTCGTCCCAGAGCCCGGCTTTGGCCACCGCTGTCCGAAGCCGGCCGAGGAGTTGCTCGGTCAGCTCGGGCGAGAAGAACGGCCGACCGGTGCGGGTATGGATGACACCGATGGTGCCGGTCGCCGCCCCGAACCGGCGGTCGGCGGCCGCCTCGTCCCGGCAGAGCAGCACCACCGCCCGCGAGCCCATGTGCTTCTCCTCGCAGATCACCGCGGGGACGCCGGCGCTCCGGTAGGCGGCGAACGCCTCATCCGGGTGTTCCAGCAGGTCCGGACGGGTGGACGTCGAGCAGGGCGCCATCGTTGGCGGCAGGTAGAGCAGCCGTCGCGGGTCGAGCGCGAACCGGCTCATCACCTCGAGGGCGCCCGCGGCGTTCTCCTCGCGAATCGTGACCCGGCCATGGTGCTTGGTCTCGATCACTCGCTTGCCGAGAACATCGGTCAGATCCAGCAGATCCGGCTCTCGGCGGGCCCCAGCGACCGACCCGACCGCCGTCCCAAACGTCGTCCCGACAGCTGTCCCACCAGCAGATCCGGGGGCCGCGGGGATCGTATCGGCGGCCAGCGGCCGAGTGGGCTCGTACCAGACCCGCTCGGCGGGCACGCTGACAAGTTCCTTCTCCGGGTACCGCAACGCCGTCAGTCGGCCGCCGAACACGCAGCCGGTGTCCAGGCACATCGTGTTGTTCACCCACTCCGGTGTCGGGGTTGGGGTGTGGCCGTACAACACCATCGCTCGGCCGCGGTAGTCCTGCGCCCACGGATAGCGCACCGGCAGCCCGTACTCGTCCGTCTCGCCGGTGGTGTCGCCATACAACGCGAAGCTGCGGACCCGACCCGACGTCCGGCCGTGGTAGGACTCCTTCAGCCCGGCGTGGGCAATCACCAGCCGACCGCCGTCCAGCACGAGGTGCGAGACCAGGTCCCGGCACCAGGTGGCGACCTCGGCGGAGAACTCGGCCGGCTCCGCCTTCAACAGGGCCAGCGTCTCCGCCAGGCCATGAGTGATCTGCACGTTCTTCCCGGAAAGCGCACGGACCAGCTTGTTCTCGTGGTTTCCCGGGACACAGAGGGCATGCCCGGCGGCGACCATCCCGATCACCAGCCGGAGCACGCCGGGGGAGTCCGGGCCACGATCCACCAGGTCACCGACGAACACCGCCCGCCGGCCGGACGGCGGGCGGGCATCCACCGGCCGGCCCTGGTCATCGCGCAGCAGCGCGTAACCGAGGTGTTCCAGCAGGGTCTCCAGCTCGGACCGGCAGCCGTGCACGTCACCGATCACGTCGAACGGTCCGGTCTGGTCGCGCCGATCGTTCAGCAGCCGTTCCCGGACCACGGTGGCGGCCTCGATCTCTTCCACGGTGTCCAGCACGTGCACCTTCCGGAACCCCTCACGGGCCAGACCACGCAGCGATCGGCGCAGTTGCTCGCTCTGCCGATGCACCACCCGATCGCCGAAGTCGCGTTCCGGGCGGGCGGCGTTGCGTTCCAGGCAGACGTGCTTGGGCAGGTTGAGCACGATCGCGACCGGCAGCACATCATGGTCGCGGGCGAGCTGGATCAGCTTGGCCCGAGCGTCTCGCTGAACGCTGGTGGCGTCGATGACGGTGAGCAGGCCTGCCGCCAGGCGCTTGCCGGCAATGTAATTGAGGACGTCGAACGCCGCGGCGGTCGCTGCCTGATCGTTCTCGTCATTCGACACCATGCCCCGGCAGGCATCGCTGGACAGCACCTCGTACCGGCCGAACTGGTTTCGCGCGAAGGTGGTCTTGCCGGAGCCACTGACGCCGATCAGCACCACCAGGGATAGCTCGGGAATGCCCAGTTCGCGTGCGGTGGAAGTCTGTTCACTCATCGGGTGTCCTTACGAAAAGCGCCAGCTGGGTGGGTGATCCGACCTCCGGGTCGTCCGGCCCGACCGGTTCGAAGCGGACGTCGTAGCCGTAGGTGGTCGCGACCCGACCCGCCCAGTGCCGGAACTCGGCGCGGTTCCACTCGAACCGGTGATCCGAATGCCGGGTCGCCCCCTCGGGCAGTTCGAACCGGACGTTGTACTCGACGTTCGGGGTGGTCACGATCACCGCGCGGGGCCGGGCGGAACCGAACACGCTGCGTTCCAGGGCGTTCAGCCGGGGCGGATCGACGTGCTCGATCACCTCCATCAGGATCGCGGCGTCGAACCCGGCGACCGCCGCATCGCGATAGGTCAACGACGATTGCCGCAGGGTGATCCGTTCCCGGGCGCGGTCGGGCAGTTGCTCCAATCGCAGCCGCCGGGCGGCGATTTCCAGGCTGCGGTGGGAGACGTCGACACCGAGGATCTGCCGGTACGCCGGATCATCGAGCAGCGCTCGCAGCAGCTTGCCTTCACCGCAGCCGAGGTCCACGACGCTGGCGGAGCCGGTGCCACGCAGGGCCGCCAGCACGGCGGTGCGGCGCTGTTCGGCAAGGGTCACCCGGATTCCGCTGGCTGCATCGGCCGCCCCCGGCACCGCGTCGGCCGGTGCCTGGCCCGCTACCTGGTCGGTGGCCTCGGAGTCCACCTGATCGGTGGCCTCGTCGTCCAACGGGTGGTTGGGGACGGCGTCTGCCTGGTCGGCGGGAAGGTCATCCAGTTCGGTGAGCCGTTCGGTGGCCGTGGTGACCAGCGCGCGGCGATGCCGCAGATAGCGTTGCATGATCAGTTCTCGCTCGGGATGCCCTGCGAGCCAACCAGTTCCGGCGCGAATCAGCTTGTCCACCTCATCGGGGCTGACCCAGTAGTGCTTGGCGTCATCGAGCACCGGCAGCAGTACATAGAGCTGGTTCAGCGCATCGGCCAGCCGCAGCCGACCGGTCAGGGTGAGGTCGACGTATCGAGACGGTCCCCAGCCCAGTTCCGGGTCGAGCGGCACCGGTGTCGCCGAAACCTGCCAGCCCACAGGTGCGAACACCCGCTCGGCGACCTGCGGTCCGCCCCGACAGGGCAGCGCCGGGATCTGGATCTGTAGTGCCAGCGTCCGATCGGGCAGGTCCGGCCGGTGATCGCAGCGGCCCGCCAGCGCCGTCCGGTACACCTTGCCGAGAGCCACCGCCAACATGGACGACGCCGCGTACGGCCGGTCGTTGACGTACTGCGCCAGCGAGAACGCCTCCGCGCCGGCGGCGGCGAACCGGCGGCCGCGAACCAAGGCGATCGGGTCCACCTCCAGCAGCAGAGCGGCCGTACACCGCTCCGCAGTAGCTTCCGGATAGAACACGTGCGCCTTGCCGACCGGCAGGTCGAAGACCTGCGCCCGGTCCGGGTGCTTGTGCAGCAGGAATCCGAGGTCGGTCGCGACCGGCGGTCCGGACGTCGTCGCAACCAACCCGTCGGCTGCGGTCGCCCCGTTCGCTCCGGTGGACGTGGCGGAGTCGGTGGACGATGCGGTGGACGTGATGGTCAGGAACACGGTCGTAGTGTCCACCCCAGCCCGAGCCCTCCGGCACTGGTTTTCTGGCGGTGCGTCCATCGGTCCTGCCGGATGGCCCCTTGCGGGGGTCATCCGGCAGGATCACCTGAGGGCTCCTGCGGGGAACCTCCGCGATGGCAACGATGTCAACGCATTCCGGGGGTTACTCGCGCGTCAGGTCCGGCTTTCGTCGTCCTCAGCTTTCTGAAATTCGATTTGGTTCATCACTTGCGCCGCGCGGCATCCAGTGCCTTAATGATGGCACTGAGTGCATCGGCGCCTCATGTAGGGCGCCTTTCAACCCGGTTCGGTGTCCCTCTCTGGTGCCCGAATCGGCTGAGGAGAGGAGCTGGCCCATGTCCACCAGTACGTTGTCACCTCCGGTCGTCCGGGATCCGGGCGGTCCAGCGCGCGGTGCCGAGGGCGCCGCCGAGTCGCTGTACGTGATCTCTACCCACAAGGTCCGCGACCGCAGCGGCACACCGCCCTACCGGTGGGTGCCGTACGGGCTGGAGCACGCCTGGCAGCCGGGCGCACACCGCACCCTGTGCGGGGAGTGGACCTCGGGCTGGACGGTGTTCTGGGAACGCCGCTTCTCCGCCAACCCGCCGACCGCCTGTCACGAGTGCATCGTGGCCAGCTTGCCGGCCGAGTCGCGGCGTCGGCTCGACCCGCTCCACTCGCTCGACACAGCCACGTCCTAGCCAGCCGGATCGGCGTAGTGATCGACGAAGACCCGGTACCGCCGTCCCGGGATTGGGTCTTCGTCGATCACTACACCGTTCACCCCGCGGCCGGGCGTGACCATGGCCACTTGTCCGGACTCCGGCAGGCAGGCACCCCCAGGTATGGTCACGGCATGTCGCGGATTCCGCTCCCACCCAGGGACCCCCAGGTCAGCACCGGTGCGCCCGTGCTTGACACCCGGAGCCGGATTGCCGCCTCGGCCTTCGAGTTGTTCGCCGCACAGGGGTACGACGGAACCACGGTGGACGCGATTGCGGAACGAGCGGGAATCGCTCGGCGCACCTTCTTCCGGTACTTCCGTTCCAAGGACGACGTGATCTTCCCTGACCACGACACCTTGCTGCTCACCGTCAACCAGAACCTGGCCTTGCAGTCCGGAGTGAGTCCGGTGCGAGCGATCTGCAGCGGCGTCCGGGTGGTCTTTCGCAGCTATGTCAGCGACCCGCGGGTTTCCGTTCAGCGGTACCGGCTGACCCGCAGCGTCGATGCGCTGCGCGATCGTGAACTGGCCACCGTCCGGCGTTACGAGCGGACCTTCAGCCGCTACGTGCGCGACCGGCTGACCGGTGGTAGTGGCTCCGAGTCCGAGACGGTGCTGCGCGCCGATGTGATCGCGGCCACCGTCGTGGCTGCGCATAACGCGGTGCTGCGGGAATGGCTCCGGGCCGGCGGCGATTACGACCCGATGGCCGACCTCGAAACGGCCTTCGAGTGGGTACTTCAGACGTTCGAACCGCAGCCGCAGCCGAAACCCATGCAGCGGCAGGGCACCGACCAGGAGGACGGCGGTGAGCCGCGCGCCGAACCGGAGAACAACGACGTCGTGGTCGCGGTGTTCCGGGCCGATCAGCCGATCGGTGACGTCGTGGACCGGATCTCCCGCTCGCTCTGATTGCTCAGATCTCCTAGATGCGGGCCCGCCAGACGTCGTCGTCTTCCAGCAGCCCGGCGACCTCGGGCGGCAGCTTGCCGGCTGAGACATCGGCGAGCGTGGTGCCTTCGAGGACGACACGCATCTGAGCCCGAAGCGCGACCCAGATGTCCCGCAGCGCGACCGCAGCCCCGGCGTAAGCCACGTCCTCCGGTCGTTCACCGGCGATGTTGGCCAACGGGCCATCGATCGCCCGGATCACGTCGGCGATCTTTATCTCGCCGGCCGGCTGCGCCAGCCGGTAGCCGCCCTCGGCGCCGCGGCGACTCTGCACCAGTCCGGCCGTTCTCAGTTCAGCCAGGATGTTGAGGAGGAAGGGCAGCGGGATGCCCTGGCGCTCGGCCACCGTCTCGGTCTTGATCCAGCAGCCGTCTGGCGAGGCAGCCAGCTCGAGAGCCGCTCGAATGGCGTAGTCGGTCTTGGCAGAAATGCGCACGCCGCCATTCTGCCCCTCAGCGGTGCACAACCAGTCATCGTGGCCCCAGCCGGCGGAGTCGGCGCCGGTTCGTGCCACCCTGGACCGGTGACTCGACCCGGCCGAGATGTGCAGATCGCGACCATTGTATTCGCCTGGATCGGGATGATCCTGCTGGTCGACGCCGTGCCGGCCGGTCAGTCGCACGAACTCGTCCGGCAGCTGGTGCTGGCCGCGCTCACCTGGTTGGTGCTGGCCGGTCTGCTGCGCCGCGAACCGGTGCTGGTCCGGGTCCAAACGCTGATCGTCGTCGTCCTGGCAACGATGGTGGAGTACACGTTCTCCCCGGTGCTGGAGGCCTACACCTATCGGATCGGCACGGTGCCGGGATTCGTGCCGCCTGGACACGGTCTGGTCTACCTGGCCGCGTTGGCTCTCGGGCGTAGTCCGTTACTACGCAACCATGAACGGCTGGCGGTAACGGCGGTGGTGGTCGGCGGTGGCAGCTGGGCCGGGTACGGCCTGGTCCTCGCCGAGCGTCCCGACCTGCTCGGCGCCTTCTGGTTCTGCTGCCTGCTCGGGTTCCTGGCCTGGGGGCGGGCCCGGTTGCTCTACGTCGGCGCGTTCGTCATCGTCAGCTATCTGGAGATCATCGGGACGGCGCTGGGGACCTGGGCCTGGCAGCCCAAAGACCCGGTCCTGCAGCTGATCGGGCAGGGCAACCCACCGTCCGGCGCGGCCGGTGGCTACGGCTGGTTCGACCTGTATGCCGGTCTGCTGGCACCGGTACTGATCGGCTGGTGGCGCCGCCGTCAGGGCGTGAGCGCGGCCAGCGTCTGCGCGTGCAGCAGCGAGTTGGTGGCGACCGCGTTACCGCCGAACGGCCCGTCCACGCCGTCCAGCGAGGTGAACCGGCCGCCGGCCTCGACCACGATCGGCACCAACGCGGCCATGTCGTACAACTGCAGTTCCGGCTCGCACGCCAGGTCGACGGCACCCTCGGCGAGCAGCATGTACGACCAGAAGTCACCGTAGGCGCGGCTGCGCCACACCGTCCGGGTGAGTTCCAGGAATGCCTCGCCCCGATCCAGCTTCTCCCAGCCACGAAACGACGCGTAGGACAGCGAGGCATCCGACAAGTGATCGACGGCCGAGACCCGCAACCGGCGGGCCGAGGACAGGCTGCGACCGGTCCAGGCGCCGGTGCCGGTAGCCGCCCACCAGCGTCGTCCCAGCGCCGGGGCGGAGACCAGGCCGAGGACCGGCACATTGTCGTCCACCAGGGCGATCAGGGTGGCCCAGACCGGTACCCCGCGGACGAAGTTCTTCGTGCCGTCGATCGGGTCGACGATCCACTGCCGGGCGCCGCGGCCGGTGGAGCCGAACTCCTCCCCGATCACGGCATCGCGCGGCCGGGTCCGGCGCAGCTGGCTGCGGATCAGTTCCTCGGCCGCCCGATCGGCGTCGGTGACCGGCGTCAGGTCGGGTTTGGTCTCCACCAGCAGATCGACGGCGGTGAAGCGGGCGATCGTCACCGCGTCCACTTGGTCGGCGATCACATGCGCCAGCCGGAGATCATCGTCATAACCCACGGCCGGACGGTATCGGTGTTTGACCCCAGCCGTCCCGGTCACAGCGCATCGGATCGGTATCGGATCCGAACCGGGTGAACTGATCCCTCCGCGCGTCACGTCGGCGCCGACGAACCGGGTGTCCCCGGTCGAAAAGATCGACACGCACCGGCGTCGTCCGCATTGTTGAGGGTTTAAGGTGTTCGCATGTTCGATACCGTCTCCGGCCTGCCGGTACATGCTCTGGTGATTCACGCCGCCGTCGTACTGCTGCCGTTGATGGCATTGGTCACGATCGCCTTCACGGTGCGCCCAGTCTGGCGTCCCGGCCTGCCCTGGGCGATCCTCGGCAACCTGGTCGCGTTAGGTACGGCCTACGTGGCTAAGGAGTCGGGCGGCAAACTCCAGACCCGGCTCAGTGTGCTGGCCCAAGAGCAGGTCGCAGCCGAGCACGGCGACCTGGGCGCGTCGTTGCCGTACTTCGCGGTCGCCCTGGTGGTCGCCTCGGTGGTGGCCTACCTGTTGGTCGGGCGCGGCGGTCGGCAGCGGTCGGCGCACTCGGGGGCACAGGACGAGACGTCGGGTGCCTTCGGCGTGGCCGCCGTGCTGGCCGTGCTCCTGGTGGTGGGAGCCGGTGCCGCTACCACCTTCTGGACTTACCGGGTCGGCGACAGCGGGGCCAAGGCCGTCTGGGAAGACACGATCGCGAATACCACCGCCCCTTAAAGCGCTGATCAGGAGTCCAGCGGGGCGCCGGCCCGGGCCCGCATCAGGCGGCGCAACGACTCCAGCCGGGCGCCCCCGCTGACCCCGCCGTGCCCTTCGGCCACCCAGCCGTCCAGCCCGCATTCCGGCTCGTCATGGGTGCAGCCGCGGGGACACTCGGCGGTTCCGCCGACCAGTTCAGGGAACGCCTGAAGCAGCCGGTCCGGGTCCACATGGGCCAACCCGAACGAGCGAACGCCCGGCGTGTCCACCACCCAGCCACCCCCCGGCAGTCGCAGCGCCACCGCCGAGGTCGACGTGTGCCGACCCCGGCCGGTGTGATCGTTGACCCGGCCGATCGCCCGGTCTGCTCCCGGCACCAGCGCGTTCACCAGCGTCGACTTCCCGACCCCGGAGTGCCCGATCAGCACGGTCACCCGGTTCTGCAGGTGCTCGCGCACGGTGTCCAGGCCGACGATGCCGCTGTTCGGGTTCAGCCGTTCGGCCGCCTCCGGCGATCGCCGGGTCACCAGCCAGGGCACCTCCAGCGCCGCGTAGCCGCTGGTGAACTCGGCCGGATCGGTGAGGTCTGCCTTGGTCAGCACGAGGAGCGGGTCCAGGCCCGCGTCGTAGGCGGCGACCAGGCAGCGATCCACCATCCGGGCCCGCGGTTCCGGGTCGGCCAGCGCGGTGACGATTCCCAATTGCTCGGCGTTCGCAACGATCCCACGCTCCACCGGATCCGTGTCATCCGCGCTGCGCCGCAGCATCGACGTCCGTGGTTCCACCCGAACAATCCTGGCCAGCGACCCGGCCGAGCCGGAGACGTCTCCGACCACCCCCACCCGGTCGCCGACCAGGACGGCGGCCTTGCCCAGTTCCCGGGCCTTCATCGCCACCACGATCGGTGCGTCGGGGTCCGCTTCGAACCCGCCGAGCAGGCAGCCGTACCTTCCTCGGTCCACCGTGACGACCTGCGCCGTCACGGCATTCGCATGCACTGGCCGGTCCTTGGTACGAGGGCGAGAGCCACGCGGGTTGGGCCGAAACCGGATCTGCGACTCGTCGTCCTGCGACCTGCGAGCAGACACAGCGCTAGCTTTCCTCGCCGTCGCCGGAGTCGGAATCCGCGAGCATCTGGTCCCAGAGGCCGGTGAAACCGGGCAGCGTCTTCGCCGTGGTGCCGATGTTCTCCACCAGTACCCCCGGCACCCGCAGTCCGATCACGGCGGCGGCCGTCGCGATCCGGTGATCGTCGTAGGTCGCGAAGGTACCGCCATGCAGCTTCCGCGGCCTGATCACCAAGCCGTCATCGGTCTCGGTGACGTCCCCGCCGAGCTTGTTCAGCTCAGTGGCCAGCGCGGCCAGTCGGTCGGTCTCGTGCCCGCGCAAGTGCGCGATGCCCCGTAGGTGGGACGGCGTCTCGGCGAGCGCTGCCAGCGCGGCCACCACCGGGGTGAGTTCCCCGGCGGAGCGCAGATCGGCGTCGATCCCGTAGAGCTCTCCGGTGCCGGCCACGGTGAGCCCGTCGCGGTCGAGCGAGACCTCGGCGCCCATCGAGTCCAACAGGTCACGCAGCTCGTCGCCGGCCTGCGTGGTGTACTGCGGCCAGTCGGTCACCCGCACCCGGCCGCCGGTCACCGCTGCGGCCGCGAGGAACGGGGCGGCATTGGACAGGTCCGGTTCCACCTGGACGTCGAGCCCGCCGACCCGGCCTGGTTCCACCCGCCAGATGGCCGGTTCCGAGTCGTCCACGACCACCCCGACGTCGCGCAGCGCCTCAACCGTCATCGTGACGTGCGGTTCGCTCGGGATCGGCGGACCGATGTGACGCAACGTCAACCCGTCGGCGAACCGGGCACCGGCGAGCAGCAGTGCGGAGACGAACTGAGAGGACGCCGAAGCATCGATCTCGATCGCCCCACCCCGAACCCGCCCAGTGCCGTGAATGGTGAACGGCATCCGGCCCGTACCCGCGTCGTCCACCTCGATGCCCAGCTCGCGCAGTGCCTTCAGGATCGGTGCCATCGGCCGCTTGCGCGCATGCGGGTCACCGTCGAAACCGATGTCCCCGACGGCCAGCGCGGCGACCGGCGCCAGGAACCGCATCACCGTCCCGGCCAGGCCGACGTCAATCGTGGCCGGACCGCGCAGCTCACCCGGGGTGATGATCCAGTCGGCGCCGAAACCGCCGCTGCCGCTCGCATCCTCGACCTGGGTGCCGAGGGCGGAGATCGCCGCCGTCATCAGCAGGGTGTCGCGCGAACGCAGCGGGGCCCGCAGCCGGGAGGGTTCGTCCGAGAGCGCAGCCAGGACCAAGTAGCGGTTGGTGAGCGACTTGGAACCGGGCAGGCTGACGGTTGCTCGGACCGGAGCATCGGTGGTCGGGGCAGACCAGAGGGCATCGCTCATGTCGGCCGAGGGTAGCCGAGGGCGGCGCAGCGCCGCCCAGCGCGCCGCCCTCGGCTGCGCGCAACGACTTTGCCGAAGGCTCTCAGACCGGGAGGGACTCTCGGGCCCGACCGGCTGCCTTGCCCGCCTTCGCAGCCTGCTTCAGCGCCTTCCGCTGAGTCTTCTTCGCGGCCTTACGGACGCTTCGGGTGTTCTTGCGGGCCGACTTCTTCACGTCCCGGACAGTGCCCGCGGTGGCGGTACCGGCGTCCCGGGCGGCGTCGGCCGCGAGGTGACCGGCGCGGCGCCCGCGCCAGGCCAGACCGGGCCGGCCCTCGGTGTCGACAGCGGCCAGCAGGGTGCCACCGAGCAGACCGAGATTCTTCAGGAACGTCGTGCGCTGAGCGCGGCGCAGTTCCGGGTCCTTCTCCTTCCAGAACGGCTGGGTGTTCTGAACCGCCGGTGCGGCCAGCACGATCGCCAGCGCGGAAAGCCTGGGCAGCTTGCCGATGGCGAGCAGCAGGCCGGCCGCGACCGTGACACCCCCGGCCGCACGGACGACCGCGACCTGGTCCTGGGGCAGCTTCAGCGGCCCGCTGACCCGGTCCAGGACCGGGCGGGCCAGCTCGGCCTGGGGCCCAGGATGACGGACTGCGTCGATGCCGGTCTGGATCAGCGGCGTGGCGAGCAGGGGACGGGCGAGGCGGCGAACGATCGTCATGTCCCTTTGCTACCGCGATCTCGCGTTCAGCGCGAGCCAGACAGGCCAGAAATCCGCATCAATCCGCCTTCGTCCTCTCCCCGACGGCGCAATTTCGGGTGCCGGCACGGTGGTCGAGACTCCTCGCTTACGCTGCTGGCATGTGTGGACGCTATGCCTCCAGCCGCAGCCCCGGTGACCTCGTCCTGGAATTCGAGGTCGACGAGAACGACCTTGAATCCGATCCCGACGCAACCGATGCCGGAACGCCAGCCCCACCGGAGGGTGTGGCGGCCCGCTACAACATCGCGCCGACCGCCACCGTCCCGGTCGTGCTGGAACGGTTGGTCACGCCGGAGCCGGCCGGTGCCGAGCCCGGCCCTGAGCACCCAGAACCCGGACCGGCCCGCACGGTTCGCCGGTTGCGGCCGTTGACCTGGGGGCTGGTGCCGTCCTGGAGCAAGGACCGGACCGGCGCCGCCCGAATGATCAACGCGCGGGCGGAGAGCCTGCTGGACAAGCCCGCGTACCGGAAGGCGGCCCTGACCCGGCGTTGTCTGGTGCCCGCGGACGGCTGGTACGAGTGGCAAGCCAGCCCGAGCGAGCGGGACCGAAAAGGCAAGCCACGCAAGCAGCCGTTCTTCATCCACCCGGCGGACGGCGCGGGATTGGCCTTCGCCGGGATCTACGAGTTCTGGCGCGACCGGAGTGTGGACGCCGATCAGCCGCAGGACTGGCTCGTCACCTTCGCGGTGATCACCACTGCGGCCGAGCCCGGGCTGGAGGTGATCCATGACCGGATGCCGCTGGTGCTTCCGCCGGACCGGTGGAAAGCCTGGCTGGACCCCCAACTGCAGGACCAGGACGACATCCGTGCCCTGATCGAGTCGCCGCCGCCGGGCCGGTTCGCCGCCGTGCCGGTGACCACCCGGGTGAACTCGGTCCGCAACGACGGCCCAGAGCTGCTCGAACCGGCGGCGGTGGATCAACTGGCTGGGGTGGTGGACCCGGCCACCGGTGAGCTGATCGGCGGCCGGGACCGGTCTGCCGGCGAGCCGTTGTTCTGAGCGGGCCGGGGTTTTGAGCGTGTCTCGCGGCGCTCGCGACTCGCCGTCCGGGCAGGTACCTGACGCGGCGCTCGACCGGGTGATCGAGGTGTCGACCGCTCTCGGCCCGGCCCGGGCGCACGTCCGCAGCCCGCTGCGGACGCCTGCTGTGGGTCGGCTGGTCCTGGGTCACGGTGCCGGTGGTGGCATCGGGGCGGCGGATCTGATCGCGGTCCGGTCTGCCGCCGTCGCGATTGGCTGGCAGGTCGTGCTGGTCGAGCAGCCGTGGCGGGTAGCAGGCAAACGGGTCGCTCCGGCGCCGGCCCGGCTCGACGTCGGCTGGCTCGCCGTCCTGACGGCACTGCCGGACCTGTCTGAGCTAGCTGAGCTGACGGACCCGGCCGGGGGAGCCGACATGCCGCTGGTGGTTGGCGGCCGCAGCGCCGGGGCCCGAGTGGCCTGCCGGACGGCGGCGCAGGTGGGTGCCCGGGCGGTCTGCTGCCTGGCGTTCCCGTTGCACCCGCCAGGTCGCCCAGAGCGTTCCCGGGCGGCTGAGCTCGCCGAGCCTTCGGCGGCAGGGAGGCCGGTGCTCGTGGTGCAGGGGGAGCGGGACCCGTTCGGCGTTCCCGGCGAGATCACCGCGCTTGGCCTGGCCGGGGTTGAGGTGATCGGCGTCCCAGGTGATCATGCTTTGGCAAAGACCGCCGCGGCCGCCGCTGCGGTGGCGGCGGCGGTGGCCGCCCGATTGCCGCAATGGTGTCAGGAATGACCCCTCGTCCAGCAGTGTTGTGGCAGTCGCGAAGGTACGGCGGGCTCGCCGAACTGCCCCCCATCAGGGCCGCGCGAATCAGGAAGGGGATCGCTGTTGCTACTCCTAACGACGGTGGACGACACGACCAGATCGGCCTCGGAGACCGTCGGCCAGTCGACAGGGCAGGCCTGGGCGAGTAAGTCCTCGCCCGTACAGCTAGGCTCGTTGACGATGGATGGCCAAGCGGGTCGCGCACCGGCGACAGAGACGACGCAGGAGCGGTCTGCCCGCTTCGAGCGCGATGCCCTGCAATATCTCGATCAGCTATATTCCGCAGCCCTGCGGATGACGCGTAATCCGGCGGACGCCGAGGACCTTGTGCAGGAGACCTTCACGAAGGCCTTCGCCTCGTTCCATCAGTACCAGCCGGGCACCAATCTGAAGGCCTGGCTCTACCGCATCCTGACCAATGCGTACATCAACACGTACCGAAAGAAGCAGCGCGAGCCGCTTCAGGCGCAGACCGACGAGATCGAGGACTGGCAGATCGCCCGGGCCGGTTCGCACACCTCGGGTGGGTTGCGCTCGGCCGAGGCCGAGGCGCTGGATCGGCTGCCCGATTCGGACGTCAAAGAAGCGCTGCAGCGCATCCCGGAAGAGTTCCGGATCGCCGTCTATCTGGCCGATGTCGAAGGCTTCGCCTACCGCGAGATCGCGGATATCATGGGCACGCCGATCGGCACAGTGATGTCCCGACTGCACCGAGGCCGACGTCAGCTGCGGGGCATGCTGGAGCAGTATGCCGCTGAGCGTGGCATGGCAACGGTGGCACGGCCTGAGGATGGTGCGGCGTGAGCTGTAACGATGCGGACTGCGCACAAGCACTCGCCCGGGTTTACGAATACCTGGACGGCGAGCTCAGCCCCTCAGATCTGGATCGCATCCGCGAGCACATCGACGAGTGCGGGCCCTGCCTGCAGCAGTACGACCTCGACATCGCACTGAAGGCGCTGGTTCGGCGCAGCTGTCAGGAGTCCGCTCCGGCAGATCTCCGGGAACGTATCATGGTGAAGATCACTGAGATCCGGATCGATATCGGCGGCTGACCGGCCGGTACGTCGACAAAACGAAACCGTTGCTCCCGCTGACCAGCGGGAGCAACGGCGTTTTGGCAGATCAGGCGTTGGGCCGGTTGCCGTGGTTGGCCGAGCTGCCCTTACGGGACCGGCGCTTGCGTCCGCGCTTGCTCATGGTGTTCTCCTTCGTCTTCGACTGCTCCCATCCTGACATGTCCCGCTACCTGTCCCGAACAGCAGGTCAGACTCCTCTGATGCTGAGAGTGGTTGCTCGGATGCTTTGGGTCACCGAAGCTCTAGAGTGCCCTGTATGCAGTCACGCCGTGGGGACGTCCTGGTGGTCGCGGTCCTCACCGCAGGGGCCCTCGCCGGGACTCTCCTCGGGACCGGTTCAGCGGCGGGTGCCGCGCGTGCTGCTCCGGTCGCCGGCGCGGCCGGTGCCCTCGATCCCACCTTCGGTGTCAAGGGAACCGTGGTCCTGCCCGGTGGGGAGTCGATCGCCAATGGCCCGCGGGCGAGCCTCTGGGTGCTGGGCTCCGTCGTCTACACCGATGGGGTGAGTCGGTACCTCAACCGGCTGACCGCCGCCGGTAGGGCCGACCCCACCTTCACCGGCCCCTCGCAGGCGATGACCGCCACCGACCTCACCACCGGGCCGATCATCACGAGCCCGGCCGGTGGCGCCTCGTTCGCGGTCAACCTCTGCTGCCGGAAGAAGCTGCCGCCGATCAGCCAGGTCTCCGTCCACACCGTCTCCCGAGCAGGAAAGCGCCTGACCGGGGTGGCCGGCGCCACCGCGTGGCCGCTGGTCGACCTGGTTGCCGCGGCACCGAACGATGCCGACTACGTGCTTGGCGGCGTCGTCAGGCTCTCCGACGGCTCGTTACGGGCCTGCGTGAGCGTCTATCCGGGTGGCGAGCGCGACCCCTTTGCCGCGCTGGTCGGAATCCGCTCCAACGGGACCGCCGACCGGCGCGTCGGCATCGCCGACAGCACGATGCCGGCCGCCGGATGGACCAAGGTCGCCGGGCTGGACGACTGCGGATTCGCCAACGCCGGGATCCAACAACTGTTCATCGACGCGGCCGACCGGTTGTACGTCGTCGGCAACGCCCGCGGGCTACCCGCCGGTGCCACCCGGGTGGTGCGAACGACGGCGGCAGGTGTTCCCGATCCCAGCTACGGCGTCGCTGGACAGGCCACGATCAGGTCAGCCACCCGCAGCTACAGCCCACTGACCGGGGTGATCGCCGCTGACGGCGTCCTCTATCTGGGGCTCAGTTCGCGGGGGACGGCGACCGCCGCGAGATCCGTGGCCACCGTGGTGAAGCTCACCGCTACCGGGATTCGCGATCCCGGATTCGGCACCAACGGGGTGCGGCGGTTCTTCCCCACCGGCGGCTCGTCGGAGCTGGACTCGATCGGGTTCCTGCCGGGCGGCCGGCTCATCCTCGGCCTGGTCTACGCCTCCGGCGGCACCCGACGCGGGCGACTGGACGCGATCTCGACAACCGACGGAGCCCGTGCCACCGGTTTCGGCGTCGGCGGGACCGTCGCGTCCGGCACGCTGACCTGGGGCACACTCGTGCGGAACGGATACCTGCTGACGATCGGCAACCTGCTTCCGAGCGATCCCAAGGCCTATCTGGGGGCCACCGTGCTGCAGCGCCGCAAGCTCTAAAGGCCAGTGCGTTGTCGGCCGAAACTCAGCGGGTGAGCCAACCCCCCGTGTCGGTCGTGCCCTTCCTCAAGGCACTCACCGAGCTGTTCGGGTCCGATCTGCATTGCAAGGTTGGCTCGCCGCCGCGGATCAGGATCGATGGGAGTCTGCGCCGACTCGACGTCCCCGCTCTGACGTCCGAAGACACCGAGGCGATGGTGGCCGAGGTGCTCCGTGATGATCTGCGTACTCAGTTCGCCCAGACGAACGAGGCCGACTTCGCCTACTCCATCCCGGGCACCGGCCGGTACCGGGTGAACGCCTTCCGCCAGCGTGGATCGGTCGGCCTGGTGTTCCGTCGGGTCAACGCCGGGGCGATCGGGTTGTCCGATCTGGGCCTACCGGACGTGATCGGCCGACTGGCGATGGAGCCGCGCGGTTTGGTGCTGGTCACCGGGCCGACCGGATCGGGCAAGACGACAACCCTCGCCGCCATGATCGACAAGATCAACTCTGAGCGCGAGGTGCACATTGTCACCGTGGAGGACCCGATCGAGGTTCTGCATGAGGACAAGCTCGCCATGGTCAATCAGCGCGAGGTACGGGTCGACACCGAGAACTTCTCGGTCGCGCTGCGGGCCGCTATGCGGCAGGACCCGGACGTGATCCTGATCGGCGAGATGCGCGACCAGGAGACCGTGGCGGCCGCTCTCACTGCCGCCGAGACCGGTCACTTCGTGATGTCCACGCTGCACACCCAGGACGCGCAGGAGACCGTCGCGCGGATCATCGACTTCTTTCCGCCACACGAGCAGAAGCAGGTCAGGCTGGCGCTCGCCGGATCGCTGCGCGGCATCATCTGTCAGCGATTGGTGCCGCGCGCGCCGACGGCCTCGGCCGGTGCCTCGCGGTGGAGGTCTGCGTGAACACCGGTCGGGTCGCGGATGCGATCTCCGACCCGGACAAGACCTCCACCCTCACTGACCTGATCAAGGAGGGCGGCTTCTACGGCATGCAGACGTTCGACAGTCACCTCGTCCTGCTGATTCGGGACGGCGTGGTGAGCTTGGACGACGCAATGGCGGTGGCCAGCAACCCGCACGACCTCACCGTCGAGCTACGCCGCCTGGGTCTGGTCGCCTGACGCTGGTCCAGATCCGGATTGTCGCCTGGACCAGATAGTTTCCCGGCATGACGACGCTCGAGTTCCAGGTGTCCGACGCTGACACAGCGCGAGCGCTGGGCAGTGGTGAGGTGGACGTGCTGGCTACCCCACGGTTACTGGCCTGGTGCGAAGCCGCCACGGTGGCAGCCTTGGCCGGGCAGCTGACGCCGGAGCGCACCAGCGTGGGATCGCGAGTTCGGCTCGATCATCTGGCCGCCACCCCGGTCGGCGGGACCGTCACGATCACCGCCGAAGTGGCGTATCAGGACGGGCGTTTGGTGCGGTTCTCGGTCAGCGCCGTCGATCGCGCCGGTCGCCTGATCGCCACCGGTGAGGTGACACGAGTGATCGTGGATCGGCGGCGCTTCGTCGAGCGGATACCGCCCGCCTGAGGGTTTCTTCCAGGTCGGAACGGATGGTCAGCGGGACCAGAGGCTGTCTCGGTCGTAGGTGTCGTCGGTGAGAGAGCGGGAGTCAGCCCCCAACGGGATGGCGAGGAGGGAAGCGGCGGTCAGAACGAGGAGGATCAGAAGAATGGTCATGGCAATAACTATGCGCTCCGCGATTTACCGCCACCAGTGGCTGATAAGCCAATGCTCGTCCATTTCCTGCCATCGGTGATTTGCCACATATGACCGAAGTGCATGCTTGTTGACTGGCTGCAACTCAACTGGTCATCGACTTACCGCCACGGATCGGGCACACTGCCGGGATGGATAACGATCGGCTCCGCCTGGATTCCGTGGTCGTGATCGTGGATCACCAGTTCGCCACCTTCGAGTTCGCCATCGGCTGCGAGGTCTTCGGCGTCGACCGGACCGCGCAGGGGCTGCCGAAGTTCGATTTCGCGGTCTGCTCGGTGGAGTCCGGACCGGTACGCAGTTCGACCGGCTTCGATCTGATCACCGAGCACGGCCTGAACCGCGTGGACGAGGCCGATCTCGTCCTGGTGGTGCCCTGCGGCGACGACTACCACCCGTCGGTCGAGCTGGTCGGCGCCCTTCACCGCGCGGTTGACCGCGGAGCCCTGGTCGCCTCGCTCTGCACCGGAGCCTTCACGCTGGCTCGAGCCGGACTGCTCGCCGGTCGCCAGGCCACCACTCACTGGATGCACGAAAAGAATTTCGAGGCCTTCTTCCCGGACGTCGAACTGGTTCCCGATGTGCTGTACGTCGAGGACGGGCCGGTGATCACCAGCGCGGGAACGGCGGCCGGGATCGACATGTGCCTGAACCTGGTGCGGCGCGCTCACGGCGCCGAGGCCGCGAACGGGATCGCCCGGCGGATGGTGGTGCCACCGCAGCGGGACGGCGGCCAGGCGCAGTACGTGGAGACGCCGGTCCGGAACTGTTCGGCCCAGACGCTGGCGCCGGTGCTCGACTGGGCCGGCGCGCACCTCGCCGAGGATCTGTCGATCACCCGGCTTGCCGCCCGAGCCTCGATGTCGGAGCGAACGTTCGCCCGGCGGTTCCGGGACGAAACGGGGACGACGCCGCATCAGTGGGTCCAGTTGCAGCGGGTGGCCCTGGCCGAGCGGCTCCTGGAAGGCGGGGACCTCGGCATCGAGGAAGTTGCCCGCCGGTCCGGGTTCGGCTCCGCGGCGATGCTGCGCCACCACTTCAGCCGTCGCCGGCGGACCACCCCGGTCGCCTACCGCCGCACCTTCGGCGCCCCGTCGAGCGTGCCCGCGTCCTAGATGCCGGTGGTTGTCCTCGGGTAGGCGACCTTGGGGTCGGTAAGGATGTTGACGCAGTACGGGACGCCGGAGTCGAAGGCCCGGCGCAGCGCCGGCCCGATCTCGCCCGGCTCGGTGACGAGTTCGCCGCCGCCGCCGAGGGCGCGGACCACCTGGTCGTAACGGGTACCGGGGGTGAGTTCGGCGGCAACGTCATAGCCGTAAAGCATCTGCATCGGAAACTTCTCCAGCCCCCAGATGCCGTTGTTGCCGACCACCATCACCACCGGAAGTTTGTGCCTGACCATGGTGTCGACGTCCATCAGCGAGAATCCGGCGGCGCCGTCCCCGAGCAGCAGCACCACCTGGGACGACGGATGCGCGAGCCGGGCGGCGATGGCGTACCCGAGACCGGTGCCGAGACAGCCGAAAGGCCCGGGATCGAGCCAGCGGCCGGGCTGGCCGGGCTCGACGAAACGCCCAGCGAAGGAGACGAAATCTCCGCCGTCACCGATCACCACGGCATCCTGCGCCAGCTGGGCATTGAGCTCACCGTAAATCCGGGCCGGGTGGATCGGGGCCTGATCGCTGGTCAGCAACGGGTGGTCGGCGGCGACCGCGGCCTCGTGTGCCGCTCTCAGGTCCTGACGCCATTGCTGGATCCCGGCGGGCAACCCTGGGCCGGACAACCGCTCTCGCAGGCCGACCAGGATCAGGCTGAGGTCGCCGACCGCCGAGGCGACCAGGCTGACGTGCCCGGAGAGCTGGCGCACGTCGTCCATCAGATGGATGACGTCGGCGGCCGGGGCGCCGTCCCGGCCGCCGAAGCTGCCGTATCCGAGCCGGAAGTCCAGCGGAGTTCCGACCACCACGACCAGGTCGGCTCCGCCGAACGCGCGGGAGCGGGCCCGGGTGACCAAGTTCGGATGCGTGGCACCGAGGATTCCCCGGCCCATCCCGTTCGTGATCACCGGCAGCCCGAGGTCTTCGACCAGTTCCAGAGCGGCCTGCTCAGCGCCATCGGTCCAGACGTCCGAGCCGAGCACCAGGACCGGGTGTTGCGCCGAGGCCAGCTGGGCCGCCACCGCATCCAGCGCGTCGCCGTCCGGGACGGTCCGCGGTGCCGGGGCGAACGCCGGCAGGTTGACCTCCGCACGGGAGAACAAGTGATCCATCGCGACGTCGAGAAAGACCGGGCCGCGATGCGGGGAGGTGGCCAGCCGGAGGGCGTCGTCAACGCAGCTGAGTACCTCGCCCGGGCCGGGTACCGTCGCTGCCTGCTTGGTGACCGTGGTGAGCAGCGGCGGATGGTCCATTTCCTGCAGGGCGCCAGTTCCCCACCGGAACTGCGGTGCTCGGCCGCCGATCACCAGTAGCGGCGAGCCGTTGTAGTGCGCTGTGGTGATGGCGCTGATCGAGTTCGTCACCCCTGGCCCGGCCGTCACCACGGCGAGTCCGGGAGTGCGAGTCAGCTTGGCCAGGCCCTCCGCGGCGAAGACAGCGGTCTGCTCGTGCCGGACGTCGATCAGGGGCAGGGCGGGTTCTGCCTTCACCGCGCCGTCGTAGAGCGGAAACACATGCGCGCCGGAGAGGGTGAACATGGCCCGGACGCCATGCGCCCGCAGTGCCTCGACGGCGAGATCACCGCCGTGCCCCTCGAGTCGGCCAGACGTGCGGACGGCTTGCCCCTGCGGACTCTGTGTGCTTTCGGCGCTCATCTGGCCGAGATTACTGTTCGCTCGAAGCCTCCGGCTACCAGAAGGTAGGCGCTCGGCTGAAACAGAGAACGCCCGAGCAATCCGGATGGATCGCTCGGGCGTTCTCCGAATGCGAGTCAGGCGGCCTTCTTGGTCTCCCAGAAGATCGTGCCGATCTCATCGATCTTTTCCAGCAACTGGTCGGCGACCTTCTCATCGAGCGAGGCCTTCGTGCCGCCGCCACCGCCGGCCAGCTTGGTGGCCTCGTTGAACAGCACGTGCAACTGCGGGTACTTCTCGAAGTGCGGGGGCTTGAAGTAGTCCGTCCACAGCACCCAGAGGTGATGCTTCACCAGATCGCTGCGCTCTTCCTTGATGATGAGTGCCCGTGCCTTGAAAACCTCGTCATCGGAAGCGTTGTACTTGGCAATGATCGCCTTGACGGATTGCGCTTCGATCCTGGCCTGGGCCGGGTCATAGACGCCACAGGGAAGGTCACAGTGGGCGCTGACCTCGGTGCCTCCGAGGAGGTTGAGGAAACGCGAGAGCATCGGTTCACTCCTTAACGAAGGGAGGTGCTGGTCGGAAACAAGTTACTCCGGGCTCGTGACCCGGGCGCGCTGCGGGGTACGTCCGCACCCGATGTCGTCGACCAATGGCGGGCTATCGCGGAGCCATCGCGCGGCTATTGCAAAGTCATTGCAATTCGACCCGGTACAGGTCCTAGCCGAAATACTGCCACGCCGATCAGATCTCGGTCCGGAACGGCACCGATCTGCCAGGAATCGACCCCCACTCGAGGGTTGTCCCGCTCCACCCACCATCCGTCCGGTTCCCGGAAGCTCAGCCGTTTGATCGAGAGCGGCCGATCCGGTAATCGGACGACGGCCACTACTCCGGGACGGGCCCCACGGCGTCCCCAGCGCACCAGCAGGCGGTCGCCGTCATGCAGTGTCGGCTCCATCGATGCCCCACGGACCACGACGACGCCGAATCCCCGCCGGGATTTGCCGCCCACCTTGCGCATCATGTGGACGACGGTATCCGCCACGCTGGGTAGGCATCGGCACACCGACCAGGCCGGTGACCAAGCCCAGTGCTGACCGCTGTGCCCCGGTAAAACCGGTGATTGACCGCATCGCCAGGCCCAAGCACCGGTTTATCAGGGGCACAGCGAGGACGGCGGGAACGGATCTGTGGCACCATGGCCCAACGGGCGACCCCCGTTCTCTTCGTGCCAGCGACCACACCGAGTCGCCGTGCAGCGGCCCAACGGTTGCCGACCGAATCCCGCGTCGCCGGATCAGCCAGTCGAGCCATCCGTCCACCGGACCGGAATGTCGCCACCGTCCGTCCGGCCACCGCCTTTTTGCCCCGAGGGGTCATTGTGACTGCCGAAACCTTGTCCACCGCGAAAGAGACCGGGCCGTTCATCGAGCCGCAAATCGTCGAGCCGCAGGTGCTGCCCGACCCGACGGCTGCAGTCTTCGCCATGCACGCCGGGGGGAAGCTCGAAGTGGTGGCTCGCACCCCACTGCGGTCCCGGGCCGACCTGGCGTTGGCCTACACGCCAGGAGTGGCCGAGGTCTGCCTGGCGATTGCCGCGAACCCGGAACTGCTCGACGTCTACACCGGGCGAGGCAACACCGTTGCCGTGGTGTCCGACGGCACGGCCGTGCTGGGCTTGGGCGACATTGGGCCGGGGGCCGCAATGCCGGTGATGGAGGGCAAGGCGATGCTGTTCAAGCACTTCGCCGGGATCAACGCCGTTCCGATCTGCCTCGACACCACGGACCCGGATGAAATCGTCGAGACGGTCGCCCGGCTGGCGCCGACGTTCGGCGGGATCAACCTGGAGGACATCTCGGCCCCGCGCTGCTTCGAGATCGAGCGGCGCCTCCAGGATCGGCTTGACCTGCCGGTCTTCCACGACGATCAGCACGGCACCGCGGTGGTGGTGCTGGCCGCGCTGCGTAACGCCGCCTTGGTGGTGGACCGGCCGCTGGCGACCCTGCAGGTGGTGATTGCCGGAGCGGGTGCCGCCGGGGTGGCGATCGCTGACATCCTCGGCCGGGCCGGCGTCCTGGACGTGGTGGTCTGCGACAGCCGGGGCATCGTCGAGATCGGCCGCCCCGACCTCGCCAGGCACAAGGTGGAGTTGGCTGCCCGGACCAACCCTCGCGGGCTGCGCGGTGGCCTGTCCGAGGCGATGGCCGGCGCAGACGTCTACATCGGGGTGTCCGGCGGTACCGTCCCCGAACCGGTGGTGGCGTCGATGGCCGAGAACGCGATCATCTTCGCCTTGGCCAACCCGAATCCGGAGGTGCATCCCGACCTCGCAGGGCGCTACGCCGCGGTTGTCGGAACCGGGCGGAGCGACTTCCCGAACCAGATCAACAACGTGCTGGCCTTCCCCGGGATCTTCCGCGGCGCCCTGGACGTGCGGGCGATCCGGATCAGCGAGCGGATGAAGCTGGCGGCGGCCGCTGCGATCGCCGGCTGCGTGGCCGCACCGACCGCGATCGAAGTGGTGCCAAGCGTCTTCGATACCCGCGTGGTCGAGGCGGTGGCCGAGGCGGTGGCGGACACGGCTCGCGCTGAGGGCCTTGCGCGTAACTGATAGTGATCTTTGGTGGCCCGGACGCGACTCTTATCGCCGAAGAGGTTGCGCCCCGCGACCGTCGGCGTAAGAGTTGACGTCGTCACATTAGACCGCTTAAGCCGAAGGCTCATGGACGACAAACTGGCTAATATGTCCCAAGCTCACCGCGAAGACTCTTTCGACATCACTGTGCGCGGTTACAACCGCCAGCAGGTCCTCGAATACATGTCGCGGAGCAATCAACTCCTCGCTTCGCTTGAGCAAAAACTCGCCGTGGCCAGGGCAGACGTCCAACGCGCCCGAGCCGAGGCGGAACGCGCCCAGGCGGAGGCCGAGCGCCTGCGCACGGCCCAGGCCGAGGCCAAACCGGTGCACGAAGAGGTCAGCGGGCGGATGTCGCAGATCCTCCGGCTGGCCGCCGAGGAGGCCGATCAGGAGCGGGACAAGGCCACCCAGGAGATCACCAAACTCCGGGACGAATCCCGGGCCGAGGCTGAGCGGCTGATCAATGAAGCTCGGGACCAGGCCGACCGCGAACTGGGCCAGGCCCGCGACACCGCCGAGCGCGAACTGGCGCAGGCGCGCGACACCGCCGATCAGGAGCTACAGGCCGCCCAGGAAGAGGCCGAGCGGATTCGGCGTGCCTCCGAAGAGCACTCCACCGAGTTGCTCGATGACGCCACCCGTCGGGCGGGCGCCGTCAACGAGGTCTCGGACCAGCGACTGGACACCCTGACCGCGACTCACGGTGAAGCAGTTCTCCGGCTCGGGCAGATCCGTGATGTGCTGGCCGATCTGCTCGACCGGGACGCCGCAGCAGGGTCACTGGCCGAGGTAGTAGAGGCAGTCATCGCCCCTTCGCGGCGAACTCGCCCAGAGATCGGTACCCCGGCGCAGATTGAGGACGGCGGCGACAGCAACCAGGACGCCCAGGACAGCAGCGGGCAAACCCAGGACGACGGCGAGACTCACGACGGCGAGCACGACCGCGAGCAGACTCACGACCGCGAGCAGACTCACGACGGCGAGACTCAGGACGGCAGCCCGGCTCAGGACGACGGGCAGACCCGGGACGACGGACAGGCTCAGGACGACGGGCAGACCTGGGACGACGGGCAGATTCGGGACGACGAAGAAGCCGAGACATCGATCGTCCCGGCGCTCCCGGAGACCGCCATCCATCAAGCGGTCCAGGCCGAGGTGGTCCGCTTCGGCAACTTCGGGCCGAACAACACCGTCGAAATGGAAGCCGTCCAGGCCGACGACGCAGATCAGAAGATCGATCTGCGCGATCACGCTCGGACCGATGCAGGCGAGCGGGAGGCCCGCAGCCGTCGCTGAACCGCTCGCTCGAGGGCAGGATGTGGCTTGCGTCACGGCCCTGCGTCGAGCGCGGTTCGAGGTCGGCAACTAGCGTCGTCCCATGCTTGCTGCCTATGTCGCCACCGCCAATCCCGACGATCCGCTGTCCGCCCTGCAGTTGGGGGAGCGCCCGGCTCCCGAGGTGCCGCAGGGCTGGGCCCGGGTCCGGCTGAAGGCCGTGAGCCTGAATCATCATGATCTGTGGAGCCTGCGTGGCTTCGGCCTCCCGGCCGAACGGATGCCGATGATCCTCGGCACCGATGGCGTTGGGATTGATGACGACGGCAACGAGGTCATCGTGCACTCCGTGATCGGGGATCCCGGCTGGCGCGGCGACGAGACGCTCGACCCCAAGCGGTCCCTGCTGTCCGAGCGCCACCAGGGCACGCTGGCCGACGAGGTGATCGTGCCGCGGCGCAACCTGGTGCCCAAGCCGCCCGAGCTGAGCTGGGAGGACGCCGCCTGCCTCTCGACCGCCTGGCTGACCGCTTACCGGATGCTCTTCACCCAGGCCCAGCTCCCGCCCGGCTCGACGGTCCTGGTGCAGGGCGCGGGTGGCGGCGTGGCAACCGCGCTGATCGCGCTCGGCCGGGCTGCGGGTCTGCGGATCTGGGTGACCAGCCGGGATGCCGGCAAGCGGGCCCGGGCCCTGGAACTCGGGGCTGACCAGGCGTTTGAGACCGGTGCTCGGCTGCCGGACCGGGTGGATGCGGTGATGGAGACGGTCGGCGCCGCCACCTGGTCGCATTCGATCCGGTCGCTGCGTCCGGGCGGGCTGGTGGTGATCTCCGGCGCGACGTCCGGGTTCAACCCGGAAACGACCGAGCTGAACAGGATCTTCTTCCTCCAGTTGCGGATCCTCGGTTCCACCATGGGTACCCGGGATGAGCTGGAGCGGCTGACCAGGTTCCTGCTCAGCTCCGGCGTCCGCCCGGTGATCGACACCGTGTTTCCGCTGGAAGAAGCGCGTAAGGGATTCGAGCACCTGGCGTCCGGCGACCTGGTCGGCAAGGTCGTCCTTACCCGCCCGTAACTCACGTCAATCCGGGGGCAGACCCAGCCACTCTCGCCAGCCGCCATGCAGGACCAGCCAGGCGATCAGGCCGTAGCCGGCCTGTCGGGGGTGAACGCCGTCGCCGGCGGCTAGGTCGGTCAGCCAGTCCTCGTGGGTCAACAGCGGGGTGAAGGTGTCCACGAAAGGGACGTCCCGGCGGCGGCAGACATCGCTGAACGTGAAGGCGAGTTCCTCGATCTGGGTGTTCCGGGCCGAGTCGGCGGTCGGCGGTGGGCCGACGACGAAGCACGGCAGTCGCCGCGAGTGCGCCTCATCCAGCACGTTCGCCAGGTTCAGCCGCGAGCGCGGGATGGACAGCCCGCTGTCGAGGTCGGCGTGACCCAGCCCGATGACCAGCCGGCAGTCGGCAACGGACCGGCCGTAGCGCCGACTGGTCTCCTCCCACCAGCGGTTGCCCAGCTCAGCGGTGGTCTCCTCGGGGACACCGAGGGTGAACATGCTGATCGAGGTCTCGTCCTGGGGTGTCCGGGCGGCGACTCGACCCACCCAGCCCTGCGCCCGGGGGTCGCCGACGCCCGCGACCAGCGCGTCGCCGATCACGCAGATTCGCTGTTCGGTGTTTTTCCCCCGCCCGGCGGCGCTCACAAGTCCTCTTCGTCGTCATCGTCCAACCGGGCCAGCCAGGTGGCCAAGCGCTCTACCGGTGTCTCGAAGTCCGGGTTCAGATCCACGAATTCGCGCAGGCGCTCGGCTACCCAGTCGAGCGTCACCTGCTCGTCGCCGCGTCGTTGCGCCAACTCCTCGATGCCTCGGTCAGTGAAGTACATGCCGATATTCTGACCGAGAGCACCGAGGGTAGCGACACGCCCCCCGCTGGTGATCAGCGGTTGAACGCCTGCGCGATCAAAGCCGCCTGCTCGGCCTGGTGCTTTTTGGCCGAGCCGGTCGCCGGTGACGCCGACGCCGGCCGCGAGATTCGCAGCAGCGGTCGACCACCGAGATCCTGCGGCAGGCTGAGCGCGATCGACGGCCAGGGTCCCTGGTTGGCGGGCTCGTCCTGGACCCAGACCAGCTGCGCCGCCGAATCGTACGGCTCGATCGCCGACAGGATGCCTGCCACGTCGAGCGGATAGAGCTGCTCCAGCCGCACGATCGCGGTCGAGGTGTCCTCGCGCTTCTTCCGCTCGGCAACCAGGTCGTGGTAGATCTTCCCGGAGCAGAACAGGACCCGATCCGCTGAGGGTACGTGCTCCCAGTCGGGGATCACCGGCTGGAACGTCCCGCTGGTGAAGGCCTCTACCGGCGCAGCTGCCGCCTTCAACCGGAGCATCGACTTCGGGGTGAAGACGATCAGCGGCTTGCGCGGCTTGGCGTAGGCCTGCCGACGCAGCAGATGGAAGTACGACGCCGGGTTGGACGGCTGGGCGACCGTCATGTTGTTTTCGGCGCACATCTGCAGGTACCGCTCGATCCGGGCGCTGGAGTGATCCGGTCCCTGGCCCTCGTAACCGTGCGGCAGCAGCAGAACGACGGACGAGCGCTGACCCCACTTCTGCTCGGACGAGGAGATGAATTCGTCCACGATGGTCTGGGCGCCGTTGCCGAAGTCGCCGAACTGCGCCTCCCACAGCACCAGCGCGTCCGGCCGCTCGACCGAGTAGCCGTACTCGAAGCCCATCGCCGCGAACTCGCTCAGCAACGAGTCGTAGGTCCAGAACTTGCCCTGGTCCTCGCTGAGCCGGGTTAGCGGCGTCCACTCCTCACCGGTGATCTTGTCGGTGAGGACGGCGTGCCGCTGGGTGAACGTCCCACGTCGGGTGTCCTGCCCGGTCAGCCGGACGTTCGTGCCCTCCATCAGGATCGATCCGATCGCCAGCAGCTCGCCGAAGCCCCAGTCGACCCCGCCTTCGCTGGCCATCGCGGCCCGGCGCTCCAGCAGCGGCTTCAGTTTCGGGTGCACCGAGAATCCGGTAGGCGGTGAGACGTAGGCGTCCCCGATCCGCTTCAGCACTTCGAGCGGGACCGCTGTCGCTCTCGGGTCGGACCGGGTGCTGTCCTGCTGCTGGGCGAGCGGCAGGTCCAGGCCGGCGGTGACGTCGCGGGACGCGGTCGGCGGGTGGTTGACCGTCTCCCGGGTCTCGGCGAAGACCCGTTCCAACTGGCCCTGATAGTCGCGAAGCGCCTGCTCGGCCTCCTCGACGCTGATGTCACCGCGGCCGATCAGGCCCTCGGTGTACAGCTTGCGGACGCTGCGCTTGGCCTCGATCAGGTTGTACATCAGTGGCTGGGTCATCGACGGGTCGTCGCCCTCGTTGTGCCCGCGCCGGCGGTAACAGACCAGGTCGATCACGACGTCCTTGTCGAACGCCATCCGGAACTCGAAGGCGAGCCGGGCCACCCGGACGCAGGCCTCCGGGTCGTCGCCGTTCACGTGGAAGATCGGCGCCTGGATCATCCGGGCGGCGTCCGTGCAGTACACCGAGGACCGCGAGGAGGACGGCGCGGTGGTGAAACCGACCTGATTGTTGACGACGACGTGCACGGTCCCGCCGGTGCGGTACCCGCGCAACTGGGACAGGTTGAGGGTCTCGGTGACCACGCCCTGGCCGGCGAACGCGGCGTCGCCATGCATCAGCACCGGAAGCACCGAGAAGAACTCGCTGCCCCGGTTGAGCCGGTCCTGCTTGGCCCGAACCACACCCTCCAGAACCGGGTTCACCGCCTCCAGGTGCGAGGGGTTGGCGGCCAGGTAGACCTTCGTCTGCTCACCGGAGTCGGCGGTGAACCGGCCCTCGGTGCCCAGGTGGTACTTGACGTCGCCGGATCCCTGAACGCTACGCGGATCCTGCTGCCCTTCGAACTCCCGGAAGATCTGGCCGTAGCTCTTGCCCGCGATGTTCGCCAGCACGTTCAGCCGACCGCGGTGCGGCATGCCGATGCAGACCTCGTCCAGTTCTGCCTTCGCGGCCGCGGAGAGCAACTCGTCCAGCAGCGGGATGACACTCTCGCCGCCTTCCAGGCTGAATCGCTTCTGGCCAACGAACTTGGTCTGCAGGAAGGTTTCGAACGCCTCGGCCGCGTTCAGCCGGGCGAGGACGCGCAACTGCTCGTCCCGGGAGGGCTTCGCGTACGGGCGCTCCAGTCGCTCCTGCAGCCAACGCCGCTGCTCCGGGTCCTGGATGTGCATGTACTCGATGCCCACCGTGCGGCAGTAGGTGTCCCGCAGCACACCGAGGATGTGCCGCAGCTTCATCACCGGCTTGCCGCCGAAGCCACCGGTGGGCACCTCGCGCTCGAGGTCCCACAGGGTCAGACCATGGGTGGTGACGTCGAGGTCGGGGTGCCGGCGCTGCTTGTACTCCAGCGGGTCGGTGTCGGCCATCAGGTGACCACGGACCCGGTAGGCGTGGATCAGCTCCTGCACCCGGGCGGTCTTGTTGATGTCGTCGTCATGCGACACCGAGATGTCCCGGACCCAGCGGATCGGCTCGTACGGAATCCGCAGCGCGTGGAAGATCCGGTCGTAGAAACCGTCCTCGCCGAGCAGCTTGCTGTGCACGACCCGGAGGAAGTCTCCGGATTGGGCGCCCTGGATGATCCGGTGGTCATACGTGGACGTGAGAGTCATCACTTTGCTGACCGCGAGCCGGGCCAGAGTTTCCTCGGAAGCGCCCTGGTACTCGGCGGGATAGTCCATCGCACCGACGCCGATGATCGCACCCTGGCCCTTCATCAGCCGCGGCACGGAGTGCACGGTGCCGATGGTGCCCGGGTTGGTCAGGCTCAATGTGGTGCCGGCGAAGTCGTCCGCACCGAGCTTGTTCGTCCGGGTCCGGCGGATCAGGTCCTCATAAGCGGCCCAGAACTCGGCGAAGTCCATCCCCTCGCAGTGCCGGACGTTCGGCACCAGCAGCTGACGGGTGCCATCCGGCTTGGTCAGGTCGACGGCGATACCGATGTTGATGTGCGCCGGCCGGACGATCGCCGGCTTGCCGTCATCCTCGACATAGCTGGCGTTCATTTCCGGCATCAGCTCGAGCGCCTCGACCAGCGCGAAACCGATCAGGTGGGTGAACGAGACCTTGCCACCGCGGGAGCGCTTCAGGTGGTTGTTGATCACCACCCGGTTGTCGATCAGCAACTTCGCCGGGATGGCCCGCACGCTTGTCGCAGTCGGCACCTCCAGGCTGGCCTCCATGTTGGTGACCACCCGCCCCGCCGGGCCCTTCAGCCGCGTGACCTCCGCCTCCCGGGCCACCTTTGGCTCGACCGCGGGCATCGCGGCGTCCCTCGGTAGCCGGGTGGTCGAGACCTGACCGGTGGCCGGCGCCGCGGTGCTCGGGTTCACCACCGCCGGTGAGGCGTGCGGCTGCTGCGCCGACGTCGCCCGGTTCGGCTGGGTGTGGCCGCGCGACGTCTGCGGCGGGTGGACCGGCGCGCCGGTGCTGCTCTTCGGGGGGCCGGTTGTGGTGCCGTTCCCGGACGGGGTGCCGTTCCCGGTAGGGGTGCCATCCCCAGTTGTCCCGGTTTGAGCAGCCGCGGTGGTACTGTCCGCGACTCTCGTACTCGAACGGCCGCGCGGGGTGTCTGCGGGTTGATAGTCGGCGAAGAACTCCCACCAAGCGGCGTCGACGGAGTTCTTGTCCGCCAGGTACTGCTGGTAGAGCTCGTCAACCAGCCACTCGTTCGGTCCGAATTCGGTGACCGAAGGCTCGGAAGACTGTGACACGGCGGAGATCGCCTTCTTTCGGAAGCGGGTCTGAAAGGTATGTCAACACTAACCTGACTCAGCGGTGCGTCGACATCAGCGCCGATGTGGCGTGATCGTTCCAGTACACTCATGAGATCATGCCCTCACGAAGGTGCCGGCCCAGAGCCGGCAGATCTCGATTACCCGCTAGCCCTGTGTTGCCAGAGCCAGCCCCCCACTCAGTAAGGCTGTGTCCCCCAGCGGGGCCGCGCCGATGGTGAGCGAATGGTTGCTGCTCGGTGCCGGCGTGCTACTCACCCTCGGAACCGCGATCTTTGTGGCGGCGGAGTTCGCTCTGGTCGCCCTCGATCGCAGCACTGTCGAACGAGCGATCGAGCAGGGCGACAAACGGGCGATCGGGGTCCTGGCCGCCGTCCGTACCTTGTCTACGCAGCTTTCCGGAGCCCAGGTCGGGATCACCATCACCACCCTGGTGGTCGGGTACCTGGTGCAGCCCTCGCTCGCCACCCTGCTTGCTACACCGCTGCAGGCGGTCGGGTTGGAGGGGGCAGCTGAGGAAGGCGTGGCGGTCGTGCTGGCGCTGGGAATCGCGACCGCCTTCTCGATGGTCGTCGGTGAGTTGATCCCGAAGAATCTGGCGATCTCCGTGCCGCTGGCCACCGCCAGGGTGGTCGCGGGACCACAGCGGCTCTTCACCGCCTCGGTGTCGCCATTGATCACTGTGCTGAACGGATCCGCGAACCGGTTGCTCCGTGCGGTCGGGGTGGAGCCGCAGGAGGCACTGTCCGCCGGCCGTTCCCCGGAGGAACTGGCTGCCCTGGTCCGGCACTCGGCGGCGGCGGGCACGCTGGATCAGCAGACCGCCCAGCTGATCACCCGTTCGCTTGGTTTCTCCGGACGTACCGCCGCCGATGTGATGACTCCACGGGTGCGCACCCTGGTGCTGCAGCGCGACCAGACAGCGGCCGAGGTGATCGCGCTGGCTCGCCGCTCCGGGCACAGCCGATTCCCGGTGATCGATGGCGACCTGGACGACGTGGTGGGGATCGTGCATTTGAAGAGCGCGGTCGCGGTTCCCCGGGAGCGCCGGGACGACGTGCCGGTGGCAGCGATCATGTCCGAGGCGTTGCGCGTCCCGGAGACGGTTCGCCTGGATCCGCTGCTGGTCGAACTGCGGGCGCTGGGCTTGCAGTTGGCCGTCGTGTTGGACGAGTACGGCGGGACCGCCGGGGTAGTGACCCTGGAGGACCTGGTCGAGGAACTGGTCGGCGAGGTGGCCGACGAGCACGACCGCAGCCGACCGGGGATCATCCATCGCCGGGACGGCGCGTGGCTGGTACCCGGGTTGATGCGCCCGGACGAGGTGCGGGACAAGATCGGGATCGACATCCCGGACGGCCCGGCCTATGAAACGCTCGGCGGCTTTGTGATGGCCGGGCTGGGCCGGATCCCGCAGGTCGGGGACGAGGTGCCAGTCGAGGGAGCGGTGCTGCGGGTGGAACGGATGGAAGGCCGCCGGGTCGATCGGGTGCGGATGCTGCCGACCGAAGCGCCGGTAGCCACGGAGGAAAAAGCGTGAGTGCGTTGCTGATCGCGGCCGGGTTACTGCTGCTGAACGCCTTTTTCGTCGGCGCCGAGTTCGCCGTGATCTCCGCCCGGCGCAGCCAGATCGAACCGCTGGCGGACGCGGGCAGCCGGCGAGCCCGGACCGCTCTGCGGGCGATGGAACGCGTCTCGTTGATGCTGGCCTGCGCCCAGTTGGGGATCACGGTCTGCTCGCTCGGGTTGGGCGCGGTGGCCGAACCAGCGATCGCGCACCTGATCGAGACCCCGCTCCACGCGGCCGGACTGCCGGAGGGCGCGGTGCATCCGTTCGCCTTCACGCTGGCCCTGGCCCTGGTCGTCTACCTGCACGTGGTGATTGGCGAGATGGTGCCGAAGAACCTGGCGCTGGCCGGCCCGGATCGGGCCGTGCTGGTGCTGGCTCCGCCATTGATGGCGATCGCTCGGGTGGTCAGCCCGGTGATCCTGGTGCTGAACGCGGTGGCGAACGGAGTGCTGCGGCTCTTACGGGTGGAGCCGAAGAACGAGCTGGCCTCGACGTACACGGCGGACGAGGTGCACTCCATCGTCACCGAGTCGGCCCGAGAAGGGCTGCTGGTGGACGATCACGGCCTGCTCACCGGGGCACTGGAGTTCAGCGAACGCGAGGCCGGCGATGTGATGGTCCCGCTGGATCGGCTGGTCACGGTTCCGGCCGGGAGCAGCCCGGCCGAGGTGGAGAGATTGGTCACTCGCACCGGGTTCAGTCGCTTCCCGGTGGTGAAACCGGAGTCGGCAACCGAGTACCAGAGCGATCCGATCCTGATCGGCTACCTGCACCTGAAGGACCTGCTGTACGCGGACGACGAGCGGCACGACCTGCCGGTGCCGGAGAAGCGGGTCCGCAACCTGGTCTCGGTGAGCACGGGGGACGAGGTGGAGGAGGCGCTGGCCACCATGCAGCGGGCCGGCTCGCACCTGGCCCGGGTGGTCGATGCGGAGGGGCGCACGCTCGGCGTTCTCTTCCTCGAGGACGTCTTGGAGGAGCTGGTCGGTGAGGTCCGGGACGCGATGCGGCGCGATCCGGTGACCAGGCAATCCTTGCCCACATGAAGGGGGGATTTCCCTCCTCCCGCAAACGGACTAAGGTCAACACGCCGGATGGACTTGATTCCGGTATGGGATCGCCCTTTATAGTTCCGTGACTGTTCACTCAGAGTGGCATCAGCAAGGCACGTCCCAACTCGGTAAGCTCCAGGAGGAACCAAGGTGCCGTCGCATCGCGCCGACACTCCCCAGCTGCGCCGGCCGCGCGATAACCGGAAGTCTGGTTCGACTCGTCGCCCGTCCCGCCGCCCCGGCAACTCCCTGAGTGCTCCTCAGGTGGGCATCGCCGGTGCTCTCGGAATCGCCACCATCGCCGCCCCGCTGAGCGGCGCGATGTCGGCTCCGATTCCGAAAGTGCAGGCCAACCAGATCCAGGCGGCGATGTCCGCCTCCGCGCCGGCGTTTCCTGGGCTGCCGGACGCGGTCGGGGTCGGGGTCAAGGCCATGCGGGTGGTTCCGAGCTCCGATCTCAATGCGCAGATGCCTGTGCTGCTGGCCGCTCCACGTACCGTCGTCGTCTCCCGGGCCTCCCGGGCCGGCGAGCGTTCGGTGCTCCCTGGCTGCGACGGAGTTGCTCGGACGACGACTGCTCCTAACGGACAGTTACCAGACAATGTGCTCTGTACGCTTTGGGATTCCGAGCATCGGTTGCGTGCGGACTCCGCCGTGGCGCTGGCGAAACTCAACGTCGCCTACAAGCAGCATTTCGGCAGCAACATCTGCCTGACCGACTCCTACCGGACGATCGGCGAGCAGGTCCGGTTGCGCTCGACCAAGCCCGGCCTGGCCGCGATCCCCGGGACCAGCGAGCACGGCTGGGGAATGGCCGTCGACCTGTGCGACGGCGTGCAGCAGGGTGCCAGCTCGTCGCGCTACCAGTGGCTGCGGGAGAACGCCGCGGACTACGGCTGGCAGAACCCGGACTGGGCCCAGGTCGGTGGCATCGGTCCGACCGAGCCCTGGCACTGGGAGTTCAGCCCTAGCTAGCTAGCCAGGGGCAGCCGGTTGCGGCTGCACCCGATTGCGGCCGCCAAGTTTGGCGGCTTGCAGCGCCATCTCGGCGCGTGCCGCCAGGGCAGTGAAGTTCCCGTCGTCCGGGTTCATCAGGGCCTGCCCGATGGTCACCGTGATCGGAAGCCGGCCGACCCGGGTCTGCAGCGGGCTCTGGGAGACCGTGCGGAGCAGGCGTTCAGCCACATCGAGCCCGCCATCGCGGATCCCGTCCTCACCGTCGCGGCCCTGGGACAGGACGACGACGAACTCGTCCTGGCGATAGCGCCCGATCAGATCGGTTTCTCGGATCACCAGCCGCAGCCGGTTCGCGACCTGCCGGATGACGTCGTCCCCAGTCGTCCGGCCGTGCAGGTCGTTGATCCGGCCCAGGTGATCGATGCCGATCACCAGCACCACCAACGGCCGGGAACTGTGCCGCGCGCCCTGCACGTCCCGGTTCGCCAGCTCGATGATCTGCCGCAGACTACGGACGCCGGTCAGCTCGTCGATCCCGGTCAGCTCCTGCACCCGGGCGATCAGGCGGGCCTTGGCGAGCGCCACCATCCCCTGCGCGGCCAGTGCCCCGACCACCGCGATCTCAGTGTCGGCGTAGGCCAGCGGCCGGGCGGAGGCCAGCACCAGGACGCCGACCAGCATCCCGTCACAGACCAGCGGGAACAGCAGCCAGGACGCCGCATCGGCGAGCAGCCGGCGCAGTTGTGGTGCCACGATGCGATCGCAATCACCAAGGACGGGCCGGCACGTAGTGGCGAGAGCGCGTAGGTCGGGATCGAACACCAGCTCGCAGACGGTACCCGGGGCAGGCAAGTCGAAGAACTGCGCGCCGGCCAGCGAACCAGCGTCGCCATCGACGATTTGCGGCGCCGGGCGAATCAGCCAGGTCCGCCCTTCCGGCAGCGCACGCTCGGTCGAGGCCACCAGTTTCTGCAGCACATCCATCGGATCCGCCGTAGACGACATCTTCAGGAGCGTGTCACGAAGGATTGTCGCAAGGTCGAGTTCTCGGTTGTCACCCCGTTCTGATCCGCCCTGGACCGGGATCAGCAGGGGCGTCTGGGCCGAAATGGGAACGGCGGCGGGCAAGCCGAATTCGATGGCCGGCGGGCGGGAGTCGGCAGCCGGTCGGGACTCGGTGGCGGGCACGCCGAAGGCAGCAGACGTCGGGCCGAACCCGGGGGACGGCGGGCCGAACGCGGCCGACAGGCGAGACTCGGCGGAAGGCAGGCCGAACTCGGCAGCCAGCAGCCGCCGCCGACTGGTCCAGCCGTGCTCCTCGGCGAGGTTCAACGCATTCAGGACCTGCCGACGGGCGTCTGCCGGATATCCGGTCGCGAAGAGTGCCCGAGCTGTGGTCAAGGCGATCTCGAAGCCCAGCAGGGGAGCGTCCTGGCGCTGCGGCTTCAGCCGGGAGAGCACGGCAAGCGCCCGCTTCGGCCGGCCCTCAAGGACCAGCAATTCGGCGCGACATTGCTGGTAGACGGCTGCCAGCAGCGGCGTGCGGGTCACTGAGCGGAGCTGCCTGACAGCAACCCGGGCAGCATCGAGCCGGGCAGTGTCGAGCTGGGCAGCATCGAGTTGGGCAGTGTCGAGCTGGGCAGTGTCGAGCTGGGCAGTGTCGAGCCGGACATGAGGCGGCACCGCCGCAGGGCGGATGCTCCGGCATTTCGCCAGCCGACCCTGGGCGTACAGCGAGTAGAACGACTGATGCTGGCGGAGCATGCCGATTGTCGGCAACGTGAACGCGAAGAACCGTTCGGCCACCGCGTCGAAGTGCTCGTCCAGGTGATTCTGCTCGATCAGCGTGTAGAGCTCCGCGAGTACCAGGTTGACCCGAAGGCTTCGGCCGCCGTGCTGCTCCAGGACGGTTCGGAGCCGGCTCAGTTCGGCGTTCGCCGCGGTCGGATGGTCGGCGGCGGTCAGCCCGATGGCCGGGATCGTCAGCAGCGAGGTCAGCTCGGCGGTGCCGCGGAAGGCTCGCCGGCTCCGGCCGCTCTCCACCCAGCGCAGGACGTCGTCGTTGCGGCCCTGCACCGCGGCGTCCCAACAGGCCGCCGAGATGGTGTCGCTGTATTGCTCGCTGGTCAGCCACTGACCATGGTCGGTCAGGCACTGGATCCAGCGTTCACCGTTGTCCACTCGGCTCAGATAATCGGCCGTCCCGGAGTACCAGGCGACCTGCGCCACTATTTGTGGGTCGCCGAGGTCGGCGGCGGCCTGCTCGGCCAGTGCCAGGCTGCGCCGGCGCAGTCGGCTGAGGCCGTAGCGGGCGGCGGTGAGGCCGACGGCGGCACAGCTGAGGCTGAACTCGACTCCCGACCCGAGCCGGACCGCTGCTCGGGCGCCGTGCAACCGGTGCATGAGCAGACTGGCCGGCCGCAGGTTCACCTCACCGAGATGCCCGGCGACCAGGTGCAGGGCAGCCAACAGCGCTTGCCGCTCGCGATCGCGGCTGCGGGCGGTGCCGAAGCCCCATCCGGTGACCGAGACGAAGAGCGCGACCAGACCGGCTCGGATCGCTCCGATCGCCCGGAACAGGCTGCCGTCCGGTAGCGGCGCGTCGAGTTCGGCCAGACCCCAGGCGATGGTCGTGGTGGCCTTCGCGGTGTTCCGAGTCGCTCGGTGCAGCTCCGTCAGCTGCAGCAGGATCCGAGCCCTGCGGAGTGCGTCCCGTTCCACCAGCAGGGCTTCCTCGAGGCGCGCTCGGGCGGCTGGGTACTGCCCGTCTCGGTGCAGTGCTGTGCCCAGGGTGAAGAGCAGTCGGGCGTCACCGGGGCGCAATCGGGCGGCCTGCTCCAGGAACGTGGCGGCTGGACCGGGCGCGTGTGCCCGCATGGCCAGCCGACCGGCCGTCCGGAGGTGATCGAAGGCCAGACTCGGTGAACTGCCTGGTGAAAATGAGCTGTCCGGCGAAAGTGAGCCGTCCGGTGACGGTGAACTGTCCGGTGACGGTGAGCTGTCCGGTGACGGTGAGCTGTCCGGTGAATCGGACGGCCTGCCGAGCAGGTAGTGCTGAGCGATCGCGTAGCAATCGGCCGGGTACGACGGGGAGCTCTGATCGAGTAGCGCCCCGAGGACCTCGGCGGCGTCCTGGTG
>JANNPJ010000493.1:0-12834 GCA_031400005.1 Kineosporiaceae bacterium | reverse complement strand
CTCCAGGCATCCCTCGCCACCATGATCGCCGTACCGATCCCGTACGGATCATGAAAAGAGGCCCTCCCCGCATCTTCCGGGAAGGGCCTCTGACTTGCTATTTTGCCGTCATACCTTGTGGAGCTGAGGAGATTCGAACTCCTGACCCCCTCCATGCCATGGAGGTGCGCTACCAGCTGCGCCACAGCCCCGCCACTCCCCCAACAGCCCGCGTGAGCGACCCGCCGGTGAAGCTTGCCGAGTCTATCCCAGTGTTGGGGGGTCACTTCAAATCGGGGTCTCTTCTGAACTCCCGGGCGTGCCTTGACGCAGCCGGTTCAACCCGACTCGCCCCGCCCACATCCTGGCGCCCACGCTCACTCCGGACGCTTCTGCCCGCCTCTCGGGCACAGCGAGCTGCCCCAGCAGCGACCATGCCCGGCGCTTACGCGATCCGATGAATCGACTTGCAGGTCAGGTACGCAGCAAGTCCCTCCACGCCGTACTCGACGCCCAGCCCGGAGCCGTGCCGGCCACCGAACGGCGCCGCCAGGTTGGAGGCGAAGAAGTTGAGGCCGACCGAGCCGGTGTCCAGCCGCTCCGCGACCTCCATGGCGGCCCGCGGGGAGGTGGAGAAGACCACCCCGCCGAGGCCGAACTCGGTGTTGTTCGCCAGCGCAATCGCCTCGTCGAGGCCCTCGTATCGCAGGATGCAGAGCACCGGGCCGAAGATCTCCTCCCGGGCGATCCGCATTGACGCCGTCACCTCGGCGAACACGGTCGGCTCGATGAACCAGCCTGGACCGGGTACCGCCGACCCGCCGGTGGTCGCCCGGGCACCGTCGGCGTGGCCGGACTCCAGGTACGACAGCACCACGTCGTACTGGGCCCGGTTGGCGATCGGCCCGAAAAACGGTGCCGGGGTCGAACGGATCGCCTTGGCGCGCGGCGGCGATCGTGGTGGTGACCATGTCGACGACCTCGTCGTAGCGTGCCGCGGGCGCCAGGATGCGGGTCGCGATGTAGCAGGTCTGGCCGGTGTTGCGCAGGCAGGAGCGCACCAGAGTCCGGGACATCGCGGCCAGGTCGGCATCGGGCAGGACCACAGCCGACGACTTTCCACCGAATTCGAGGGTCACCGGGCGCAGCAGTCGGCCGCAAGTGGCGGCGATCGTCCGGCCCACCGGCGTGGAGCCGGAGAAGGCCACCTTGGCCGTCATCGGGTGCCGCACCAGGGCCTCTCCGACCGCACCCGATCCGGTCACCAGGTTGATCACGCCTGCCGGGACGCCGGCCGCCGCCTCGACCACGAGCCGAACGGACAGCGGCGTAGTCGAGGCCGGCCTGATCACCACGCTGCAGCCGGCCAGCAGGGCAGGGGCGAACTTGATCACCACCAGGTTGATCGGGAAGTTCCATGGCGCGATCAGCACGCACGGTCCGATCGGGTCGTGGCGCACCACGGACTCCGCGCCGCTGGCCGGAAACGGCCGGATGTCCTCGGTCTCCAGGTGAGCGGCCAGGCTCGCGTAGTAGCGCAGGACGTCGGCCGCATTGGCGGCTGCCGACCGGGTCTCCGCGATTGGCGAACCGTTCTCGCCGGTGCTGGTATGGGCCAGTGGCACGGCCCTGGCCTGCAGTTCCGCGGCGAACCGACGCATCACCTCGGCCCGCGCGGTGGGCGTCAGCCGGGGCCAGGGCCCGTAGCGAAAGGCCCGGTCGGCTGCGGCCCTCGCGGCGTCGACGTCGGCGGGGGTTGCCTCCGGCACCGATCCCCAGACCTCTTCGGTGGCCGGGTCGATCACCTCGGCACGGGCTGACCCGGTGGCAGCTCGCCACGAACCGTCGATGAAATGATCCGTGACGTGCGTCCACGGCAGCGGCAGATCCGCAGCGGCCGCCAGCTCGCTGAGCGACGCTCTACCGCAGCGAGGCCCGTGGTCTCGAGCGCATAGTCCCCTGACGATGGATACCGCGGTCGACGGGACCAGTTGGTACGCGCTCAGCGTTCGGAAACGGCGGTGCTGCTACCGATGTTCCAGACGCACAACCGCCAGCCGCGGCTGGTGTTCTGCAGTTCCGCCCAGTGCGCGTTGCGCAGCCCTTCGAAGGCATTCCAGGGCATGGACGGCGTCCGCAGCAGCAGAAAGATCGCGGCCCGCAGCGCACCTCCGTGTGAGACGCAGATCAGCGTCCCGCCGTCCATCGACTGGTCTGCCTCGTCGATCGCGGCGGAGGCCCGCAGCCCGGCGTCGGCTCGGCTTTCGCCACCGCCGATCTGGACGTCGACGTCCCCACGCCGCCACGCCTCGTGCTCGTCCGGCCAGTCTGCGACGATTTGCTCGCGCAAAAGCCCTTCCCACTGCCCCGCGTAGATCTCCCGCAACCGAGGCTCTGCGACGACCTCGACACCGAGCCGGGCGCCCACCACCTCGGCGGTCTGCGCGGCTCGGCTCAGATCGGAGGAGAGGATCCGGACCGGCCCACCCGCCAGTTCCGACGCGAGGGTATCTGCGACCCGCTTCGCCTGGCCGAGGCCCACCTCGTCGAGGGGGATGTCCAGCTGGCCTTGGAAGCGTGCCTCAGCGTTGTACGCCGTCCGGCCGTGCCGCAGCAGTATTACCCGCTGTGCGGTCACGCCGTGGTGGCGCCGGGAACCGGGGAGTCGGAAACCACGGAGTCGGGAACCGCGGAGTCGGTGCCGGGCATCGAACGTCCGAGCATCGAGCGGTCGGGCAGTGAACGGGCGGGCATCGAACGGTCGCCCTCGTCGAAGGATTCCTCGGCCGGCTCGTCGTAGGTGTCGTTGGACCGTTCCCGGGCGGCGGCGTTCGAGACCAGGACGTCGTCCGGCAGCGGAACCGTCGGACAGTCGCGCCAGAGCCGCTCCAGCGAGTAATAGGTGCGCTCTTCGGCATGCTGCACGTGCACCACGAGCTCGCCGAAGTCCAGGAGCACCCAGCGGCCGTCGCGCTCGCCCTCCCGCCGGATGGGCTTCACTCCGACGGTGTTCAACGCCACCTCGACGGCCTCGACGATGGCCTTGACCTGGCGATCGTTCGGCGCAGAGGCGAGCACGAAGACATCCGTGATCACCAAGTGTTCGCTGACGTCAATGGCGACGACATCGCCGGCCAGCTTGCCGGACGCCGCGCGGGCGGCAACGGTCGCAAGTTCGAGGGCATGGTCAGAAGCAGTCACGTCCCTACCCTCTCACGCCCGGGCCGAGGGACCTGACCTCCGCATTTCACCAGCGATCATGCCGAGTGGGACGAAGCCGGTTCATATAGCCGGTGCTTGTTGATGTACTGCACCACACCGTCCGGCACCAGGTACCAGACCGGGGCGTTGCGTTGGACCCGGTCGCGGCAGTCCGTGGACGAGATCGCCATCGCCGGAACCTCCAGCAGACTCAACCGGTCGGCGGGCAATCCGGTGCCCTCCAGCCGATGCCCGGGGCGGGTGACGCCGATGAAGTAGGCCAGCTGGAACAATTCGTCGGCGTTCTTCCAGGACAGGATCTGTGCCAGGGCGTCCGCGCCGGTGATGAAGAAAAGTTCCGCTCCCGCCCGCTCTGCCGCCAGATCACGCAGGGTGTCTGTGGTGAAGGTTGGGCCTGGCCGGTCGATGTCCACTCGGCTCACGGTGAACCGCGGGTTGGAGGCGGTCGCTATCACGGTCATCAGGTACCGGTGTTCGGGCGGCGAAACCTCCCGATCGGTCTTCTGCCACGGCTGCCCGGTCGGCACGAAGATCACTTCGTCGAGGCTGAACCGGCTGCCCACTTCGCTTGCTGCGACCAAGTGACCGTGGTGGATCGGGTCGAAGGTGCCGCCCATCACACCGATCCGGCGGGGCCCCGTCACGGGATCGAGAATGAGGCTCAGTGCCGGTTACCGACGCTGCGGAAGGACCAGGTGATGGCGAACAGCCCGAAAAAGACGCCGAGTGCGATCGCTCCGAAGACCCAGGCCGGCATCGGCAGGTCACGGTGCTCTTCGGCGCCCTGGGCGGCAGCGGCGAGTACGTACACGAACATCGCGGATCCCCTGTCTCTCACATCAAGCGGCCGGTTCAACCAAAGCGGTCGTCTCAACCAAAAGCGGACTTCTCAACCAAGCGTCAGCGCCTCGACAGCACAGTCTCTCGATGGTCGAGTGTGCCATGACGCCATCGGCAGACTACGACTACCCTCACGACCGTGACTTCCCCGGCCGTTGCGAGCGCGAAGCCCGACCTCAGCGTCGTGGTTCCGATGTACGACGAAGAAGCAGTCATACCGCTGTTCGCGGCGCGCCTGCGCCCGGTCCTGGACGCTCTGGGCCGCGGCTATGAAGTGGTCGTGGTGGACGACGGCAGCCGCGACACCACCCCCGCCCTGCTGGAGAAGGCCCGCAGGGACTGGCCGCAACTGCGGGTGATCAGGCTGCGGGCTAACTCCGGTCACCAGGCTGCACTGTCGGCCGGTCTCCAACGGGCCCGCGGCGCCTGGATCGCCACCATCGACGCCGACCTGCAGGATCCGCCGGAGACGCTGGCCGACATGCTCAGCGAGGCGATCACCTCCGGGGTGGACGTGGTCTACGGGGTGCGCAGCGACCGCACCAGCGATTCGATCTTCAAGCGGTCCACGGCGAGCTTGTACTACCGAATGATTCGTCGCTTGGTCGGGCATCACGTTCCGTCGGACGCCGGGGACTTTCGGCTGATGAGCCGGGTCACCGTGGACGCCGTGAACCGACTGCCAGAGCAGAACCGGGTGCTGCGATTGGTGATCCCGGCGCTCGGTTTTCCCAGCGCCCAGGTGTCCTACGTGCGGGAGGAACGGGCGGCCGGGACGACGAAGTATCCGCTGTCACGGATGATCCGGTTGACCGTCGACAGTATTACCGGCTTCTCGATCGCTCCGCTGCGGCTGGCCACCTGGTTCGGGCTCGGCGGTGCCACGCTGACGGCGCTCCTGCTGGCCTTCGCCGTGCTGGCCTACCTCCTCGGGCACACTGTTCCCGGTTGGACGTCGACCTTCGTCGCGGTCGCCAGCGTGGGCGCCGTCCAGTTGCTGTGTCTGGGCCTGCTCGGCGAATACGTCGGCCGCCTCTACACCCAACTCCAGGGCCGCCCCACCTACTACGTCGCCTACGACTCCGACGACGAAGAAACGGCCTGACCGGGAACAACGCCAAACCCGCCCGTGATCATGCACGAACTGACATCGTCACGGGTGTCAGGTCGTGCATGATCACGGGCGAGGTAAGCGGCCCGAGGCGAGCGGGCAGACCACTCGCCCACTCGCAAAGCGGACTCCCGTGAGCGAGCCCGGAGGCGCGTCGCTGACTGACCGAGGAGACGCAGCCCCGCCGAAGGCGCGGAACGGTCGACGAGGGAATCCCCCACCCTTCGGGCGGGAGGTGCCCCCTGCGACATCAGCGCCGCAGGGCTCGCGAACAATCAACAAGAACGGTCGACGAGGGAAGACGACGAGCTAAGCCGCCTCGCTCGCGAGCAAGTTCAACTGAAGAACGGTGCTGGGCGTTGGGCTCGGACCATCAGGGACACCCCGGGTAGCGACTTGACGGGGAGGTAGCGCTCGGCGGCGACGACGGCGTGCAGGGCGGTGTTCACCACAGCCGGCAGATGCTCGAGATCGCTGCCGGAGCTGCTCCGCCGGCGCAGTGCCACCACCGGGCGTAGCAGCACGTTCCAGCTGCGCATCGGCTCACACTGGAATCCGGCACCGGACAGCAGGTCACCGAGCGTCTGACGGGTGTAGCGGCGGACATGCCCGACGGCATCGTCATGTGCCGACCAGAGCCGCGGATCCGCCGGGACGGCGATCAAGAACGTGCCGCCCGGCTTCAGCGCCTCGAAAATGCCGGTGGCAGCGGCCTTGTCGTCCTCCAGGTGTTCGAGGACGTCGAAGGCGACGACGAGATCGAGGCTGCCCGCGGCAATCGGCAGCCGGGTCGCGTCGCCACGGACCACCGGAATCGACCGCTCGGCGCAGACCTCGGCACCATCAACGCCGTACTCCAGCGCCGCCACCTGCCAGCCCAGACCCTGCAGGACCCGGGTGTTACCGCCACCGGCCGCACCGACGTCCAGCGCTTTACCAGGGATCAGGTCGGCGACCGAGCGGGCCAGCAGGTGCCGCCGCTCGCGGTACCACCAATGCTTGTCCTCAAGCGCGGCCAGCTTACGGACCTCGGTCCCCTCCATACGAAAACTGCTCCCAAGCTGTTGGTTTCGCTAATTCCCGAAAGATCGGGCTGGGTGATGATGCGGGTCAAGCGCGGATGTGACCGTCGCCGGTGACGATCCACTTGGTGGAGGTGAGCTCGCCGAGCCCCATCGGGCCGCGCGCGTGCAGCTTCTGGGTGGAAATGCCAACTTCCGCGCCGAGACCGAACTCGGCACCGTCGGTGAACGCGGTAGAAGCGTTGACCGCAAGCACCGCCGAGTCGATCTCGGTGGTGAAACGCTCCGCGGCACGGAGGTCACTGGTGCAGATCGCCTCGGTGTGACCGCTGGAGTAGGTCCGGATGTGTTCGATGGCCGCGTCGAGCGAATCGACCACGGCGACGGCGAGGTCGGCCGAGAGGTACTCGGTCTCCCAGTCGTCCTCGGTGGCCGGCACGGCGTCGATCCCGGCGTTTCGGGCGGCCGCGAGTGCCCGCTCGTCGGTGTGCAGGGTGATCCCAGCCTTGGCCAGCTCGGCAAGCACCAGCGGCAGAAACTCGTCCGCGACCTCCTGGTGCACAAGCAGAGTCTCGGCCGCGTTGCAGACGCTGGTGCGCCGCGCCTTGGCGTTCACCGTGATTGCCAGCGCCTGAGCCAGATCGGCGGAGGAGTCGACGAAGACATGGCAGTTTCCGGTCCCGGTTTCGATCACCGGCACGGTGGAGTTCTCCACTACCGTCCGGATCAAGCCGGCGCCGCCACGCGGCACCAGCAGATCGACCAGACCGCGAGCCTTCATCAAGTGCCCGACGCCTTCCCGGCCCCAGGCGTCGATCGAGGTCACCGCATCGGCCGGGAGACCGACGTCGACCAGAGCCGCCCTGATCACCTCGACCAGCACGGTGTTCGTCGACTCGGCGGCAGATCCGCCGCGCAGCACAGCAGCGTTTCCACTTTTCAGCGCCAGGGCAGCGGCGTCCACGGTGACGTTGGGCCGGGCCTCATAAACCATTCCGATAACGCCCATCGGCACCCGGACCTGACGCAACCGCAGGCCATTCGGCAACGTGGAGCCACGGACCACCTCACCGACCGGGTCCGGCAACCCGGCGATGTCCCGGACCGCCGCGGCGATCGCGCTCACCCGGTCGGCGTCCAATCGAAGTCGGTCGAGCAGGTTGGTCGCCAAGCCTTCCACCGCGCCGCGTCGCAGGTCTTCCGCATTGGCCTCAACGATCCGGCCGGTCTGGGCCTGCAGAGCATCCGCGATGGCCAGCAGCCCGGCGTCCTTCTGGCTGCGAGTGGCGAGCGCGAGCAGCCGAGCCGCCTGCTGAGCCCGGCGGGCAATCGCCCGCACGGCCTGCCTGCTGGCGTCGGCGTCCTCGACGTCGGTGCCCCTGACGTCGGTGGAGGCCGCCGGTGGTTGCTGAGCAAGGCTGTTCGACGGTTCCGAGGCCGCCTTCGGGGCCTCAGCTTTCCGGACGCTCGCAGCAGCAATGTCAGTGGCACTCATTCAGTCAGCTTAATGGGTCTTCGCCATCGGCCAAGAAGCGCTGTCCGGTCGCCGTCCTCAGGTGTCCGGGCTCAGTCGAACGGGCTCAGTCGAACGGGAGGATTTCACCCAGGACGAAGACCCGAGGGTGATCGCCGCGATCCCATTGCCGCCGGGCGGTCTGCTGATCGACGACCTCGAGGCCGATCACTCGCCAGCCGGGTAGCCGAGTGGTGACCTCGTCGTCACCCCAGAGTGACAATGCCTGGCGGATCGCTTCATCGGCGTCGTCGCATTCATCCCAATAGCGGACCTCGGCCCGATCGTCCCCGTAGCGGGCGCTGACCAGGAAGGCTCGTTCCACGCTGAGCCGCTCCAAGGCTTTCTGCACCCGATGCGGAACGAGCGAATCGCCACCGACAGTCACCTTGACAAACCAAAGTGCGGGAGCGCCGTCGACCTCCTCAAGAGGAGCACCGATCGGCCGACGCTGCAACGCCGCACGTCGCACGCAGGAGAGCGACGCGAGATCGGGGCTATTTCGGGCTGGCACAGCTCTAGTTGACCAGATGACGACGCTTACGTCTTGTGATTCGATGACGAACCACGAAATTCGTCGGATGATCTCTGCGGAAGACTCGAAATGCGCATTCGGGAAGCAAGAGGACGGCCGAACTGAGCTGCCAATCCAGAAATCACGTTTGTTACGCAGAGCGATGATTGAACAACACCAAGTCGTCTCGGTGGACTATCTCCCGGGAGTAATCCGGCCCGAGCTCACGGGCCAGCACTCGGGTGGAGCGCCCGAGCAGGTTCGGTAGCTCGGCGGCGTCGAAATTGACCAGGCCGCGAGCGACGACGACGCCGTCCGGAGTGACCAGATCGACCGGCTCGCCGGCGGCGAACCGGCCCTCGACCTTGGTCACCCCGGCAGGCAGCAGCGACATCCGGCGCTGGGTGACGGCGGCGACAGCACCCGCATCAAGCCACAGCGTCCCGCTGGGACGAGCCGCGTGCGCGAGCCAGAGCAGCCGGCTCGCGGTCTTGGATCCCCAGGCGGAGAACCAGGTACCGACGTCCGCACCGGCCAGACCGGCCGCAGCCTGCGGCGCCGAGGTGAGCAGGGTGGGAATCCCGGCGGTCGCAGCGATCCCGGCCGCCTCCACTTTGGTGATCATCCCGCCGGTGCCAACCCCGCTGCCGACCGACCCGATCCGGATCCCCTCCAAATCCGCTGGGGTACGGATCAGCTTCACCCGGCTGGCACCGTCCTTTCCGGGTGGCCCGTCGTAGAGCGCGTCGACGTCGGACAACAGGACCAGAGCATCCGCCCGGACCAGATGGGCTACCAGAGCGGCCAGCCGATCGTTGTCACCGAACCGGATCTCGTCGGTTGCCACGGTGTCGTTCTCGTTCACGATCGGGACGACGCCGAGCCCCAGCAGGCGGCCGAGGGTGCGTCGGGCGTTCGCGTAGTGGCCACGCCGGACCACGTCGTCGGCAGTCAGTAGCACCTGCCCGACGGTCAGCCCACGCTTGGCGAAAGCCTCGGTGTACCGGGCCATCAGCAGCCCCTGTCCGACACTGGCGGCGGCCTGCTGGGTGGCCAGGTCCCTGGGCCTGCGTGACAACGCAAGCGGGGCCAGCCCGGCCGCGATTGCCCCCGAGGAGACCAGCACCAGCTCAGCGCCGGCCTGCCGGCGAACCGCCAGCGCCTCGACCAGGCTGTCCAGCCGGACGTCGTCCAGCCCGCCCTCGGTGGTAGTCAGCGAGGACGAGCCAACCTTGACGACGATCCGGGCAGCAGCGGCGAGAGCGGAGCGTCCCGCCTCAGCGGTGATCGACTGCGTGGTCATCGGTGCGGGCATCCTCGACGCCTTCGATGCTTTCCGCGCGCTCGGCCCCGTCCGACACCGCGATCGAGTCGCGGTCACTCTCACTCGGGTCAACCCAGTGGCCGGCCTCCCGCTCGTCGGCCAGCTCACCGCGGGCCTCGCGGCGGGCGATCCGCATCGCCTCGTAAATCTCCCGCCGAGCGTCCCGCGTCGGCCGTGCAGGCTCTTCCAGGCGCAGGTCGGAGCCACGCGGCGCGGCCGGAGCGACAGCACCGGCCAGCAGCGTCGGCTCCCAGTCGAACATCACCCCGTCGGCACCACCGATCACCACCACAGCACCGGCCACAGCGCCGTTCTTGACCAGCGAGTCCTCAACGCCGAGCCGGGCCAGCCGGTCGGCCAGATAACCGACGGCCTCGTCGTTGGTGAAGTCGGTCTGCCGCACCCAGCGCTCGGGCTTGATCCCACGCACCCGGAAGATCTCGCCGTCCGACGTGTTCTCCCGCTTCACGGTGAAACCGGCATCGTCGATCGCCTTCGGCCGCAGCACAACCCGGGTCGGTTCCGGAGTGCCGAGCGCGGCCCGGGCGTCCGAGACCACCTTCGCCATGCCGAAGAGCAGTTCGCGCAGGCCTTCGTGACTCGCGGAGGAGACCAGGTAGACCTCGAGCCCGCGCGCCTCCAGGTCGGGCTTGACCAGTTCGGCCAGATCCCGGGCATCCGGGACGTCGACCTTGTGCAGGACGACGATCCGAGGACGGTCGGTCAGCGGGATCATGCCCTCCTGAACCGGGTAGGCGGCAAGCTCAGCCTCGATCACGTCGAGGTCGCTCAGTGGGTCGCGGCCCGGGTCGAAGGTGGCGCAGTCGATCACGTGAACCAGGGCGGCGCAACGCTCGACATGCCGGAGGAACTCCAGACCGAGGCCCTTACCCTGACTGGCGCCCGGGATCAGACCGGGAACGTCGGCGACGGTGTAGCGGACCTCGCCCGCCTCGACCACGCCCAGGTTCGGCACCAAGGTGGTGAACGGGTAATCAGCAATCTTCGGCCGTGCCGCGGAGATCGAGGCCACCAGGCTGGACTTGCCCGCACTGGGGTACCCGATCAGGCCGACGTCGGCCACCGTCTTGAGCTCGAGAGTGATGTCACCGGCGGTCCCGGGCTCACCGAGGAGAGCGAATCCGGGGGCCTTGCGCCGGGACGAGGCCAGGGCGGCGTTGCCGAGCCCTCCTCGACCACCGGCTCCGGCGACGAATCGGGACCCGTTCCCGACCAGGTCGGCGAGCAAGTTGCCGTCGGCGTCCCGGACCACCGTGCCGTCCGGGACGGACAGCACCACGTCGACGCCGTTGGCACCGTTGCGGTTGGAGCCCTCCCCCGGTTTGCCATTGAAGGCACGCCGATGCGGTGAGCGGTGGAACTCCAGCAAGGTGGTGGTCTGCGGGTCGACAACGAGAACGATGTCGCCGCCCTTGCCGCCGTTGCCGCCGTCCGGGCCGCCGAGCGGCTTGAACTTCTCGCGGTGCACGGAGGCACAGCCGTGCCCGCCATCGCCCGCGGCGACGTGCAACGTCACCCGATCGACGAACGTGACCATGACTGCCCTGCCTTCACTTGGTTATGCATGGATCTGCGATTACTCATGTGGATCTGCGATTGCTCGTGGTCGAACCGAGGTAATCGTTCAGTCGACCTGAAAAGGGTGAAGGGGCGAGCCGCAATCGGCTCGCCCCTTCAAACCACCTCGTCTGTCGGTGCGAAGCCCTACGCGTCGACCTCGACCGGGGCCTCGACTGAGGCCTCAACCGGGACGATGCTGATGATGCGACGCCCCCGGCGGGTACCGAAGAGCACGGCACCAGGCTCAAGCGCGAACAGCGTGTCATCGTTACCGCGACCGACATTCACGCCCGGGTGGAAGTGCGTCCCGCGCTGCCGGACGATGATCTCGCCAGCGTTGACGAGCTGGCCGCCGAAACGCTTGACGCCGAGGCGCTGGCTCTGTGAGTCGCGCCCGTTCCGGGTGGAACTGGCGCCCTTCTTGTGTGCCATCTCTTGCCCTGCCTTCTGTGTGCTGACGACGTCTGGCCGGTGATCGCAGGCCACCGAGTGCTGATGTCTGATTGCCCTGGCGGGCGGGACGTGCTTAGTTCGTGATGCCGGTTACCTTGATGCGGGTCAACTGCTGACGGTGACCCTGGCGCTTCTTGTACCCGGTCTTGTTCTTGAACTTCTGAATGATGATCTTGGGGCCTTTGACGGCCTCGACGATCTCGGCGGTCACGGAGACCTTGCCGAGCGCATCGGCGCCGGTCGTCACGTCGGCACCGTCGACGAGCATCAACGGGATGAGCTTGAGCTTGTCACCCGCAGCTCCGTCGAGCCGATCGACGGTGAGGACGTCACCCACGGACACCTTCTCCTGGCGGCCACCAGCACGAACGATCGCGTACACGTGAAATCACTCTCCGGTCGTTTCGAGGGGTGCGATCCGGCCCCGACATTCGGGGCAACGGCTCACGCGCGCAGAAGCGTGCCACGCGGCGCACCGCCCTCAAGAGTACGGAGCGCGAGCTGGGAGAGCAAACTGGCCCCCATTCGGCCCCGATCCGACCCAGTCTTGCGGGCGAGCGGTGATCAGCGGAGCACGCTCCGGGCACGGAGCCACATTACGCATACCACTGCGTAACAGTACGTATGCGCGGCATCATCGTGTACTGACGGAAACCCCAGTGAAAGTGAAGGAGACCTATCGATGATCCGCCCGAAGATGATTAGCCGCTCGATCCTGGCCGCCCTTTGCGCCGGCGTGCTCGGCACCGCGGTCGCGGTAGCCGGCAGTGCCGGCTCGCAGGCAGCCACCAGCTTCTCCGAGGCCGCTACCGGCTCGACCGACATCCCGGTCGCCATCGCCGTCCCTGCCGGGCACGTCTTGATCGCCGACCTCGCCGCCCAGGGTGTGCAGGTGTACCAGTGCACCTCAGGTGCCTGGACCTTCGTCGAGCCCGCAGCCGTCCTGTCGGGCCGGACCACGACCCGGCCTCGCACCGCCCAGACGGCTGTGCACTTCCGCGGCCCGAGCTGGGAGTCAACCATTGACGGTTCGCTGGTCACCGCAACGTCCGTGGCCAACTCACCGGTGCCCGGGTCCATCCCCGAACTGCTGCTGAAGGCCGCCACCAACCGCGGCGACGGCATCTTCGGCAAGGTCAGCTACATCCAGCGGCTGAAGACCACCGGTGGCACCGCCCCGGCCGGCGCCTGTACCGACGGCAAGACCACTGGCGTCCCGTACACCGCGAAGTACCGCTTCTACGCCCCCGCCACCAGCTAGCGATTCGCGGCGAT
>JANNPJ010000487.1:0-1682 GCA_031400005.1 Kineosporiaceae bacterium | reverse complement strand
GGAAGGCGTCGCGGGCGGGGCCGGGCTCGCAGCTGCGGCGCAGCCACCGACGAGCAGGCCCACGACGACCGTGGTCGCGAAGCGTGAGTGTGAAGAGCGCATCCCATGGCCTCCGAACCGTGTGTGACTGAGAGACGTCTGGTCCGCCCGCTTGGTACGCCCGGGAAACCTGTCAGCTTGCCGACACCCCGACGGTACGCTCCATGCGTCCGCTCGCGCCTGCAGAGCCAGGTCGTCATGCTGTCGGCGGATCGCTGGCGGGTGCCTACGGAAGCCACGGAAGCCAAGTTGAAACGGCAAACGGCCGAGGCATCGGGTGATGTTCGGGCGGTGGTCGACGCGTTGCACGCAACGCACACCATCTCGGCGGGTCCGCTGAACGCCGGACGTCGCCTGGCGCTCGCCGATCGCGTCGAACAGCTCTGCATGGGGAAGACATCCACGACCTCGGGGGCCAGATCGCTCATGGCACCGTCTTGCCACAAGTCGGGCGACGAGCCGACGTAGCCGGGCCGGTAGATCCGGAACGGGTCCGGTTTCAGGCGGGTTCAGCTGAGATTCAGGTGGAGATCCTATCGTCGTTGGCGATGAAGATCATGCGGCTCGAAGACGACGTCCGGGGCGCCGGCTGATGCGCCTCACTCGCCCATCGCTCAGGGTCCTTGTCGCTGGGGTCGTCCTGTTCACGGTCGCCCTGGCAGCACCGACGGCCGCGATTGGTGCGACCCGCTGACCTCACGACGCTGGTGACGCCGCCGCCTGGCTCGTTACGGCCCGTCACGGCCTTCTCGCACGTGTACGTCATCGTGCTCGAGAACAAGGCGTACGGGCAGATCGTCGGCAATGCCGACGCGCCGTACCTCAACGAGCTCATCGCCAGATACGGGCTGGCGGAGTCGTATCAGGCGGTCGCCCATCCTTCGCAGCCGAACTATCTCGCCCTCGTCAGTGGCTCGACCCTGGGGGTGGGCGACAACGATCCCCACGACGTGGCGGCTCCGACCGTCTTCGATCAGCTCGAGCAGGCCGGTCGATCCTGGCGCGTCTATGCCGAGAACGTGCCGCCCGGCTGCTTCCCAGGAGCAACGGCAGACGGCGGACGCGATGGTCCCGGGACGTACGTGCGAAAGCACAATCCGGCCATCAGTTTCACGAGTATCGGCAGCTCGCCAGCGCGCTGCTCGAACATCGAGGACCTGACTGCCTTCGACCCGGCGGCGGCGGACCTGCAGTTCATCATCCCGAACCTCTGCCACGACATGCACGACTGCTCGGTCATCGATGGCGACGCCTGGCTTCGGACCTTCGTGCCGCGGATCCTCGGATCGCCGGCCTTCCAGTCTGGAGGGGCGCTGTTCATCACCTTCGATGAGGGTTCGGAGAGCGCCGAGGCAAGTAACCACATCGCCACGATCGTCGCCGGTCCGATGGTTCCGTCCGGCTTTCGGTCGGCCACACCGCACACCCACTACTCATTGCTGCGCACGATCCAGGACTCGTGGGGCCTCGACTGCCTGGCCGAGAGCTGCGCCGCGAACACGCTCGGCGAATTCTTTCGCTGACTTCACGGCACCGACCGGCACGCGTCGACGTCATGGGCGCCGGTTCGACGCGTCAAGTGCCGCCACCTTCTCAAGCAGAGCATTGAGTGCCGCATCCTGTGCGGCGAGGTGGGCCTGGAT
>JANNPJ010000441.1:0-23591 GCA_031400005.1 Kineosporiaceae bacterium | reverse complement strand
CGAGCAGTACGTGTTGCATGATCGCGGCCTTTTTGGCGGTAGCCGCCGCTAGTGGCCGGTTTTCATAAGTTCGTCGGGGGTGTCTGAACCCGCCGAGGAGCGGCCAAACCCACCCCGCCGTTCGCGAGTGCGACGTTGTCGACGTCAGTACCTTTTGATCCGGCCCTGATGAGGTCAACAACGTCGCATTCGCGAACCACCGAGCCCGGATCGTCCAGCCAGGCCACCTCAGCCAGCTAGACCCCAGACGAATTAACGATCGAACCACTAGCCGCCACTAGCCGCCCGAGAGCAGGGACCGGGCGTGCCGGCCGGCGGCGGCGGCGGCCAGGAAGGCGGCGGGGTCGGCGTCCAGACCCCGGCCCATCGTGGACAGACCGACCGGGCTGGTGCGCAGCGCATCGAGCAAGCCGTCCACCGCTACCCGAACCTCGCGGTGCCGGCCGGCGGGCGTCACCAGCTCACTGACCTGCCGGTCGACGAGCCGGCCCAGTTCCGCCAGTTCAGACGCCAGCGGCCGCCCCCTGCCCAGATCCGGCTGCCCGTCGTCCCGTGCTGGCTGCCCGCTGGCCAGATCTGGCTGGTCGGCGTGCCGCGCTGGCTGGTCGGCGTCCCGAACCGGCCAGGTGGTGTCGAGAACGGGGACGACGACGTCGGCCGGGGCGAGCGCGACCCGCCCGTACGCGGTCAGGGAGTGATGGGAGATGCCGCGGTGACGTTCCCGCGCGTCCGCCCCGGAGATCCGCAACGCCGCTACCGGGCGGCCGTTGAGCACGGCCGCGGCATTCAGCACCTCACCGGCCTGGACGCCGGAGAAGCCCCAGCGGGTCCCGGTGCCGAGGTTGCCCGGTCCCTGCGTGACCACGACGACGTCCATCCCGGCGACATGCTTGGCGGCCAGCAGCGCGGAGTGCACGCTGACCGCTTCCAGATCACCACCGAACGCCTGACCGGCGGTGATGCACAGGTCGATCCAGCCGGCCGCGCGCAGTCCGGCGATGCTGCGGGAGAACCAGGCCGGCAGCGCACCGCCGTCCGTCATCACGTAGCCGACCCGGCAGATCGGGTTCGGGTGCCGCAGCCCAGCGATGATGGCCGGCAGCGAACTGTGCAGGTCAGCCACGATCACCGGCATCCCCAGCAGGTCGTCGGCAGCGGCCAGCACGGCGTGATGCTCGGATTCCTGCTCGTCCACCCCGAGCACCATCGTCTGCAGCGGCGTGTACCGGGCCTTGACCAGGTGCCCGGGCCCCAGCGGGACGTCGACCGGGATCCGGTTCGGCAGCGCCACGATCAGCGCGTAGCCGCCGGTCCCGAGCCCACGCTCCAGGGCGGTGGTATTCAGCAGGACCAGTTCGCCGATCTCCGGGGTGCCGACCAGTTGAGGGTAGGCCAGAGCCCGGCAGCGCCGCCAGATTCCCTCGGAGACAACTTCTACCTCGTATTCGATCGCGCCGTCCCACTCACGTACCAAGGACGCGACACGAGCTTCTCGCCACAGGATCACGGCGGTGAGGCTACTCGGGTAGCGTGTGCGTCGATGTCTTCGCGGCGTACTGAGCGTCTGCTCAACCTCGTAATCTGCCTGCTCGCCACCCGACGGTGGTTGACCAAGGAGCAGATCAGACTCGCGGTCCCCCAGTATGCCGACTGTGACTCGGCCGAGGCATTCGACCGGATGTTCGAGCGGGACAAGGAGGACCTTCGCGACCTCGGTATCCCGGTCGTCACCTGCACCGACCAGCGCTGGTTCGACGACGAGCTCGGGTACCGGATCGACCGGGACACCTACGCGCTGCCGCCGATCGAACTGGACGCCGAGGAACTGGCCGTGGTGGGCCTGGCCAGCCGGGTCTGGCAGCAGGCCAGCCTGGCCGGGCCGGCCGCCCAGGCGCTGACCAAGCTGACCGCGCTCGGGGTGGAAACCGAGGAAGGTGGCCCCACGGCGCTGGAGCCGCGGATTCGGACGGCCGAACCGGCCTTCGAACCGCTCTACGCCGCGACCCGGGACCACCAGCCGGTGTCGTTCAGCTATCGCAAGCCGACTGGCGAGTCCGCGACCCGGGAGGTCGAGCCGTGGGCGGTGGTCTCCCGGTCCGGCCGCTGGTACCTGATCGGGCGCGACCGTCAGCGTCAGGCCGCGCGGGTGTTCCGGTTGTCGCGGATCGACAGCAACGTCCGCCGGGTCGGGCGGGCGGGCCAGTATGTCGTTCCCGACGATCTGGACCCGCAAAACGTCCTCGCCCGGGTGGGCCCGCCCGAGGACGACCGGATCGCGGTGGTTCGGGTCCGGACCGGGCGCGGGGCCGGGTTGCGCCGCCGGGCCCTGTCGGTGGTACCAGCGGCGTCGGTGGGAGCATCCGGCACGGACCACGCAGGGGAGTGGGACGAGATCAAGGTCAAGGTGGGTGACGCCGGTGGGCTGGCCCAGGAGTTGGCCGGCTACGGTCCGGACGTCGTCGCGCTGGAACCGGCGGACGTGCGGGCCGACGTCATCGGCCGGCTCCAGGCCGCGCTCGCGTTGCAGAGCGGTGAGCCGTTCTCGGCGCCGGCCGGGGGAGCCACATGATCAGGGCGACCGATCGGCTGTCCCGGTTGCTGGCGATGGTGCCGTGGTTGCTGAACCGGCAGGGGGTGCCGCTGGACGAGGCGGCCCGGCATTTCGACATCACCCAGGCGCAGTTGGTCAAGGATCTGGAGTTGCTCTTCGTCTGCGGGATGCCCGGGCACATGCCCGACGATCTGATCGAGGCGGACTGGGACTCCGGCCGGGTCTACCTGGACAACGCCGAGGCGATCTCCCGGCCGCTGCGGCTGGCCCCGGACGAGGCGATCGCGCTGATCGCCGGCCTGCGGACGCTGGCGGAGCTACCGGTGATGCATGGCGGGCACGACCGGCGGGCGGTGGACTCCGCCCTGGTGAAACTGTCGGCGGCGGCCCAGGACGCGGTCGGGGTGGCGTCCCGGTTGACGATCGACCTGGGGGTCGGTGCGGCCGAGGAGACCCTGCGGGTGGCCCGGGAGGCCTTGCGGACGCGCCGGCGGCTGCGGCTGCGGTACGTCGTCCCGACCCGGGACGAGACCACTGACCGGGACGTCGACCTGATGCGGGTGACGAACCTCGACGGCCGCTGGTACCTGGAGGCGTGGTGCCACCGCGCCGAAGGGGTTCGGTTGTTCCGGGTCGACCGGGTGGCGGGGGTCGAGATCCTGGACACCGACGGCACTCCACCGCCGGAGGCGGTCTCCCGCGATGCCGGTGACGACCGGTTGTTCACCCCGTCCGAGGACGACCTGCTGGTGATCCTCGAGGTGGAACCGCGGGGGCGCTGGGTGGCCGAGTACTACCCGGTGGAGAGCACGCAGGAACTGGACGGCGGTCGCCTGCGGGTGGCGATGCGGGTGACGAACCCGCGTTGGCTGCCGCGGTTGATCCTCCGTTTGGGTGGCGCGGGCCGGATCGTGTCGCCACCGGCTCTGGCCGAGGAGGCCGTGATCGCCGCCCGAGAGGCCCTTGCGGGCTATTGATTTCCTCCTGAACACCCGAGAACAGCCGCCGAACTTGGTTCTTCCATTTCGTCCCGGTTGCGGCCCGGATTGCGTGCCGGAGTAGTCCGGCTTCGCGCCGTCAGCGGCTTCTCGGTGGGTTTACCGCGTTCATCCGCCGAGGTCGCGTGCAACCCCATACGTGTGCACGAGGCTCCGTTGAGCCGTCCGAATGATGTTCCTGTCTGCGCCCGCGACACGCCCTGTTTGACAGCCGCACCCCGGGTCACTACGACGGCCTAGGTATTACTGTCGGTGCTCAAGGAGTTGCGTAACGCGACCGAAGAACTGGTCGACGGCGAATGGTGGCTCTGTTGGAGGTGTCTCGGCAAATGACGACGATAAAGGCGTCCTGCCCAAGTTGTGGCGATGTGGAACTCACGCCACATCAGGTTCGTCTCGTCGTCTGCTCTGTGAAGAGTTGGTCGTACTACGCCTTCATGTGCACGACCTGTCACGACGAGGTACGCAAGCCCGCCGGTCGGGACGTCGTGGCGCTGCTGATCTCCGGTGGCGTGGTCGCGGAACCATGGAACGTACCGGCCGAGGTCCTCGAGGAGCATGACGGCCCGACCCTGAACTATGACGATGTGCTGGACTTCGCGCTCTGGCTGGACAAGACCGATCTGCTCGCGGCTGCGGCCGCGGCTCAGGGACCGCGACCCCGCGCCTCGGCTCCGGAGACCGCCGCCTGACCGCCCCGGCGGTCTGAGCCGGGCACCCCGACCTCTCGGGTGTCCGGCCTTTCTGGTCCTCCGACCTGCAGATATCCAGCAGGTGTCCAGCTCGCGTGACTGGTCTTGACTGGTCGCGACGCCCGGATGCCGTAGCCTGCCAGCGTGGCGTGGTACTGGTGGATTCTGCTCTGGCTGGTCGTCTTGCTCCTGACGGGCGGCGTCCTTGCCCTTTTAGGTCTTTCGCTGTTTCGCAAAGCGAAAGCGCTGCTCGTCGAGGTGAGTACCGCCGCGGACCGGCTGAGCGCGGTCAGCGAGAGCCTGCAGGAACTGGCCGAGCACCAGAACGACCCGGCGGTCTTCACCACCGCCTCACAGCTTCGCCAGGAACAGTTCCTCAATAGCCGACAGCCAAAACCGCCTAACCGGGACGGCAAACATCCGCCCGGCCCTTCTGTCGGCAGTCGCTCAAAGACCCCAAACCCGGGTGGGTCAGCGCGATCCCAGGCGTACCGCGTACGATGACATCGATCGCTGATCCGGACGGATCATGTGCTCGTGCTGAAGGGACATTTCATGGGCTTTCTCAAAGAGCCGACGCACATCATGTTGATTGTGCTCGTCGTCGTCATCCTGTTCGGCAGCCGACGGCTGCCCGATGTGGCACGCGGCCTTGGCCAGTCGATGCGGATCTTCAAGTCCGAAGTCAAGCAGATGAAGGACGATGACGACTCGGTCAAGCGCACAGCTGACCCGAGCGACCCGATCGAGGGCAAGGTCATGGGGAAGCAGTCCCCACGCGCGGAGCGGGCCGACGAGCCTGTCCGTGAGACCCCCCGTAATCTCTGAACCGCCCGACTGAGTGCCCGAGGTCATGTCCTCGTCACGACGACGCAAGAAAAATGACGAGGGCCGGATGGCCCTGCGCGAACACCTGGCGGAGCTCCGTCGCCGGGTGATTATCGCTGCCGTGGCGGTCATGTTCGGCGCGGTCGGCGGCTGGTTCCTGGCTCAGCCGGTGATGCAGAATTTCATCATCGAGCCGATGGAGGAGGCGTCCAAGAGCGGACAGGACGTGATCTTCACCTACCGTCAGATCGCGGACGCCTTCAGCCTCCAGGTCAAGGTCGCCGTCTACATCGGCTTCGTGATCTCCTCGCCGGTCTGGATCTATCAGTTCTGGGCCTTCATCACGCCCGGATTGACCCGCAAAGAGCGGCGGTACTCGCTCTGGTTCGTGGCCTTCGCCGTTCCGCTGTTCCTCGCCGGCGTTGTCCTGGCCATCTTGATCTTCCCCAAGGCGATCGCCTTCGGCGCCGAATTCGCCCTCGAAGGCTCGGAGAACCAGCCGGACGCCGGGGTGGTGATCACCTTCGCCGCGCGGCTGACCATCGCGCTCGGCAGCGCCTTCCTGATGCCGCTGTTCCTGGTCGGGCTGAACCTGATGGGCATCCTCAGCGGCAAGACGCTGGGCAAGCAGTGGCGGATGGCGGTGTTCGTCTCGTTCCTGTTCGCGGCGATCGTCTCGCCATCGCCGGACGTCAGCCAGATGATCATGATGGCGTTGCCGCTCACCCTGCTGTACGCGATCTCGGTGTTCATCTGCCTGTTCGTGGACCGGCGCCGACGGCGTAAACGCGAGGCGGACCCGGTCTTTGGTTTGTCCCCGGACGAGGCCAGCCCGTTGCCTAGCACCGACCCGCTGGAGAGCTGATCACGCAGGTCGCCCTGGCCGTGAATCCGACGGCCGGGCAGGGGCGTGGTCTGCGCGCCGGGACTGTCACCGCCGCCCGGCTGCGAGCGGCCGGCGTCCAGGTGGCCGAGCTGGTCGGCAAGGACGCCGAGGACCTGCGTGGCCAGGTGCGGCACGCTCTCAACGAACCACTGGACGCCCTGGTGGTGGTCGGCGGCGACGGCATGGTCCATCTCGGCGTCGGGCAGGTGGTGGGCACCGGTGTTCCGCTCGGCATCGTCGCGGCCGGCACCGGCAACGACATCGCCCGCGCCCTGGGCCTGCCGATCCGTGACACCGAGGCCGGTGTGGACGTCGTCCTGCGCGGTTTAGGGATTCCGGCCCGGCCGGGTAGACCCACTGGCCCCGCTGGCCCGGCGGCTCGGCGCACGATCGATGCGATCCGGGTCACGCCCGCCACCACTTCTGGTGATCTTGCACAAAGTGACACCTCCGACGTCCGCTGGTTCGCCGGGGTCCTCGGTGCCGGTTTCGACGCGGTGGTGAACGAGCGGGCGAACGGCTGGACACGCCCGCGGGGGCGGGCCAAATATGTGCTGGCGATGCTCCGCGAACTACCGGTGTTTCGCCCGCGCAGGTACACGATCGTTCTCGACGGGCAGGACGTGAGCACCGCGGCGATGCTGGTGGCGGTGGCCAACGGGCCGTCCTACGGCGGCGGGATGCAGGTTGCCCCGCAGGCCCGGCTGGACGACGGGCTGCTCGACGTGATGGTGGTCGAGCCGCTGTCGCGGACCCGGTTCCTGGCCATCTTCCCCCGGGTCTACGCCGGTACCCATCTGCGCAACCCCCGAGTCAGCGTCCGCAGCGGAACGTCGGTCACGCTTGATGCGCCGGGCATCGTCGCGTACGCCGACGGCGAGCGGATCGGACCGCTGCCGCTGAGGTGTGACGTGGTGCCGGGGGCGCTGGTTGTCCTCGGGCCGGTCCCGTAGATCTGGACCGGAGCCGGCCGCTGATCACCGGGACCTGCCCTACCCCGCGCGCAACGGGCACCGCCGACAGGTAGCGTTGAGGGGTGACGTCGCCCGCCGAACGGTTCGCAGCGGCACGCCAGCGCTCGGCCGAAGAGTCCACCCCGCTGAGTCGCTTCCAGGCGCAGTACCCCTTCGAACTCGATGAGTTCCAGGTGGTTGCCTGCCAGGCGTTGCAGGAGGGCCGCGGTGTCCTGGTCGCCGCGCCGACCGGATCGGGCAAGACGGTGGTCGGCGAGTTCGCCGTCCACCTGGCCCTGCAGGCCGGTCGCAAGGCGTTCTACACCACCCCGATCAAGGCGCTGAGTAACCAGAAGTACGCCGACCTGGCCCGCATCCACGGCACCGACGCGGTCGGTCTGCTGACCGGTGACACGTCGGTGAACTCCGAGGCGCCGATCGTGGTGATGACCACCGAGGTGCTGCGGAACATGCTGTACGCCGACTCCTCGGCGCTGACCGGGCTGGCGTACGTGGTGATGGACGAGGTGCATTACCTGGCCGACCGGTTCCGCGGTGCCGTCTGGGAAGAGGTGATCATCCACCTGCCGGACGACGTTCTGCTGGTCTCGTTGTCGGCGACGGTCAGCAACGCCGAGGAGTTCGGCGCCTGGCTGGACACCGTGCGCGGCAACACCGAGGTGGTCGTCTCCGAGCACCGCCCGGTGCCGCTGTGGCAGCACGTGATGGCCGGCCGGACGCTGTACGACCTGTTCACCGATGGCGACGTCAATCCCGAGCTGCTGCAGTTCGCGCGGGATGCGAACCGGCGCGAGCGGCAGGTGCGGGGCATCGGCGGACGCACCGGCGGCACCACCGCCGCACGCGGGACCAGCAGTCGCGGCACGTACGCCCGCGGTGGCCAGAGCGGGCAGCGCGCCCGGCCGGCGTCCACGCCCAGCCGGGCCGAGGTGATCGGCACGCTGGACAACGCCGGCCTGCTGCCGGTGATCACGTTCATCTTCAGCCGGGCCGGCTGCGACGCGGCCGTGGCGCAATGCCTGCACTCGGGCCTGCGACTGACCACCTCCGAGGAACGTGACGAGATCCGCCGGACCGTCGAGGCGCGCTGCACTGACATCCCGGACGAGGATCTGGCCGTCCTGGGGTACTGGGAGTGGGCCGAGGCGCTCAGCCGTGGCCTGGCCGCGCACCACGCCGGGATGCTGCCGGCGTTCAAGGAAGTGGTCGAGGACCTGTTCACCCGAGGGCTGGTGAAAGCGGTTTTCGCCACCGAGACGCTGGCGTTGGGGATCAACATGCCGGCCCGCAGCGTCGTCCTGGAGAAGCTGGTCAAGTGGAACGGCGAGACCCACGCCGACGTCACCCCGGGGGAGTACACCCAGCTCACCGGCCGGGCCGGGCGGCGCGGGATCGACATCGAAGGGCATGCGGTGGTGATCTACCACTCCGGCCTGGACCCGGAGGCGGTCGGCGGGCTGGCCTCGACCCGGACGTTCCCGCTGCGCTCGAGCTTTCGCCCGACGTACAACATGGCGGTGAACCTGGTCGACCAGGTCGGCCGCAGCCGCGCCCGGGAGATCCTGGAAACCTCGTTCGCCCAGTTCCAGGCCGACCGGGCGGTGGTCGGGCTGGCCAAGCAGGCCCGTAAGCAGGAGGAGGCGCTGGAGGGGTACGCCGCGGCGATGCGCTGCCACCTGGGCGACTTCGGGGAGTACTCGCAGTTGCGGCGGCGGATCAGCGATCGGGAGACCCAGCTGTCACGCAGTGCCTCGCACGATCGCCGGGCCGAGGTGATCGCCTCGCTGGAACGGCTGCGGCGCGGTGACATCATCCGGATCCCCGGTGGACGCCGTCCGGGTTGGGCGGTGGTGATCGATCCGGGGGTCGGCAACGGCAACAGCGTCGAAGGCCCGCGCCCGACAATCCTCAGCGTCGAGCGGCAGGTTCGCCGGTTGTCGCTGATGGACGTGCCGACGCCGGTTGAGGTCGCCACCCGGGTCACCGTGCCGAAGACGTTCAACGGGCGAGACGCCACGGCCCGCCGGGACCTGGCCTCCTCGGTCCGGAATGCGCTCGGGGTGATGGTGCACCCGGAGGCGGAGGCCGAGGCCCGGGCCGGTCGCAACGGCAAGGGCCGCGGCGCCGGTAAGGAGCAGACCGAGGACGCCGAACTGGCCCGGTTGCGCCGGCAGTTGCGCACCCACCCGTGCCACGGCTGCGACGAGCGTGAGGACCATGCCCGCTGGGGTGAGCGCTGGTGGCGGCTCAAGCGCGAGACCGACGCCCTGGTGAAGCGGATCGAGGGCCGGACGAACACGATCGCGCGGGTGTTCGACCGGGTCTGCGATCTGCTGTCCGAGCGCGGCTACCTGATCGGCGACACGGTGACGCCGACCGGGCAGCAGTTACGCCGGATCTACTCCGAGGCCGACCTGCTGGTCAGTGAGTGCCTGCGCCGGGGGATCTGGAGCAACCTCGATGTGCCGGGGCTGACGGCGTGTGTCAGCGCGATCGTCTACGAGTCCCGCCGGGACGAGCGTGGGCTGTCCCCGCGGGTGCCCAAGGGTGCCCCGCAACTGGCCCTGGACGAGATGGTGCGGCTGTGGTCGGCGCTGGACGATCAGGAACGCGAGCACCGCCTCGACGTCACCCCGGAGCCGGACCTGGGCCTGGCCTGGGCGATCCACCGCTGGGCCGGTGGTCAGCCGCTGGAAGCGGTGCTGAGCGACGCCGACCTGGCGGCCGGGGACTTCGTTCGCTGGTGCAAGCAGGTGGCCGACTTGCTCGGTCAGATCGCGCAGGCCAGTGACGACGTTGCGCTGGTGCGGACGGCGCGGGCCGCGGTCCAGGCGGTCAGTCGCGGCGTCGTCGCCGCCACCCCACCCCGCACCTGACCCCGCCCCTCATGCACGCTTTCCCTTTTCCTCGAGTTAGTCGCGTCATTTGACCCCCTCAGCGGGTCAGAACACGCGACTAACTCGAGGAGCGCGTCATTTTCCCGTGATCAGGGCTGGGTCGTGGTGGCCTTGGTGAAGGCCTGCACGACGCGGGAGATGCTGCTGTTCAGGCCCCAGCGCTCGGCGAAGGCCACCAAGGCGGCGTGGTCGGCGGGGGTCTGCGGGAGGACGTCGTCCTGCTGCGGGACCGGGGCGTCCGGGGCGACCTTCACCACGGCCGGAGCGGCGTCCAGGTAGTCGCTGCCTTCCAGCAGTCGGCGGCGCTGGCCCGCGGACAGGTCCGCGGCCGGGTCCAGGGCAGCGGCCCGGACGGCGGCAAGGTCACCGAAGCGAGACAGCAGCCCGACGGCGGTCTTCTCCCCGATCCCGGCGACCCCGGGCAGTCCGTCGCTGGGGTCACCGCGCAGGACCGCCATATCGGCGTAGGCCTGCCCGCTGAGCACGCCGTACTTGGCCCGCAGCCAGGCCACGTCGACCACTTCGAGGTTGCGCACTCCCTTGCCGACGTACAGCACCCGCACCTGCGCCTCGTCGTCCGCCAACTGGAACAGGTCCCGGTCGCCGGTGACGACGTCAATGTTTCCGCCGCCGGCGGCCACCTCTCGCGCGGCCAGGGTGCCCATCACGTCGTCCGCCTCGAACCCGGCGGCCCCGGCCCGGGCGATTCCCAGCAGTTCCAGCGCCTCGATGATCACCGGGATCTGCGGTTCGAGCAGGTCCGGGACGATCTCGGCGCCGGTTCTCGGGTTCGCCACCCGGTGCGCCTTGTAGGAGGGGATGGCGTTCACCCGGAAGGCCGGGCGCCAGTCCTCGTCCCAGCAGGCGACCAGTCGCTCCGGGCGGCGCAGCGTGACCAGGTAGGCGATCGTGTCCAGGAATCCGCGGACGGCGTTCACCGGCATCCCGTCCGGGGAGCGCACACTGTCCGGAATGCCGTGGAAGGAACGGAAGTACAGCGAGGCCGAGTCCAACAGCATCAGCCGGGGACGGGGCTCAGGCAGAGTCGAAGGCACATCGCGATCCTGTCACTCCGGGCGGCCAGGCGCAGCCATGGCGTGTCTTTCGGGTTACACCGGGGGATCAAGAAAGGCCCCTGTCACGTCTTGTAACCAAGTCGATGCCGGAGCGACGCTTTTTCCCGGGACCGCCCGGTAACCTCTCCGGCATGGAAGAGATAGATCGGCAGATCTTGCGGTTGCTCTCCCAGGACGGCCGGATGAGTTTCACCGATTTGGGCCGTGCGACGGGGTTGTCGACCTCCGCCGTCCATCAGCGGGTGCGGCGCCTGGAGCAACGCGGAGTTATCCGTGGGTACACCGTCGTGGTGCAGTCCGAAGCGCTGGACCTCCCGTTGACCGCGTTTGTCTCGGTGACGCCGCTGGATCCGGCGCAGCCGGACGACGTCCCGGACCGGTTGGCGGAAGTCAGCGAGATCGAGGCCTGCTATTCGGTGGCCGGCGACGAGAACTACATCCTCAAGGTCCGGGTGGCCACGCCGTCCGCCCTGGAGGCGTTGCTGGCCCGGATCCGGGCGAAGGCGAACGTCTCCACCCGGACCACGATCGTGCTCTCCACCCCCTACGAGGCCCGCCCGCTGCCCATCTAGCCCGCTCTCGGCTGCGGGTGTGGTGGGCCGCGGGGCCTGATCGGCTGCGGGGTTGGTGGCCGAGCCTGGCTACGGCGTGGGGGACGGGTGCTGGTCTCGCCACCATTGCTGGCCTTCGGCCGGCAGCGCGTCGATCGGGTCGTAGTACAGGTGGCTGCGCTCGAGCGCGTCCGCGTCGGTGGTCTCGATGGAGGTGCGGTAGTTCTTCGTCCAGGCACTGATCCCGCGGACCCGGTCGTAGGACTCGTTCTGGTGCACCCAGCGCTTGCCGACGAACGGCACGTCGCAGACGATCCGCGGGGTGGCGAAGCCGGGCAGGTAGCCCATGATCGAGTGCTGCAGGTGCTGGGCGGTGGCCAGCGTCGTGCGCCAGTGCTCGCTGGCCGGGATCATGTCGCACATGTACAGGTAGTACGGCGTGATCATCGCTTCGTCCAGCAGGGCGAAGCTCAGGTCGAGCAACTCCGGCACCGAGTCGTTCACCCCGCGCAGCAGCACGCCCTGGTTGCGCACGTCGCGGACGCCGGCTTCCAGCATCGCCTTCGCGGCCTGCGCGACCAGCGGGGTGACGGACGCCGCGGAGTTCACGTGGGTGTGCACGGCCAGGCTGACGCCGCGCTCACGGGCGGTGCGGGCCAGCCGGGCCATCCCTTCCTGCACGTCCGGCTGCAGCCAGTGCTGGGGCAGGCCCATCAGGGCTTTCGTGGCGAGGCGGATGTCCCGAATCGACTCGATCTCCAGCAGCCGGACCAAGAACGCCTCGAGCTGGCGGAATGGCAGGTTGGCGACGTCACCCCCGGAGACGACGACGTCGCGCACCCCCGGCGTGCGCCGCAGATAGTTGATCATCGCGTCGTACCGCTCGACCGGGCGCCCGGCCAGTTTGAGCTTGATCACCGCCGGGGTGGACGTGCCGACCAGGTCCATCCGGGTGCAGTGCCCGCAGTACTGCGGGCAGGTGGCGACCAGTTCGGCCAGCACCTTGGTCGGGTAGCGGTGGGTCAGCCCTTCGGTCACCCACATGTCGTGCTCGTGCAGCGAGTCCCGGCTGGCGTACGGGTGGCTGGGCCATTCGGTGAGCCGGTCGGAGAACACCGGCAGCATGTACCGCCGGATCGGGTCGGCCAGCAGCGCGTCGGTGAACTCCGCCCCGGCTGCGGGGAAGGGATTCTGCAGCCCGGTCACCATGGTGTTCACCATCTGCGGCGGGATCAGCATCGACATCGTGGCCCGCTCGGCCTGATCGCGGGCCAGGTCCAGGTACAGCCGCTCCTGCGCCAGGTCACCGAGGACGGCGCGCAGCTGAGCCACCGTTTTCACGCAGTGCGCTCGCTGCCATTGCGCGCTGGCCCACTCCTGCGCCGTCACCTCGGCCCAGCCCGGGAACCGGCGCCAGTCCGGCTCCACCAGCTCACGCCGCTGGTACCGGTACGGCTGGGGAAGCGGGTCGGGATGCAGCACATCCTGATCCGGGCGCAATGCACTGGGCAGGTCCGAGTGCGACACCATAAGCTCGGTCATCCCGACAGAGTACGGGAGGATTTTCTGCATTTGAAGGCTTCATCGAGAGGATTTGTCGCGTGACCGAGATTCCGCCGCACATCGCTGGATCATTGACCGGATCATTGACCGAGGGGTCCCCGCTCGGGTTGCACCGGGTGCTGAGCCCGGAGGGGGTCCTGCCGCAGGCCGCCTGGCAACTCGACCCCCGTCCGGGCCTGTGGCCGGACGAGGTGAGGGTGGACGTCGAGCGCCTGAACCTGGACGCCGCCAGCTTCCGCCAGCTCAGCGATCAGCACGACGGCGACGGCGCGGCGGTCCGCGACCGGGTCCGACAGATCGTCCGGGACCGGGGAAAGATGCACAACCCGGTCACCGGCTCGGGCGGGATGCTGATCGGCACGGTCGCCGAGGTCGGCCCGCTCTCCCGGCTCGGCCTCACCGTCGGCCAGCGGGTAGCAAGCCTCGTCTCGCTGACCTGTACCCCGCTGGTGCTGAACAGCCTGGAGGACTGGGACGGGCGAACCGAGCAGGTGCCCTGCAGCGGGCACGCGATCCTGTTCGGCCGCTCGATCGCCGCCGTGCTGCCGCCCGACCTGCCCGCGCAGCTGGCCCTGGCCGTGATGGATGTCTGCGGGGCACCGGCCCTGACCCGCCGCATCGTGACCTCCTACCGGCGGACCGGCTCGACCGGCCGTACCAGGGAGAACAGCTCCGGCCCGACGGTTTGTGTGATCGGTGCCGGTGGCAAGAGCGGCAGCCTGGCACTGGCCGCGGCCCGCTCGGCCGGGGCGGGCCGGCGGATCGGTGTCGTCCCGCTGGAGAGCGAGCGGGCGGCGTTGGTCGCTGCCGGGGCTCTGGATGAGGCCCCGCTCGCGGACGTCGTCGTCCTGGCCGATGCCCGCAACCCGGTGGCCCTGGCCGCCGCCGTCACCGCCGCCGGGGGTCCGGCCGACATCACCGTGGTCTGCGTCGACGTCCCCGATTGTGAGCATGGCGCGATCCTGGCCACCACGGACGGCGGAACCGTGATCTTCTTCTCCATGGCCACCTCATTCTCGGCCGCGGCCCTGGGCGCGGAGGCGGTTGCCGCCGATGTCACCATGCTGATCGGCAATGGCTACACCGCCGGCCATGCCGAACTGGCGCTGGACGAACTGCGTCGCTCACCCGGCGTCCGCGCGCTTTTCCAGGCCCGCACCTTAGAGGGGATGCCCTGAGCACCGACCACACCCGCTACAGCCGGGCCCGGCTGCCGGGGCGGACAGGGCTGTCGGCGCTACTGGTCGTCGAGGGCCGGATAGCCTGGATCGGCCCGGATCAGTCGCCTGACGGTTCCACCGACGCGCGAACCGTCGATCTGGATGGCGCCCTGGTGCTGCCCGGGTTCGTCGACGCGCACGCGCACGTCACCGAGACCGGCCTGCTGCTGGCCGGTGTCGACCTGTCCTCGGCGCGGTCGGTGGTCGAGGTGCTCGACCTGGTGGCCGCCGCCGCGCGGGCCCGGCCGGGCCGGCCGGTGCTCGGTCACGGCTGGGACGAGCTGCGGCTGGCCGAGGGCCGCCCGCCGACTGCCGCGGAGCTGGATCGAGCCGGTGCCGGCGGTGAGGTGTACCTGTCCCGGGTGGACGTGCATTCGGCCGTGGTCTCCGGGGCTTTGGCCGAGCGCTCGGGGTTGGCCGACCTGCCGGGCTGGCATCCCTCGGGCCGGGTGGAGCGCGACGCCCATCACGCCGTCCGGTATGCCACCCGGTTCGGGATCGAAGCCGCGGACCGCCGGTCGCTGCAGGTGCTGGCGCTGCGTGCGGCGGCCGCGGCCGGGATCACCGAACTGCACGAGATGTCGGCCCCGCATGTCGCCCCGGTCGTCGACCTGGTTGACCTGGTCGCGTTGTCGACCTCGGCCCGGGGAACGCTGCCGGGCGTGGTGGCCTACCGGGGAGAGCTGGCCACCAGTGCGGCCGAGGCCCGCCGGATCGTCGCCGAGCTCGCCGCGGCCGGGCTGCCGGGGCTGGCCGGGCTGGCCGGTGACCTGATGGTGGACGGGTCGATCGGCTCCCGGACGGCGGCGCTGCAGGAGGACTACGCCGACGCGCCAGGTCAGCGCGGGCATCTGTATCTGGACGACGACCAGATCCGCGAGCATGTCCTGGCCTGCACCCGGACCGGGCTGCAGGCCGGTTTCCACGTGATCGGTGACGCCGCCGTCGCCGGTGTGCTGGCCGGATTCGAGGCTGCCGCCGCGATCCTTGGCCCGGCCGCGATCCGGGCCGCCCGGCACCGGATCGAGCATCTGGAGTCACTGGACGCTGACGGCGCGGCAACGGCCGCCCGGCTCGGGCTGATCGCCAGCGTGCAACCGGCCTTCGACCACGCCTGGGGTGGCACCGACCGGATGTACGCGGTCCGGCTCGGGCCACGCCGAGCCGCCCGGCTCAACCTGTTCGCGACGATGGCCACGGCCGGGGTCTCGTTGGCGTTCGGATCGGACAGCCCGGTGACGCCGTTCGCTCCCTGGGAAGCGATCCGCGCGGCCCTGCTGCACCGCACGCCGGGTCAGCGGATCGGGATCGAGACGGCGGTGCACGCGCACACCGCCGGCGGGCATGCTGCGGGAGCGGCACTCATCCGTCCCGTCCGTGCTGGGACGACCGACCGCCCGGACGACGGGCCGGCCGGTATGCAGGTGGGTGCTGTGGAGGTGGGAGTCGTGCGGGTGGGTGAACCGGCCACCTTCACCTGCTGGCGGACCCCCGATTCCGCCACCACCATGGCGAGCGGGCCGGCTGCTGCGGTGGGGTTGACTGGGCTGGCTGGGTTGACTGGGCTGGCTGGGCTGGGCGAGGCGCTGGCGGCCGGTGCGCCGGTACCTGACTGCACGATGACCGTCATTCGCGGCCAGGTCGCCTTCGCCGGATCGTGAGCCGCGCCGATGGGGCTCGCCGGCCGGCCGTGAAGTGGTTGCCGGTTCCGACCCAGCTGTCGACCCCGAAGCTCCGCTCATACTCAAGCGATGCTCCCGGTGGCTACCGGGCAGTCGTCGTTGTGCTGGCGGTTTGCCGCGGGGTCGGGTGGCTACCGGGAGGATGGCCTGAGTATCGCGGCGAAGCTCCGCTCATGCTCGGGTGATGCTCCCGGTGGCTACCGGGCAGCTGGCGGTTTGCCGCGGGGTAGGACCTGAATCCGGGCTAGCGGGAGCAAATGCGGAGCCCGTCGCAACGCGGGCCAGCGGCTGGCGGTGTCGTGATCAGGGGCGATTCAGCAGAGATTTAGCTTTTCCAAGCTGACCGCTTGATCGAGGCGCGGCTACTTTTCGGTTACCCCCGGCGGCGATCGCCGGGGTTACCGGGTCGGCGGCCCCCTGACTGTCGCCGACCCGGCCTCCAGCGCAGCAACCGCGAAGGGCTGATCGGTGAAGGTCGCCGACCCGGCCACCAGCGCGGGTCAGACCAGCGCGGGTCAGGCGAGCAGTGCGACGACCTCGTCCGCGCAGCCCCAGCTGAGGGTCATCCCCGCCCCGGCATGCCCATAGTTGTGGATCAGCCGCCCAGCCCCGGCCCCTGTCTCGGCACCAGTGTTCGCGCCAGCGGGTGACCCGGTTCCCGTCCCAGCATCCGGCTCGGGTGCGGTGTCGAAGCCGAGCCGGACACCGCCGGTGCGTCCAGGGCGCAGGCCGACCAGTTGGGTGATCACCTGGGCGCGGGCGAGTTCGGGGACCAGCGCGGTGCAGCGGGCCACGATCGCCTGTCCCTCGTCCGGGTCGGGGGTGAGGTCGGATTCGCCGGGCTCGAACGTGCCACCGAGGACGACGTCCCGGCTGCGCGGGTGCACGTAGGTGAGGCCGGCCGGGTTGCCGTCGTCGCGCACGGAGGTGGTCAGCCCAGGGTTGGTCACGATCACGATCCGGCCCCGGATCGGGTGGACGGCGTCATCTGCGGCCAGGGTACGCGCGGCCAGACCAGTGGCGTTGACGGTGACCGGGGCCAGGTCGGCGACGTCGGCGAGCCGGTCGATCCGGCGGGCCAGCAGCACCCCGCCGGCGGCGGCGGTGACCTGCTGGATCTGCCAGTTCAGGTAAGGGCTCATTTCCACCGCCGGCACGGTGAACCGCCATTCGCCGGTGTACCCGGAGGCGACCTCGGCCGCCGGCAGGGACCGGAAATCCGGGACCGCGCTGCTCCACCACGGGGTGGCCGTCGAGCCGCGCAGCAGCATCCGGGTCGAGCGCATCGTGACGCCCGGCACGGACTGCGCTGCCTGCCGGGCGAATTCGTGGAACGTGCGCGCGGCCCAGCCCAGCACTCGCGGGTGAGCGTCAGTGTGGGTGGGATACCAGACGGCTGCGGCGATCCAGGACGTCGTCGCCTCGGGCCGGTCCGGGCAGAGCACGGCGACTCGCGCCCCGGCCTGCTGAAGGCGCATCGCGCAACTGAGACCGATGACTCCGGCACCGACCACCATGACGTCAAACATGACAATCTCTCTTCCGGACCAGGGCGAGGGTGAAGGTGCGCCCGGTGTTCTCCAGGGAACCGCCTGCGGCAGCGCGCCGTCCAAGACCAGTCCTCGATCCCGCGATAAGCAGTGCTTATGATCCAGGGATGGAGCTGCGCCGGCTGCGGTACTTCGCCGTCCTGGCGGAGGAACTGCACTTCACCCGGGCCGCCGCCCGGCTGCACATCGCCCAGCCCGCGCTGAGCCAGCAGATCCGGCTCCTGGAGCGCGAGCTCGGCGCCGAACTGGTCGACCGCGGCGGCGCCGGCGTCACCCTGACCGAGGTCGGCCGGCTGGTCGCGGCCGAGGCGCGCACGTTACTGGCCCAGGTCGACGCCGCACAGGAGCGGATCGAGGCGGCCGTGCGGGGGCAGAGCGGCCGGCTTCGGGTGGCCTACACCCGCTCGGCCCGCGGCGGGCGGGTGGATGCCTTGATCACCCGGTTCCGGGCGGAGAACCCGAAGGTCGTGCTGGAGGCGGAGACCGGGTGGACGGCACCTAATGTGGCCGGCCTGCTCGCCAACCGGTTCGACGTCGCGTTCGTCCGGCCACCGATCGACGAACCGGAGCTGACCTGCCACCTGGTCGACACCGAGGAACTGCTGCTGGCCCTACCGGCCGGGCATCCGCTGGCCGCCCGCGAGGCTGTCGATCGGGCACTTCTCGTCGGTGAGCCGGCGGTGATGTGGCCGCGGGAGAACGGGCCGGGCATGTTCGACCGGATCGTCCAGCAGATCTGGCCGGATGGCGGTTTCCACCTGGTCCGACACGAACCGGACGACGAGCAGCTGCTGCGGGCGGTCGCGGCCGGTGGGGTGATCGCCGTCGTCCCGACCGGGCGGGCGCACGCGCTGCGCCTGCCCGGCGTCGTGGTGCGGCCGTTCACCGGTCCGCGCCCGAGCGTGGACCTCGCGCTCGCCGTCCGGGCGGGGCCCACGAGCGCGGTGGTGCTGCGGCTGGTCGGGCTGCTCGAAACGCTGAGGTCGCCCGAGCAATGCCGGTAACTGCCTGCCCCGCAGGTACCGCAGTTGTAGGGTTATGTCGTTCATCACACCATTTCGGTCATCGACTTCGGGCCGACGCCGTGTTCCGCGGACCGCCCGTCGAAGATCGCCGCAGGTCGACGATGCCGTACTCCAAAGGGGGGGCACCGGTTCGGATGCCGCCAGGTGCAGCGACGCAGCGACGCGATTGGGTCACCACCGTCGGAATCCTCGTGGTCGCAGCCTTTCTCGTCACTCGGGCGCTGGACTTCGCCAACCAGCTGATCGGCGTCCTGGCCTTCCTGATCATGGTGCTGGCACCCCAGCTGCCACTGCGCATTCCGTGGCCGCGATGGCTGACCGAGCTGGTGCGCAAGATCAACCGGTTCTGGATCCAGCTGGTCGCGGTGGGCCTGTTCACCAGCCTGTCCATTGTTCTCGTTCTGCTGCCGATCCCGTTCCCCACGTACAACAGCCGCTGGTGGCTGTGGATCGGCACCGCCGTCCTCTGTTTCGTGATGGCCCTGATCGCGGCCTTCGTCCCGAACCGCAGACACGACACCCTGATCAAGGTGAGCGGCTTGTTCGTCCTGCTTCTGGTCGTCGGGATCAGCGCCCACCGGTGGTGGCCGCCCCCGGACATCGATGATTGCGGGGCAGCCCAGATCGCCGCCGACAGCCGTTTACGGTCGCAGGTCGCCAACGCCCTGATGACCTATCAGAACACCGGCGGGACCGGATCGAGATCGTGTGCGACGGCGTTGAGCGTGGTCGAGGCCGATGACCTGCACAGTCAGCTGCTGAAAGGCAGAACGCCGCTGGCCGGGGTGGTCGTCGCGGATCCACCCGCGCTCAGGGGGCTGAGCGGTGCCTGGAAGAACCTGGACGTCGCACCCGTTGCTCCCGCCCAGTGGCACACCCTCGGCCTGGACTGGGCCTCGGTCTTCCTGCCTTCGCGCGAGCACAGCAGCCCTGAGGCGGTGGAATTGTCCACGCTGGCCGGGCTACGGGTGGGCTGGGCCCCGTTCGATCCGGTCGCGTTGGCCGTGCGGACCGCGCCGACGAGCCGCTGGACACCGGCGTTCCCGATGGTCGTGGGGGACGTGTCCGGCCGGGAGTGTCCCGGTTATCTGGTTCTGCCGGCCCGATCGATCCGAACCTGCAGCGCTCCGAAGGACCTGCGGCCGGCCCAGATCGTTGACCAGGACGGCAACCCGATCGGGGCCCCGGTTCTGGGTATCGGCCTGGCGTTCGCCAGCTCCGATCACCAGGCGAGCCCGACCGATCCGGCCCGCAAGGCCGCCAAGGATTTCCTGGCCTGGCTGGACAACAAGCCCGACCAGCTCGGTCTGCATCCCCTCACCGAGCCGATCACCGCCGTCCTGGCCGGCCTGCCGAAGCAGAACGACCTGATCCAGCAGGAGGCCAAGCCCCGCCCGGTGCACGTCACCGTCATCCTGGACGCCTCGCTGAGCATGGGCCGCGCCTCCGATCCGCAGACCTACGGCGTGCCCGCCCCCTGGCGGCCGACGATTGACGGGCTGAAACGGTGGTGGAACGCCGCCAGCAGGCGCGCCGTCCCGGACCGGCTCAGCATCGTGGTGGCCCACACCGGTGCCGGCGGTCTCGCTGCGCGCGTTCAGCATCCGGTCACCGGCCCGCTGGCCGCCGGTTGGCCGCCGGGAACGACGCCGGGCACGGTCGGGGTTCCGCGCGGCGAGACCGGCCTGGTCGAGGCGCTCGACCGGGCCCGGGCGATTGCCGGGGACAACCCTGAGCCCGGCGTCCGTCGGCTGACCGTCCTGCTCACGGACGGGATCAACGCGTTCGAGGAGCAGCCGGTCCGGGCCTCGGCGCTGACCGGAGTGCAGGTCGTCGTGGTCGGCCCGAACAAAGGCTGCACCGCCACGATTCGGGCACTGGTCACGACACGGTGTCGAACCGCCGAGGTGGCCGGCTCCGATGTCGCCGCAGAGTTGACCGCCCTGGTTTCGAAGACACGGGCCGGACCGGCCCGTTGAGGCCGACCGGAAGGCCCCACCCAGGCCCTGAGAAGGCCCGATGAGTAAGGACCGAGGATGACCCGACGGCATGGGAGACGGCGAGGCAACCCGATGGGCGCTGACGCCAACACCACCCCGGCCCCACCCACCCCGGCCCCGCCCAATCCGACGTCGCCCAACTCGACGCCGCCCAACCCGATGCCGCCCGGCGCTACCTCCGGGACCACCCCGCCCGAGGTTTTGTCCACCCCCATCCCACCCGACCCCATCCCACCCGACACCACCCCGGCAGGCGGCAACCCCCCGCTGATCGACGCGAAGGTGGACCGGCGGTGGGTGCTGGGAGCGGCGTTGGGCGGCATCGTGGTGGGTGGGATGATCGGCGCCCCGCTGCCGGGCCCCAACCTTCCCCGGCTGTCCAGCACTGGGCGCCAGACCAACCGGAACGTGTACGTCTACGGCGGCGACGACATCAATGGCGCTCGGGAGAACGCCTTGACGGTCTGGGCGCGCACGCCGAGCACCTTGGACGCCGGGCTCACGGCGTCCTATCAGGAAATCGGTAACACCAGCACGGATCAGTTCGCCGTGGTGCGAACCCTGCTGGCCCGCGGCCTGTCGGATCTGATCGTCATCGACCCGCAGTACCTGCCGGAACTGGTCGCCAAGAAGCAGGTGCGCCGCTTCGACGACGTCAGTACCGACTCCCTGGCGGAGCTGGGCTGCTATCGGGGTCTGGTCAGCCAGTGCACGGTTGATGGTCCGCTGTACGCCGTCCCGTTGAACGCCGACGCCCCGATGCTGGTGATCAACCAGGCGCTGCTGCGCGGGTCGTGGAAGGCGCGGGCGCTGGAACTGGCGACCGTCACCGACCCGAAAGAGTTCTGGACCTCGGCCAGCGCGATCGCCACGAACACCACCGGCAACGTCGCGCGCACCGTCCTGCTGCAGACCGGGCAGTACGAGGGCATGACGGTCTGCCTGTCCGAGTTGATCGGCGCGTTCGGTGGGGACGTCGGCTCCGACCCGGCCCTGACGACGTCGCGGAACCGGGACGCCCTGTACGACCTGCGCCAGGCCATCCCCCGGGGGACGTTCCAGGTGCCGGCCAACGGCAGGGGAGATGAGGACGCCACGGTGGCGGCGATGCAGGCCAACACGGCCGCGGTGGCCCGGCTGTGGCCGGCGCAGTGCCACAAGCTCACCGCCGGGCCCCCGCCGGACGAGGCCCGGGCCAGCGAGTATCTGCTCATCCCGGTGCCCGGTGGGGTCCTCGGCGGTCAGGTGATCGCGATGGCGGCGCAGTCGCGCAACAGCGGTGCCGCTGAGGAGGTGGCCGGGTTCCTCGCCCAGCCGCTGAGCCAGCTTCAGCTCTTCAGCGCCGCCGGCTATGTCCCGACGCTGGCACCGGTGCACGCCGTCACCAGCGTTCATCAGGAGTTGCGTGACCTGGGCCGGCACCTGCAGCGCGCCACGCTGCGGCCCGCGCTGCGCGACTACACCACCTGGAGCGCGCGGTTCAGCACGGTGGTGCGCAACTATCTGGTGCACCAGAGCAGTGACATCCCGACCGAGGTGTCCCGACCGCTGAGCGAAGTCGCCAGATAACCCGATTCACCCCGTTTGGCGACCTGACGGCAAAATACTGGTGATGCCGGAAGCTTTCCTGAATAGCACCGCCTCTGCGATGATTTCTACGTGAAATCGGGCCCAAGTACGTTGATTCAACTGGACCCCGTCGTCGTTCGGCGGGCTCGGGCGCTGGCCCGCAAAGCCGGACGACCGGTTGTCCGGCTGGCCACCAGCCACACCACGGTCTCTGTCGAGCGGGCCACGTTACGGCTGGCCGGGCTGGCAGGGGCCGACGCCGACCGGGTGCCGTGGGTGAACCGGCTGGTCGACGCGGTGGCCGCCGACACCGGCCTGGCCCATGGCATCGCCCTGCCGGTCTGGGATGCGCTCGCCCGCGGGCAGGCCCCTGACCTGCTCACCCTGGCGCAGAAGGCCAGCACCGGCGGGGTCGGGTTCCGGGTCCCGGAAGGCCGCGAGGCGACCCGGGCGGCGCGGGCGGCCGCGCGCGCGGTCGGCGTCGGGATTCGTCGGATCGACCGTAACCGGGCGCAGCGCGAGCGGCTGATCGCCCGCTGGGGTGATGCCCCGCGCCGTCCGTGGATCTACCTGATTGTGGCCACCGGTGACATCTACGAGGACATCCCGCAGGCGATCGCCGCCGCCCGGGCCGGCGCGGATGTGATCGCGGTGATCCGCTCCACCGGGCAGAGCCTGCTGGATTACGTGCCCGAGGGCGCCACCCGGGAGGGCTACGCGGGCACCTATGCCACCCAGGAGAACTTTCGGCTGATGCGGGCCGCACTGGACGGGGTGAGCAAGGAACTCGGCCGGTACGTGCGGCTGACCAACTACGCCTCCGGCTTGTGCATGCCGGAGATCGCCGCGCTGGCCGGCCTGGAGCGGCTGGACATGATGCTCAACGACTCGATGTACGGGATTCTGTTCCGCGACATCAACCCGATCCGGACGTTCGTGGATCAGCGGTTCAGCCGGCAGGTCCACGCTCGCGCCGGGATCATCATCAACACCGGTGAGGACAACTATCTGACCACCGCGGACGCGGTGGAAGCCGCGCACACGGTGACGGTCAGCCAGTTGCTCAACGAGTTCTTCGCCAAGGAGGCCGGGCTGGTCGATGAGCAACTCGGCCTCGGGCACGCCTTCGAGATCGACCCGACTTTGCCGGAGTCGTTCCGGCTGGAGCTGGCCCATGCGCTGCTGGCTCGCACCTTGTTCCCGAAGGCACCGTTGAAGTGGATGCCCCCGACCCGGCACATGACCGGCGACGTTTTCCGCGGCTACCTCCTCGACGGGTTCTTCAACCTGGTCGGGGCGCTCACCGGGCAGAGCATCCTGCTCGTCGGCATGATGACCGAGGCGGTCGTGACGCCGTGGCTGTCCGACCGTGACCTGGCCCTGCAGAACGTCCGCTACGTCATGAACGCCGCCGGCAACCTGCACGAGGACTTCCGCCCGGCACCCGGCGGCTTCATCGTCCGCCGGGCCGAGGAGGTGCTGGGGGAGACCGTCGCTCTGCTCGACCGGATCGCCCGCGACACCGACGC
>JANNPJ010000421.1:0-6468 GCA_031400005.1 Kineosporiaceae bacterium | reverse complement strand
ATCGACCGGCGGGCCTTCCCTTTCCGCTTGAACCGGGGAAACCCGACCGGTTTGCCTTTCCGCGTGCCCTTGCGGGAATCCCCCCAGTTCTTCAACCCCTGCGCGAGCTGGTCCAGGCCGGTGTTAAACGCCTCCTTACTGCAGTCACGCCACCACGGCGCCACCCGGTCTTTGACCGTGTTCCAGTCCTTCCGCAACGAATACAGCGACCACGACAGCGCCGGAGTCAGATCCGGATCGGTGATGCCGTAAGATTTTTCGGCGTCCCGCTGCGACAGGTTGGCCTTGATCCGGGCCAGCCCCCAGTTGAACACCTTCCGCGCCGCCCCAGCATGCGAGCGTAACTCCCGCTCCTGGAACGGGGTCGGATCCAAAGCGAACCGGTACGCCAGCAACGTCATCACCGCTCACCCCCACTGGCGACGGCGACCACCCCAGCGACCCGGTTCCGGCCCCCGCGCCTACCGGCGTCGTCACGTTCGCAGTCCTGATCTCGTCCCATACCCGAAACGTACCCGCCACCACCGACAGCCCCGGCGGTTCTCCACACCCCATCACCGTCATCGCGTGACCGGGTCGCGCTAACTCTCACCTGGTCACGCCAACCCTCACCAGCCAGGGCAACCCCTTATCAGTCGACCTGGTTGAGCAGGTGCCTGCCGATGGAGACGTCCCTCAACGCTCACGTGCCACCGACCACACGCCCCCGGGCCACGCGGACGACGCTCCCGACCAACACGCCCCCCTGTCCTTCACATCCACCACGCCACGACATCACGCCATTTAGCGCTACTCAGCGCCCTACTGCCAGCGGATGCAACCCCCTCACTTCACGCCTGCCTACTCCGTGCCGTACGCCACACTCTGCGCACTGTGCCCGATCATTCCACCCCGATCAGCAAGGGGTACCTCGGCTGACCGCCATTCAGCACGCTCACCTCTACCTGACGATGCACGGTTCGCAGATGGACGGCGACCATTCGAGCCAGCGGCTGATGTTCACCGGCCCCCACCACAAGCGTCACCAGTTCACCGCCGCCGGACAGCAATCGCTCGACCACCTCGATGGCGACCGCGGCCAAATCGCTGCCGACCACCGCGAAGTCGCCGTCCACCACACCGAGGGCATCCCCGACCCGGCACTCCCCCGCAGTGGTCAGTCCATTCTTCGCGGCGACAGTGACGGCGCCGTCCCTCGCTCCGCCGGCCGCCGCCGACATCGACACCACGTCGTCGTCAAAGCTGCGCGCCGGATCATGGACCGCGGCCGCGGCCAGTCCTTGGACCTGCGCTCGGGTCGGCAGCACGGCGACTCGGATCCCGTCGGCCCGAGCGGCCGCCGCGGCCACCTGGGCGACGTTCATCGTGTCCCCGTCGTTGGGCAGCAGCGCGACACTTGCCGCGTTGGTCCGGCGGATGGCGGCCAGCAACTGTGCGGTGGAGGGACGTCGACCCGGGCCGCCGGCCACCACAACCGCACCGGCCGCGCTGAAGAGATCGGCCAGGCCGGGGCCGGCCGCGCAGGCCACCAGCCCGACACCGGCCGACCGTGGGTCGCTGCCGGCGTTGCCACCACCGACCCGCACGTGCTCGGAGAAGTGCGTGATCCGGATTTGGTACGGCCGGCCGTACTCGATCGCCGCCTCGACCGCCGCCCCCGGGTCGTGCACGTGCACATGGACCTGCCAGAGCCCGGACCCGCCGACGATGACCAGGGAGTCACCGAGCGCGGCCAGCCGAGGGCGAAGCTTGTCCAGCGGCACCGACCCGGCGTCCGGATCGGTCTCCAGCAGGAACATCACCTCGTACGACAGACCAGCGTTCGCGGTACCGGCGGTGGTCGCGGCTTCGGTGGCACTGGCAGGGCTCGCCGCACTCGTCGGGCTGGCCGCAGTGGCAGGGCTGGCCGGAATGGCATGGCTAGCGGCATGGGCATGGCTAGCGGTATTGGTATGGCTCAGGTCGGTGCAGGTGGTGAAGTCCAGGGCGGGTAGCGCCGGATGCCGGTGACTGCGACCTCGCCGCCGCCGGGACCCGCCCAACACCAGTTCAGCCAGGCTGTCGATCAGGACGACGAGCCCCCGGCCGCCGGCGTCCACCACCCCGGCCCGGGCCAGCGCGGGCAACTGGGTGGGGGTGAGCGCGAGTGCCACGTGGGCGGCGTCCGCCGCGGCCGTGACCACGGCCTCCAGGGTGGGCTCGGCGGCCGCCGCAGCCGCCGCCGCGGCTCGGCTGACGGACAGGATCGTGCCCTCGACCGGGTCGTTCACTGCCCTCCAGGCCTGCTCGTCCGCCCGCCGGAACCCCTCCACCGCTGAAGCGGCACTGAGCTGGGTGAACTCGCCGAGCGTGTCGGCCCAGCCACGAAGCAGCTGGGCGCTGATCACGCCGGAATTACCCCGGGCACCGAGCAGAGCTCCCCGGGCGAAGACGTCGGCCAGCTGAGCCACCGGGGCGTCGCCCGGCACTGTCTGGGCCGCGGTGACCGCCGCTTCCAGGGTGAGGAACATGTTCGTCCCGGTGTCGCCGTCCGGAACCGGGAAGACGTTCAGCGCATCGATCTCTTCGCGGGCCTCGCCGAGCGCAGCAAGCGCCGAAACGGCCCAGCGGCGAGCGGCCGAGGCGTCAAGGTTCTGCAACACGACACCGCCTCCAGGATCTCGCCACGACAGGCCTGCCGGATCATCCGGGGCCGAGCCCTATCCTTCTGCCGCCGATTCAGACGAAGATCAGGCGTAGAACAGGTGAGCTTAGGCGCGACAGTATCCGCAGGTCGTCATAACCGGCTATCCGTCGCCGCGAGCGCCGCTCCTCCCCGGATACTTCCCGGCCGCTCGCCGGATACTTCCCGGCCGCTCGCCCGCTACTTCCCGGCCGCTCGCCCGCTACTTCCCGGCCGCTCGCCGGCAACTTCCCGGCCGCTCGCCGGCAACTTCCCGCCTACTTACCGGCTACTTCCCGGCCGCTCGCCGGCAACTTCCCGACTACTTACCGGCTACTTCCCGGCGCTCGCGCGGCAACTTTCTGACGTTCACCAGCCGCTCCAGCCGTCCACCAACTCCTGCGCCAGCCGCTCCCCGGGTCGCCTCCCCATCCGCTCCCGGTCACTGCTCGGCCAGGGTGACGCCGTCCGTTTACCCCGCAATACGGACTGCTGCGGACCTCGGTTTGGGTAGCCGCCACCCGGTCGGCTAGGGTGACTCAGTCGTGGAGTGCCCGTCGGCACCCAATTCTTGCATCAGTTCGAACACCTCAGGAGATTAACCGTGGCTGCCAACTGTGAGGTCTGCAAGAAGGGGCCGGGGTTCGGTCACAGCATCTCGCACTCGCACCGACGCACCAAGCGTCGTTGGAACCCGAACATCCAGCGGGTGCGCACCGTCATTGGTGGAACCCCGCAGCGGATCAACGTCTGCACCTCCTGCCTCAAGGCCGGTAAGGTCGCCCGCTGATCCCAGCACCTTCGTACTTCAGGAACGCCGCCCGGTTCACGCCGAGCGGCGTTCCTCGTTTGCTCCCAAAGCCCACCGCGATCATGCACGGTTGCTCGGGTGCTGCGCCGAAGTGTTCGCGCGTTTGACCCGGTTAGAGACCCTGCTGGCCAATCCCGAGAGTCCAAGACCGGACGGTCAGCACCGGTGTGGACTCAAAGGGAGACGTCGGGAATCGTTGCTGTGCCCCACAAAAAACGGTGATCAGGCAAATTATTACCTCAATCACCGGTTTTAGAGGGGCACAGCAACCAGCAACCCCGGGCAGCCAGCGCAAAGGAAGCCTTCGCCGAACCCATCCCCAGCCTCACGTGCGGGGTCAGGCGAAGTGTTGCCAGCCGCCGGAGCCGGTGATCGGTTCACCGGCGAGCCGGACGCCAACCGGGCCGCCACCAGCGCCGGGATCGGGTGTGGAACCCTCGGCCTGGGGGCGAACCGTGCCAATCCGACGAAAGGACGCCGGCAGCGTGGCGTCCGGCGGGAAGCAGGCGAGCAGTGCGTGGTCCTCGCCCCCGGTCAGCACCCAATCGAACGGGTCCGGCGCGGCTATCGACTCGCCGAGCGGACCGCCCGAGCACTGGCCGATGGCGGCCATGTCGAAATCGGCCAGAAACGCCGCTGTCGCCAGCAGATCGGCGTCCGGCTGCAGGGCGGCCGGGTCGAGATCAAGGATGACGCCGGAGGCGCGGGCCACCCGTTCGGCGTCCCGGACCAGCCCGTCGCTGGTGTCGATCATCGCGGTTGCGCCGGCCAGCGCGGCCTCCGGTCCGGCCCGGTACGGAGGTCGAGGTCGGCGATGATCGTCGACCAGTCGAGCCGGCGCGGCCGGTAGCGCAGCGCCGTGCAGGACTCCGTGGCCACGCAGCAGCAACGCCCAGCCGGCTGCGGATCGGCCGCTGGACCCGGCGATCGCGATGACGTCTCCGGGCCGGGCCCCCGAGCGCAGGACTGCATGCGGGGCACTCAGGGTCCCCAGCGCAGTTCCGGTGACGGACAACTCGGTACCGGCCGACAGGTCGCCTCCGGCCACCACCGCGCCCACCCGGGCACATTCGGCGGCCAGCCCGTCGGCCAGTTCCCGGGCCCAGGCCGCAGGCACGTCCCCCGGCGTGGTCAGGCTGACCAGCAAGGTGTGCGGGTAAGCGCCCATGGCCGCGACATCGGCGAAGTTCTGGGCTGCGACCTTCACCCCGACGTCCCCGGCGGTGGACCAGTCTCGACGGAAATCCTGGCCCTCGACCAGGGTGTCCGTGCAGACCACCAGCGGCCCCGGAAACCGGTCTGCCAGGTCGAGTACCGCGGCGTCGTCGCCGGGACCGACGGTCAGCCACGCCGCCCCGGGATACCGGCTGATCACATCCGCGACAAGAGGATCTTCACCGATCTGACCCACCGTGTGTACGCTCGGTTGCACATCGGGCACCGCTATCTCCGTCCTCACGTCGACAGACACGGGGAGTGCCCGATTTGATCACCGTGCGCAAGAACACACCACCCAGCGCTCTGAATACCGGGCGACACGGTAGCGTGACCGCTCGATGTCTGAGGCGGTCCGCACCGTGGCGCCAAAGACCCTCAGGCAGTCCGGACAGGAGAAATTCGTGGTGGTGCAGGCATACATTTTGATCCAGACCGAGGTCGGTAAGGCCTCGACGATCGCCACCGAGATCGCGCAGATCAGTGGGGTCACGATGGCCGAGGACGTTACCGGTCCCTACGACGTGATCGCCCGGATCGAGGCGCCCACCCTGGATGCACTCGGTCAGATCGTGATCGCCAAAATCCAAGATGTGAAGGGCATCACTCGCACGCTCACCTGCACTGTCGTGCACGTGTGAGCCGCAGGGTCACGACCGCCCGTCCGGCTCTGGTCGCACTGGGACTGGGACTGGCCTTGGGTGGCTGCGGCTTCGGCCCGGGCTCCGACCCGCCCACGCCAGGGCCGGACGCCGGGTCGGCGGCCTGCACGGGCCTACTCGAGCGGCTGCCCAAGCGGGTGCTCGATCGCGAGCGCAACGACCTGGACGTCGCCGGGTCAGCCGCCTGGGGCGACCCAGCGATCGTGCTGCGCTGCGGCGTCCCGGCCCCCGGGCCGAGCGCCAACTGTCTCGAGGTCAACCAACTGGAATGGATTTTCACCGAGACCAAGGACGTCTTCCGGTTCGTCACCCACGACCGCATCCCAGCGGTCGAGGTGACGGTCCCGACGTCCATCGATCGGACCATGGCCTCCGGTGCCCTGGTCGACCTCGAGCCGGCGGTCAAACCGCTCCCGGAGTCCGAGGCCGACCCCTGCCAGTAGCGAACCCTGCCCGTAGCACACCCTGTCCAGTAGTGAGCCGGGCAGTGACCTCGACTCAAGAGCCGATCACCGCAGCCCGGTGGGCCGGTTCAGGGCCAGCCGGAGCAGCCGGTCAACCAGATCCGAGTAGTTCAGGCCGGTGGCGGCCCACATCAACGGGTACATCGACTGCGGAGTGAAGCCCGGCATGGTGTTGATCTCGTTCACCATCACCTCGCCGTCCGGGCGGAGAAAGAAGTCCACCCGGGCCAGTCCCTCGCAGCCCATCGCCTCGAACGTGCGGACCGAGAGATCGCGGATCCGCTGGGCGACCTCGGCCGGAAGGTCGGCCGGGCAACTCAGCCGGGCGGCATCACCGGCCAGGTACTTGGCCTCGAAATCGTAGAACTCGTGCCCCGGCAGCACCTCGATCTCACCGGGCAGGCTGGTCAGCGGCGGGCCACCATCGGGCGATTCGAGTACCCCGCACTCGATCTCGCGGCCCTCGATCATCGCCTCGACCACCAGTTTGCGATCGTGCTGGAGCGCGAGGTCGATCGCGGCGTCCAGTTGGTCCGGGCCGCTGACCTTGCTGACCCCCATGCTCGAGCCGGCCCGGGCCGGCTTCACGAAGACCGGCCAGCCGAGTTCCTCGACGTCGTCGCGGACCCGGTCCGGATGCCGCTGCCAGTCCTG
>JANNPJ010000417.1:0-13391 GCA_031400005.1 Kineosporiaceae bacterium | reverse complement strand
GTCGCCGATGCCGAGGCGATCTACTCCTATGAGGGCACGCGGGAGATGAATACCCTCATCGTCGGCCGGGCCATTACCGGTCTGTCGGCCTTCGTCTGATCCGCGTTCCCGTCCCGACGCCGACCGTGCGCCGGAGCTACCCCAGAATCCCTCGCGATCAGACCTTGTTGGCGAATTCGGAGCCCTGGATACCGGCGCCCCAAACCTTCCCGTGATCATGCTGTGCCGTCTCGCCGGCAGACGTGAGTGCCGTTACGCCGGCTCGGGGCCGTCAAGCAGCGATTTGACCCGCTGGAGGCCATCGTTGCTCGTGGGTGTTTGGAGGACCATCAGCAGATCCGGGTGCTCGACCGCGCGAAACTGGAACATCTCCAGGTCGAGTCGTCCGATCTCGGGGTGATCGATCTGAATGGTCGCCGGTTTGAACGCACGGACTGGATACTCGCCCCAGCACTGGCGGAATTCCGGGCTGGTGTTCGTCAGTTCCGCCACGATCCTCGCGAACCGTTGATCGCTGGGTTGCCTGCTGACGGCGGCTCGGAACTGACTGAGCACGGCACGAGCGGCCGGTTCCCAGCCAACCACGCGGGCTTGTCCTGCGCGGTGGTGAACATCATCCACAACAGATTGCGCCGGTCGTCGGGGAGCATGGCTGGGTCGTGCCGGATCCGCCGGTAAGGCGTGTTCCAGACCACGTAATCGAGGTGAACGTCATAGATGGACGCGATGTTGGGGGCCGCTGCATCGACCAGTCGTTGCAGTCGGGGGAGCGCAACGTCGACGTGCGTCTGAACGATCGAAGTAGCGAGACCAGCCAGCCGACGGAGGTGCCGGTGCTGGTCGGGGTCCAGCAGCAGTGCCCTCGCGAGCGCGTCGACCACCTGTTCCGACGCCGAAATGTTTCGGGCTTGCTCGAGCCAGGTGTACCAGGTGACACCGACGCCGGAGAGCTGGGCGACCTCTTCGCGTCGCAGTCCGGGGGTCCGGCGCAAGCCGGGATTGCGGTCCTCAGGAAGCCCAACGTCGGCCGGCCGCAACCGACTTCGCGCGGCGCGAAGAAAGGCAGCAATCTCAGCGCGGTGCGCCGACTGCAGGCGCTCAGGCCTATTCATCACGCCGAATTGGCTCCCCCCAATGGACGGCGACGAACAGGCGGCAGGCTAGCAGTACCAGGACCGAACGGCGGACGCGTAATACCCTGCCGATGAAGGCCATTGACCTGTCGGCTGGATCCGACAATCGGCTGGAACCCTGAGACAGAAAGCGAGCCGAGATGACCGACGGACTACTGCTACTACCCGGTGGCGGGCGCAAGATCCAAGCCATGACCCTGGAGGCGGGTGCCGAGCAGTCGAAGATCTGGTCGACGTTCGAGGCCGAGGTGGCGCCGGGATTCGACGTGGGGGCGCACCTGCACCAACAGGCCGAGGAGGTCTTCTACGTGTTGGAAGGCGAACTGGATCTGCTCGCTTTCCAGCCAACGGCCAAGGCCAACGGTGACTGGCGGACGTGGGAGTCGGAGACTGGCGAATCGGTGCTCCGGGGCGGACCGGGAAGCTTCATGTTCGTCCCGGCCGGCTGCCCGCACGCGTTCTTCAACCCAGGATCCGAACCTGCTCGGATGCTCTTCCTGGTGTCCCCGGCAGGTCACGAGATCTACCTCCAGGAGCTCACGGAGCTGCTGGCCGCCGGGGGGCCACCCGACCAGGCCGAGATCGCGGCCCTACGGCATCGCCACGACATTCACCAACTCACTCCGCTGACCAACCACCCACGCTGACCAACCACCCTCCGCACGTTTTCACGCCACGTCGAGAACGACGGTGACGACATCGCCCTCGGTCAGGCCCTCTGCTACCCGGACCGCCTTCTTGATCGGCAGGACGTACGTGCCCCGTTTGGTGTCGGGAAAGATCGACGTCCTCCAGCTGGTGCTGCCGATCGACACACTGACCCGAACCGACCCGAAACCCGGTCCTGCTGGGCCTGCTTGGTCCAAGATCTGGTCTGATTCATCGTTCGGCAGGCTGATGAAATGCCAGGATCCGGTCCCCGTTGCCACCCACAGCGTGCTTTCAAACCGATAAGACTCGACCATCGCTCCTTCTCTCGCTGAGCGCCCGATCTCCACCGGGAGGCAGCCGGTCCAGGTGCTGTCCGGTTGCCTCCCGGGTGGAGCAGATCCAGCAGAGCAAGATCAGAGCGCCTCGCTCAGACGCTCGGCGATCAGGTGAACGAATCGCGATGGGTCATCCAGTTGGCCGCCTTCAGACAGCAGAGCCATCCCGTGCACCAGCTCGGCCGTCTGGGCCAGCTTCGGGTCATCGGCCCGCTCCGCATGCGCGGTGCGCAGCCCGGTGATCAGCGGATGCGCCGGATTGACCTCGAGGATCCGCTTGGCCTGGGGGATGTGCTGGCCCATGGCCCGGTACATGTTGATCAGGGCGGGCGTGGCGTCGTGCGTGTCGCTCACGACGCATGCTGCCGAGGTCGTGAGTCGGGAGGACAGCCGCACCTGTTTGACGTCTTTCTCCAGGACCGTAGTCATCCACGACAGCAGTTCCGCGAACTGCTCCTGCTGCTGTTGCTCGCGTTCGGCGCTGCCCTCGGCCTTGTCGTCGAGATCGATTTCTCCCTTGGTGATGGACTGGAACCGCTTGCCGCCGAACTCGGGGATCGAGTCGACCCAGATCTCGTCGATCGGATCGGTCAGCAGCAGCACCTCCAACTCCTTCGCTCGGAAGGCCTCCATGTAGGGGGAATTCTCGATGGCCGGGCGCGACTCGCCGGTCATGTAGAAGATGTGCTCCTGGGTGTCACCCATGCGCTCGACGTACTCGCGAAGCGTGGTGCGGACGTCGAGGCTCTGGGTGGTCTCGAATGAGCAGATCTCGAGGATGCTGTCTCTGTTCGCGACGTCCTGCAGCAGTCCTTCTTTGACGACGCGACCGAATTGCTTCCAGAAGGTGGCGTACTTTTCCGGGCGCTTCGCTGCCATGTCCTTGACTGTGGACAGGACCTTCTTTGTCAGCCGACGACGCATTGCCTCGATCTGACGGTCCTGCTGCAGGATCTCCCGAGACACGTTGAGGGCCAGGTCTGCGGAATCTACAACGCCCTTGACGAACCGCAGGTACGTCGGCATCAAGGCTTCGCAATCGTCCATCACGAAGACCCTGCTGACGTACAGCTGGACGCCTCGTTTGGCGCCCTGGGTGAAGAGGTCCGGCGAGGCAACCGAGGGAATGAACAACAGCGCCTGGTATTGCAGCGTGCCCTCGATCTGCATCCGGATGGTTTCCAGCGGATCGTTCCAGTCGTGGCTGATCCGCTTGTACAGCCCGCTGTAATCGGCGTCCGTTACTTCGGCCGCGGGACTGGCCCATAGCGCCTTCCTGGAGTTGATCGTCTCCAGTTTTCCTTGCTCCTCGCTGCCTTCCCCGGTGTCGGTGTCGGCCGCCGGCATCCGGATCGGCCAGGTGATGAAATCCGAGTAACGCGTGACTATCTCGCGGATCTTCCACGGGTCGGTGTAGTCGAAGAGTCGATCGTCGGGGTCGGCGGGCTTGAGGTGCAAGGTGACCGCGGTGCCCTGAGGCGCGGTATCGACATCCTCAAGGGTGTACGTTCCCTCGCCTTTGGATTCCCATTTCGTGGCCTGGGTCTCGCCGGCCCGCCGGGTGAGTAACGTGACTTCGTCCGCGACCATGAAACTCGAATAGAATCCGATGCCGAACCGGCCGATGAATTCCTCCGTGCCGGTGTCACCGTTCTGCATCTCTTTGAGTTCGCGTACGAACTCTGCGGTTCCTGAGTTTGCGATCTTCCCGATGAGGTCCATGACCTCGGCGCGGGACATCCCGATTCCGTTGTCCCGAACGGTCAGCGTGCGCTCGGCCTGATCGAACTGGATCTCGATATGTAGATCGGAGGTGTCGACGTCCAGGCTATCGTCCCTGAATCGCTCCAGACGCAGCTTGTCGAGAGCGTCCGACGCGTTGGAGATAAGTTCCCGGAGAAAGAGATCCTTGTCCGAGTACACCGAATTGATCATCAACTGCAGCAGCTGACGTGTTTCCACTTGAAATTCATGAGTTTCAGCCTGGCCGTTCATTTACACCTTCCATTATGCAGTCGATCGGCGCCCATCAGCTCGCGCCTCTCTCGGACACTCGAGGTTACCGCGCGTCTCGCTCCTGCGGATGGTCGGTGCCCCGTTCGAGGATGAACGCGTAGACGAACGCCTCCTCCTTCCACGAGTCGTAGCGGCCGGATGGACCGGAGTGCCCGGCACCCATTTCGGTCTTCAGCAAGATCACCGAATCGCCGAGATTGTTCTGCCGGAGCTTCTGCACCCATTTCGCCGGTTCCCAGTAACTGACCCGCGGATCGTTCAAGCCCGCGGTGACCAGCATGGTCGGGTAGCGGGCCGGCTGCACATTGTCGTACGGCGAATACGACTTGAGATAGGCGTAGTACTCGGGATCTTCGGGGTTTCCCCATTCCTCATACTCGTGCACGGTGAGCGGCAGCGAAGGGTCAAGCATGGTGGTGAGCACGTCAACGAATGGCACCTGGGCGACGATGCCGGCAAAGAGATCGGGGCGCATGTTGGTGATCGCACCCATCAAGAGACCGCCGGCACTGCCACCGCGCGCGATGAGAGTTTTCGGGGACGAGTAGCCCTCCTGGTTCAGGTGTTCCGCCGCTGCAATGAAGTCGGTGAAGGTGTTCCGTTTTTCTAGGAATTTGCCGTCCTCGTACCAGAGCCGGCCAAGGTCACCGCCACCGCGGACATGCGCAATGGCGAACAGGAATCCTCGATCGAGCAAGCTCAGGCGAAGCGAGGAGAAATGCGGGTCGGTTGAAATCTCATACGCGCCGTAGCCATAGAGTAAGGCCGGACCGCCGTCGCGTGGTCGGTCGCTGCGGTAGACGAGTGAGACCGGGATGCGGGTGCCGTCGGAAGCTTGCGCCCAGGTCCGCTCGCTTGTGTAGGCGGTGGGGTCGTATCCTCCCAGGACTGGCTGCTGTTTCAGCAAGGTTCGTTCACCGCTGATGAGATCGTATTCGTAGACCGATCTCGGCGTGACAAATGATGTGTACGCATAGCGGACGACGTGAGTGTCGAACTCGGCGTTCCCGGTTGGGCCGGCCGTGTACACGGTTTCCGGCTGCGCCACGACCGAGTGATCCATGGTGTCGAGATTGACGATGGCGATCCGGGCAATGCCAGCCGCCCGCTCGGACAGCACCAAATGGCGGGCCAGGGGTTGGATCCCGTCAAGCTTGACATCCTGGCGATGCGGGATCACCTCGGTCCAGTTTGCCCGACCTGGCAGGTCGGCCGGCGTCATCATGAGTGTGAAGTTAGGGGAATCCTCGTTAGTGAGAATGTAGAACACGTCGCGATCGCCGCGATGGTGCGAGACATGGTATTCCACACCTTGGCGGCGGGGTTCGATGACGGTGAACGAACCCAGCGGATCGTTGGACCGTAGCACGTGAACTTCACTGGTCAGCGAACTGTTTATCGAGACCATCACGTAGTCGTCGGTGGTGGTGTTGCCGACGCCGATGAAGAAGCGCTCGTCATCCTCCTGGAGGATGAGCTCATCGTCATCGCTGAGACCGCCGACGATGTGTCGCCAAACCTGGAACGGCCGCTTTGCGGCGTCCTGGCGAGTGTAGAAGAGCACCGAACCGTCGCGGCTCCAGGCGCTGCTGTAATAGGTGTCTTCGATGACGTCATCGAGATCGGTCAGCGTGTCGAGATCGCGGATGCGCATTTCGAAGGTCTCGCTGCCGTCAGTATCGGTGGAATAGGCGAGCCGCCGTCCGGTGGGGTCGACATTGAAGGTGCCCAGCGCGAAGAATTCACCGTCGCCAGCCGCGACGTTCTCGTCCAGCAGTACGATCTCGTCGTTACCGGCTACGCCATTATTGTCGGGTTTGCGGCAATGGATGCCGTACTGTCGGCCTTCCTCGGTGCGGCCGTAGTACCACCAGGGTCCCTTGCGTACCGGTACCGACAGATCGGTCTCTTGAATTCGTGATTTGAACTCTTCAAACAGGTCTTGCTGCAACTGTTCGGTATCGCTCATGTGGGCGGTGGTGTGTTCGTTCTCCGCCTCCAGTAGCTGGATGACTTCGGGGTTGTCCTTGTCTCGGAGCCAGTAGAAGTCGTCGACCCGGGTGTCGCCGTGCCGGGTCAGTCGGGTGGGACGGGTTGGTGCCTGGGGCTCGCTCACCGAACCAGTTTGCCCTAGGGCCTACCGGGCCGGCTGGCGGCTGTGCTCGACGGCGGCCGCGGCCAGCGCCCGGATGATCGGATGTGGGCGGGTGCCGTCTCCGGCGAGCTCGGGCTGGAACAGGGAGAGGAGAAAGAATGGGTGATCCGGCAGCTCGGCGATCCGCACCTCACCCGCCTCGTCGACGCCACTGAAAACCAATCCATGAGCTCGAAGCGCCTCCAGGTAGGCGGGATTGGCGCCGTACGCGCAGTGGTATCGCTCGATCGTCCGCTCGGCTCCGAGGATCTCCTCGGCCAATGATCCGGCCGTTATCTTGACGGCGCCTTCGTGGCCGACGAGCGAGCAGGCCAGCGGGACAATCAGCAGGTCGTCCGCCTCCGGCTGGTTCTCGGTGTGGCCGGCGCCAGAGAGCCCGCACACGTTCCGGGCGAATTCCAGGACGGCGTGCTGGAAACCAGCGCAGGTGCCGAGAAAGGGGATCCTTTGCTCGCGCGCGATGCGGACTGCGGCGATTGCGCCGGCTTCGCTGCGATACGGGCTGCCAGGCAGCAGCCAGATGGCATCGAAGCCGGAGAGGAAATCGGATGATTCGGGGTCAGCCAGGACATCCTCGGTGGGAATCCAGTACGCGTCCAGGACCAGGTGCTCGCGCTTGGCCAAGGCGTCGAGCAGTTCGGGGATTCGAGCGTGGGCTCGAACGCTGGGGGATCGGTCGCCGACCAGAGCGACCCGGGCAGTGGAGGGAATCAGAGGATGCGGCATACGGACATCCTGACCGCCGGTTGAGTTCAGCGCCAACGATGATCTGTGACCTTCGCATTAGCAATACTGATAGTCATGGATCCGCATCTTCTCCGCACGTTCATCGCCGTGGCCCGCTGCGGTTCGTTCTCTGCGGCGGCCCACGAACTCGGGTATACCCAGTCGGCGGTGTCCCAGCACATCGCCGCGCTGGAGAGCGACCTCGGAGCGGTCCTCCTGCACCGACGTCCGGTGTGTCCGACGACGGTCGGCGTCCGACTGCTCGAGCATGCCGCGCCGCTGGTGCTGCGATTGGACGCCGCCAGGGCGGACGTCATGCGCTTGACTGCAGCGCCTGCCACCCGCATCGTGATCGGCGTCGCACCGCTGGCCATGACGGCACAGGTAGCCGGATCGCTGGCCGAGATCCGGCAGGAGCAGCCCGGTTTGGAGGTGACAGTGCGAGTCCTCGGCCGCGCGGCCATCACCCGGGACGTCGCGACGGCGGCGCTGGACATCGGTCTGATCGACGGCATGGCCGCCCCCAACGATCCGCTCCACCTACCCGACGTCGGCCCGCTCACGATGCTGGCCGTCGCCGAGCAGCCCGTGGCGGTTGCCCTGCCGGCGGGGCACCCACTCGCCGGTCGCAGCGGCCTCGGCCTGGTCGACCTCGCCGACGCGCGATGGATCGATGCGCCCGACACCGCCATCCCGCTCGGGCAGCTCCGTGCCGTCAGCGGAATCGATGGCTACCGCCCGTCCTTGCACTATGCGGGAACCGACGTCCGCGGACTGATCGCCCTCACCGCCGCCGGACACGGGCTCGCGCTCCTACCGCAGTCGGCGCTCGATGGTATTCCCGGCGTCACGGCCGTCCCAGTCCGCGCAACCCGGCTGGCACAGCGCACCGAAATCCGACTGGTGCACCGCACCGAAATGGTGCACAGCCCGGCGCTGGACGGTCCCGCTGCACTCCTGGCAACCGCTCTCACCACACCCTGAGCCACCCGCAAAGGATCTCCGTGGACTAGCCGACCGTGAGGCAGAACGGGTGCCCGGCCGGGTCGGCGAAGACCCGGAACGACTTGCCGCCCACCTCCAGCGCAGACGCGCCCACGTCGAGGGCGTGCGCCTCGCCCGCGTCGAGATCGTCGACGATGATGTCGAGATGAGCTTGTTGCGGGTGCGCTGGGTTCGGCCACTGGGGCGGGTTGTACTCGTTCACCTGCTGGAACATCACCCTCTTGGCGTCGCCGGCGATGAGCGCGCCCTCCGGACCCTCGTAGGTGAGCTCCATCCCGAGTAGATCCGCGTAGAAGCGCGCCAGCGCCGTGGCGTCGGGTGCGTCGATCGTCACCGCGTACAACCCCATTGTTGGTCCGACGCCGTCTCTTTGACACAGGTCGAACGGGTGACCGGCCGGGTCTGCCAGCGTCACCCAGGTCGGGCCGTCGGCCAGCCGGGTTGCGCCGAGGGCGATCGCTCGCTCGGTTGCCGCCTGGTAACCGTCGACCAGCAAATCAAGGTGGAACTGCTGTGGGTGCTCCTGCCCAGGCCACTTCGGCGCGACGTGGTCAGGAGCCAATTGGAACGCGATTTCCTGGCCGTCACCGGTAGGCAGGGTGATCCAGTCGGGCTCCCTCCGGGCGATCGCCCAGCCGGTGAGTTCGGCGTAGAAGGAGGCAAGCATCTCGATGTCCGGCGCGTCGAACGCGACCAGTTCCAAACGTCCCGTAACAGTCATGCGTCCATCGTGGCCCGGGCTCCTCGGCAAATCCAGGATGCGGTTGGGCAAAGCGATCATTCGCTCGGCCGCGCCTCAATTTCTCCCGGATGGCATTATCGAATGAAGCTGCAATCCGACTGATGCTGACCGCTGACTGAATTCGGGCCGGTCAGTGAAACCCGCTGGGGCTAGGACCCTGGGGTTTCTGCCGGGCCAACCACCCGATTGCGACCGTTCTCCTTGGCGGTGAGCAGGCGACGGTCAGCCAGAGCCAGTAGTTCTGTGCTGGTCTCGACCTCACTGCCGAGGGCGACGCCGAAGCTCGCGGTCACGGCCAGACCCGCAGAAAGGGCTGCCCAGTCGTGCGACTCCACGGTCCTGCGGGCCCGTTCGGCTGCGGCCAGCACGCCATCGGCCGAGGTGCCCAGCATCAACAAGGCAAACTCCTCGCCCCCGAAACGGAGCGCGGTGTCGCCGTCACGACAGGTGGAGCTGAGGAGCTTGGCCAGTTCCCGCAGAACGGCATCCCCTACCAGGTGAGAATGGCCATCATTGACGAGTTTGAAGTGATCCACGTCGACCATCACAATTGAACAGGACCGGAGATCGGTCGCTAGTAATTGATCAAGTCGACGGCGATTGGGTAGACCGGTCAGCGGGTCTTCGAGGGCTTGTCGCTGCAGGTCCTCGGAACGGCGGTTGAGCTGCTCGTTCGAGTACTGCAAGGCGGTGGCTTGGGTCTGCAAGACGGTTGCCCGGGCCTCGGCCTGGACAGTTTCCAGTCGCACGGCAGCCACGCTGGCGGCGCGTCGCGCCTTCTCCGAGCTCTGTTCGGAAACCAGGGCGAACAAGCGCTTCTGGTGATCCAGCGCACCGCGCAGGTCGCCCATCTCTTCCAGGATCCTGGCCAGGGCGCGACAGGTGTTGATCTCGTGCAGGCGAGAAGGCGCTTCGGCCAGGCATTGGGAGAGAATCTCGGCGGCCTCACGGTGGCGACCCAGACCGGCGAGCACCATCCCGCGGGTCGTACGCTGGTGGACGACCATGGACGCGGTGTCGAGGGAGGGGTCGGCAGGCCAACTGTCGAGCAGCTCCAGCGCCTCTTCGTGTCGGCCGACGTCCGACAGCGACTCGGCGAGGTTCGCCAGGCAGGTGGCTTCACCGAAGCGGGTTCCTGCCTCGCGGGCCATCATCATGGCGGTCCTGGACAGCGTCACGGTGCGTTCGGCATGGGCTTGAGCCAGCACAAGGTCACCATTGGCTGCCGCTTCGCGTCCTATTCCGTCATAGATATACGAAATCGTATCGATGGCAGCGCTTTCGGCGGCTTTATCGGCCAGCAGTCGGGCCGTCTCACAGAAGCGTTCGCCGAACGCCAATGCCTTGTCCCATTGCTGCAGCTCGGCGTAGATGTTGGTCATGGCGCGCATCGCTGCCAGGGTCGCCTCCAGATCCAGGCTCGCATCGGCTGCTCGCATTGCCGCCAGGCCCTCCTCCAAGGCGGAATCGGTCTCGCCGACCTCGAGGAGAATGCGGGCGGCTGACTCATGGGCCTTGGCCGATGAAGCCAGATCATCAACGGCCTCGGACAATTCGATGGCGCGCATGGCGGTGGCCATGCCCTCGGCAAGGTCGGTGCGGATGTACAGAATCCGCGCCAGAGCGGTTAGCGCCCGAGCATGCATGACGCGGTCGCCAACTGCCTCAGCCAATGCGACTGCCTGCTCGACCTGGGCCTTGGCGGCGTCGAGGTCGGACGCCCGCAAGGAAGCCTGAGCGGAGACCAGGAGAGTGGCCGGGGACGCGCCACGTGGTCCGGTTGTTGGCACGGGCACTGAGAGGGGCACGATCCGAACGCCTCCGATCATGGACCGACAAGATATCGGCATTTCGCACGTTGTGCTTTACCTGAATTGCGGCAGATCAATAAAAATCTAGAGAAATAGATGGCATATGTGGCAACATGCCCGCCTTGCGCGGTAATCGGACCGTTGCGACGTGCGCCGTGAGCAGCGTTGCGACAGGACAATGGTCGTCCGGTTCGTCGGAATGCCAGTCCGGCGGCCGATCTCGCGCAGGTCGGCGATTACGGCTGCTGCGGCGTCTCCCAGCGACAGGCAGCACGTGAAGCGCCACGTACTTTCTGTGCAAGTACTTGACCGCTCAATTTGTCAGGGCGTACCTTCCGCGTGAAGGTTCACCTCATTCACCCGGAGAAAGCCCTGATGAACATACTTTTGTGGATTCTTGCCAGCGTGCTCGCGGCGATATTTCTGGCCGCCGGTCTGATGAAGGTGTTCCAGCCGAAGGAGAAGCTGGCCGCAGCCGGCATGGGCTGGGTCGAGGGCGTCGAGCCCGCCGCCGTCAAGGCGCTCGGGGCTCTGGAGGTGCTGGCCGCCGTCGGTCTGATCCTGCCCGCACTCGTGGACATCGCTCCCATCCTGGTGCCTCTGGCGGCCACCGGCCTGGTCGTGCTCATGGTCGGTGCCGCGATCACGCATGCCCGGCAGAAGGAAACCCCGATGATCATGTTCAATCTGGTGCTGCTGGCGATGGCCGCAGTCGTGGCGTGGGGACGTTTCGGTCCGCATTCCTTCTGAGGGCAGGCGCGGCGTCGACTGCGGTGGCGACGCGGGCTTCAGCGGGGGGCGAGTCGGCGCTGCAGGACGAGCGCAGCGGCGCCGACCGCACCCGCATCGGCCACATTGATCGACAGTTCGACGGACACCCCATGCATGGCCTGTGCGACGAAGTCGGCCTGGATCTGGCGCCGGATCACGGTGAGGTAGATCGACCCGGCGATCGTGAACGATGGTCCGGCCAGCACCAGAGAGTCTGCATCAAGCAGATTGACGACGAAGGTCACGGCGGCGGCGAGATGTTCGGCCGATTCCTCGATCAGGGCCAGGGACAGCGGATCACCCAGGACCGCCGCGTTCGCGACCGCAGCGAAGTCGGTGAACGGGTCGCCCTCTGGGCTGATCTGCGCGCTCGAGGTGCGTCCTGCGGCGATCGCGGAGCGGGCTCGCTCGGCGACGGCGCGGGGACCGGCGAGTTCCTCGAGCGTCCGCCGGGTTCCGCGCTCGCCAGGCAGGCGCAGGTAACCGAGCGGGCCCGTATTCGAGCTCGAGCCTCGGTACACCGACCCCTCGATCACGATGCCGACACCGATACTCGCGCCCATGTAGACCGTGCAGTGCGCGCGACGCTCGGCACCCTGCTGTTCTACGCGCAGAATGGCTACGCGCTGCCGCTGGGAGCCTGGTGGTGGTTCGTGCCGCCCGGCCTGATGATCGCACTCTTCGGGATGGGACTGGCATTGATCAACTTTTCAATCGACGAGATCATCAATCCCCGACTCAAGAACGTGCGGCAGCACCAGCGTCGGGCCCGTGCGGTGCTCGTCCGTGAGCGTGCCCAACAGCGCGAGCACGCCAAGCAGGCCGCCGCGACTCGGAAGCCGGCCGGGCGATGACCGCGCTGCTCCCGAAGGCCCCCGAGCCGATCGCCACTCGCCGTCCCGTCCTGACGGTTCGCGACGTGAGCGTGGTGTACGAGGTCGAGCACCCGGTGACGGCCGTGAAGGACGCGAGCCTGTCCCTGCACCGAGGCGAGATCCTCGGACTTGCGGGGGAATCTGGGTGTGGCAAGACGACTCTGGCGTACGCAGTCAATCGGTTGCACCGGCCGCCGGCCCGAATTACCTCCGGCGAGATCGTTTTCCATGACCGGGACGGGTCTGACATCGACATCCTCGGGTTGAACGACGAGGAACTGCGGGCTTTTCGTTGGGACAAGCTGTCCATGGTGTTCCAGGGCGCAATGAATTCCCTCAACCCGGTCATCACGATCAAGGCACAACTGCGCGATACCCTCCGCACGCATCGTCCGACGATGTCCCGGGCCGATGTGAGGGCGCGGTCGGTGGAGGCGCTCGAGCGCGTCGGGGTGGACTCCACCCGGCTGCGTGCGTATCCGCACGAGCTCTCCGGTGGGATGCGCCAACGCGTCATGATCGCGATGGCTATGCTCCTGGAGCCGCAAATCATGATCATGGACGAGCCCACCACGGCCCTCGACGTGGTCGTGCAGCGGGACATCCTCCGGGAGATCGTCCGGCTGCGCGACGAACTGGACTTCGCGGTCGTGTTCATCACCCATGACCTGCCGCTCCTGCTGGAGATCAGCGACCGGATTGCGGTCATGCTGCGTGGTGAGATCGTCGAGCTGGATCGGGCGGATCGGCTGTACCGCGATGCGCAGCATCCCTACACCCGCAAGCTGCTCGGCTCGTTCCCGAGTCTGAGCGGCACCCGCGGGGATTTCATCCGGACGGGCCTCGACCCGACCACGGCGACGGGACAGCACCAATGACCACTGTCGAGGTCACGGACCTGACCAAGACCTACACCATCCGCAACGGATTGAAGGTCCGAAAGCTGCGCGCCGTCGACCGGGTTTCCTTCGACCTGGTGCCGGGCCGAACGGTGGCGCTGGTGGGGGAGTCCGGCTCGGGAAGTCGACGATCGCCAAGATTCTTACCCGGATGCTTGATGTGTCCATCCGGCTCGGGGTGCTCAACCTGCTCGCCCGCCTGCAGCGCGAGGATTCGACCGCTCCACGATCGACAACTCGATCAGCTTCAACCATCACACCGGCCAGTGGGA
>JANNPJ010000404.1:0-13482 GCA_031400005.1 Kineosporiaceae bacterium | reverse complement strand
CGACCGCCGCGGCCGTGGTCCCAGCGGTGACACCCGGACCTATGCTATCGAGTGGGAAGTCGAGGACATTGAGGAGGTGATCAAGGCGGCTGGCGGTGAGGCCGGGCTCTATGGGATGGGCAGGCCCACTTTGTCGATCCGACGGTCCTCGCGCCCGTCCTGAAGGCGTTCTTCGCGGACTGATCGCGGTCGGACCTAGTACGACCACCACAGGAACATCGGTGGATCACGTCGCATCGCGGTTGCGACGTCGGTGACGTGGGCCGGGCCATCAGCGACGCCGTCCGGGACGAGGATGCCACTGCACCTACCGCCCGCAGCAGGTAGCAGCACGGACCGAAGCTCTCGAATCGCAAGGGGGACGACGATGACTCAGGACTCGACCGGGCCTGCCGGCTGGCCGGGCGCCGATCTTGCCGCTCTGGTGTCGGACTGGTGGAAGCCGTTCTTCTCGGCGCCAGCCACGCTGACCCAGCCGATTCTGCCCGGTTGGACGCTCGGCCCAAGTCTGACGATCAACAACGCCAATTCGAGCGCCCCCCAGACCGAGGCGGACGTCGTGCAACGGCACAGCTATGGGCGCCAACTCGGGCGGATCTGCGATGTCCTGGACGTCTTGATCGGCAATCTCGGCGAGGGTGCGCGCGATGACAAGCGCGTGGTGTCGTTCGTGGCGATGACTCAGGAGATCAGCGAGGTGAAGCTGAATGCCGCGGTACGGCGCGTGAATCAACTCCGGGCCGACTTGATTTCGCTGAAAACGGCTCGCCCACAGGAGTACCAGCGACTTCGGGAGTCCCTGCGATCGGTTCTCGACCAGAATTGAGAGCGGTCGACTGCACGACGTCATTCGCCGCGGTCGGAAACGATCAGGCCGCTTGGGCGGCGGCGTCGCGCAGTCGCTCAGAGCAGTCAGCCCGGCTCACCCGCCGCCAGGGGCAAGCGTGGCATCGAGCACTGCGGCCCACTGGTGCACGATCCGGGCTCGACGGTCGCTGTCGTCGGTGAGCAGGTTCGCCAGTCCTAGACCGCGCGCCAGGTCGAGCGTCGCCTGGATCGTCTCCCGCACACCCGGCACGGACTCGTCCACACCGAGCAGGTCTACCGCCGCCTGGTGCACCTGCCGGCCGGTGCGTGCCTCTAGCGGCACCACGAGCTCGCGCAGTTGCGGATCCGACGACGCGGCGACCCACACCTCCAGCGCCGCCCGGAACGGCGGGCCGGTGAACCAGCTGACAATGAGCTCAACCACGGCTTCGGTGCGCATCGGACCCGCGGGCAGCGCATCGAGCTCGCGCTGGATATCCGCGGTGCGGACCACCGTTACGTGCTCCACCGCGGCTGTCACGAGTCGCTCGCGGGTCGGAAAGTGGTGCTGCGCGGCACCGCGCGATACCCCGGCCCGTTCGGCGATGACGGTCATCGTGCTGCCGGACCAGCCGAATTCGACGAGGCAGTCGACCGTGGCGTCGAGCAGCTGTTGCCGGGTTGCCCGGCTGCGGTCTTGCTGCGGCGCCCTTGTCGGCGCCGGCGAGGAGCTCACCGGCCCGCCACGGACCAGCTCGGTGGCCGCCTCTGTGCCCACGCCGCGATGCCCTCGCGCGCCTGCGCGGAGGCGAACAGCTGCACCGACAGCCGTTGGACGGCCTCGCCATCGGCCTCCAGTGCCGCCCGGACCCGCCTGGTCGTCAGTGATTTGGTCGCCGCCAAGCCCTGCGGGGAGCCAAGCCGCAGCGCATCGAGCAGCACGTCAAGCGCCGCCTCCACGTCGTCCACCGCTTCGGTGACCAGACCGGCCCGCTCGGCGGTCGCGGCGTCAAAGGTCGCGCCGGTCAGCAGGAAGCGAGCGGCCACGCGCTCGGGCATCCGGGATTCGGTGACCAGTGCGATGATCGCCGGGGCCAAACCCAGGCGAACCTCGGTGAACGCGAACGACGACTGCGGCCCGGCGACCACCAGGTCGCAGGCCCCGACCAGGCCCAGGCCGCCGCCCCGGACGTGACCGTTCACCCGCGCCACCACGGGCTTGGGCAGGTCCAGAAGCTGCCGCAGGAGGGCCACGAAACGTGCGGTGTCCCGCTCGAGGCCGCCCTCCTCCGCGGCGGCCGCACGCAGGTCGGCCCCGGCGCAGAAGGTACGCCCGGTGTGGGTGAGCACGATGGCCCGCACGCCGTCGTCATCGGCGGCTACCGCCAGCCCTTCGGACAGCTCCTCGACGAGCTGGCGGGAGAGCGCGTTTCGGTTGGCCGGCGAGTCAAGGGTCAGCGTGCTGACGGCGGCCTCGACGGTCTGGGTGAGGAGGGCCATCAGTACGACCTCGGCAGGCCGAGGCTGAACTGAGCCACAAAGTTGAGCACCATCTCGCGGCTCACCGGTGCGATCCGAGCCACCCGGGACGTCGCGATCATCGAGGCCAGCCCGTACTCCGCGGCAAGCCCGTTGCCGCCGTGGGTCTGCACCGCTTGGTCGACGGCCCGCACGTTCACCTCGGCGGCTGCGTACTTCGCCATGTTCGCGGCCTCCGCCGCGCCCATGTCGTCGCCGGAATCGTAGAGCGTGGCGGCCTTCTGCATCATCAGTTTCGCCAGCTCCAGCTCGATCTTGATCTGTGCCAGCGGGTGCGAGATACCCTGGTGGGCGCCGATCGGGGTGCTGAACACCTGGCGCTCGTTCGCGTAGGTCACCGCCTTGTCGAGGGCGTAACGCGTGCTCCCGATCGACATCGCCGCGGCCATCACCCGTTCCGGGTTGAGGCCGGCGAAAAGCTGCCCCAGGGCGGCGTCCTCACCGCCGATCAGCGCCTCCGCCGGTAGCCGGACGTCGTTCAAAGACAGCATGAACTGGCGCTCCGGCATGACCAGGTCCATGTCGATCGGCCGGAACTCGAAGCCCGGCGCGTCGGTCGGGACGGCGAACAGCGCGGGCTTGAGCGTGCCGGTGCGGGCATCCTCCAGGCGGCTCACGACCAGCACGTGATCGGCCTGGTCGACGCCGGAGATGTAGATCTTGCGGCCGGTCAGCAGCCAATCGGAGCCGTCGCGCCGGGCCGTCGTGGTGATCCGGTGGGAGTTGGAGCCGGCGTCCGGCTCGGTGATGGCGAACGCCATGATCCGCGAACCGTCCGCGATTCCCGGCAGCCAGAGCGACTTTTGGTCAGCGGTGCCGAAGCGCGCGATGATTGTGCCGCAGATCGCCGGCGACACCAAGAGCATGAGCAGGCCGCTGCCGGCTGCCGTCAGCTCCTCCTGCACGACTGACAACTCGTACAGGCCGCCGCCCCCGCCACCATGCTTCTCGGGCAGGTTGACGCCGACGAAGCCCAGCGTGCCGGCCTCCAGCCACAGCTCTCGCAACGGCTCATGGCGGCGCGCCCGCTCGTTGGCGTACGCGTAACCGTAGCGTTGTCCCAACGCAGCAACGGCGGCGCGCAGATCGCGCTGCTCCTGCGCCTCAGTGAAATTCACGACGTCTCCTCGCTCTCATTAGGCTCGCTCGCCGTGCTGTCACCGTTTGACGCAGTGCGCCCGTTCGACGCACCGCCCCCACTCGACACGACGGCGAGCAGGGCGCCGGTGTCGACGGCCTGGCCCACCTCGACGCGCACGTCGGTGAGGACGCCGTCCGACGGCGACTCGATCCGGTGTTCCATCTTCATCGCCTCCAGCCACAGCAGCGGCTGACCGGCGCGTACCGCTTCGCCTGCGGCGGCCCCGAGCCTGACCACAGTTCCTGGCATCGGCGCGAGTAACGAGCCGGGCACGGTCTCGGCCGCGGGGTCGCGGAAGCGATCCAGGGCTCGCAGCCGCACCGCACCGAGCGCCGAGTCCACGTGGATGTCGCGCCCGTCCTGGCCATAGCGAGCCACGGTGAACGCGCGGCGCACGCCCGCGACGTCGAGGACCACGCGGCCGGGCTCCGCCGAGACCAGTCCCACACCGGGGTAGCCCTCGGCCACCAGCCCGGCGCGCGTCAGCCGGTAATTCACGGTGAACTCGCCGTCTGTACCCAGATACGTCGCCCGCTGCGGCTGCGACGCGACGTTGCGCCAACCGGAAGGAAGCGCGCCCAGCACCGGTGCCGCGAGCCGGTTCGCCACGGCCTGCGCGAGCGCCGCTGCCAACCCGCAGAGCCGTCGACTTTCCTTGTCCGCCAAGGGTTCGGTCACGGCGTACCGGTCAAGGAAGGAGGTGTCGATGTCACCGGACAGAAACGCCGGGTGCCGCAGCACCCGCACGAGCAGGTCGCGATTGGTCACGAGACCGTGCACAGCGGCACGGGCAAGCGCACCAGACAGCGACCGCGCCGCCTCGGCTCGAGTCGGCGCCCAGCTGATCACCTTGGCCAGCATCGGGTCGTAGTGGATGCCGACGTCCGCCCCGTCGATCACGCCCGCGTCGAGCCGCAGGCCATGTGCCGCCGGCACCGCGAACTCGGCCGCCACGCCGGGTACCGCCAGGCGGTGCAGGGTGCCGCTTTGCGGCTGCCAGCCGGACGCCGGATCCTCCGCGTAGAGGCGCACCTCGATCGCGTGCCCGGTCGAGGGCGGTGGCTTCGCCGGCAGGGCCTGACTCTCGGCGATCCGCACCTGCCACTGCACCAGGTCCAGCCCGGTCACGCACTCGGTGACCGGATGCTCCACCTGCAGGCGGGTGTTGGTCTCCAGGAAGAAGAAGCGGCCGTCCTCGTCGGCCAGGAACTCCACGGTGCCGGCGCCGACATAGCCGATCGCGGTGGCCGCGGCCACCGCCGCGTCGAAGAGCCGCTGCCGCATCCCCGGCTCCCGCTCCACCAGCGGCGACGGCGACTCCTCCAGGACCTTCTGGTGCCGTCGCTGGATCGAGCATTCGCGCTCGCCGACCGGCCACACCGTGCCGTGGGTATCGGCGAGCACCTGCACCTCGATGTGCCGGCCGGTCGCCAGGTAGGGCTCGCAGAACACGGTGTCGTCGCCGAACGCCGACCCCGCCTCCGAGCGCGCGGCTGCCAGCTCGCCCGGCAGCTCCGCGAGCGCGCGCACGATGCGCATCCCGCGCCCACCGCCGCCGGCCGTGGCCTTGACGATGACCGGCAGGTCGGCCTCGGTTACCGCGGCCGGCTCCAGGTCGGGCAGGACGGGTACCCCGGCCGCGGCCATCAGCCGCTTGGCGGCCACTTTGTCGCCCATCGCCGCGATGGCCGCCGGTGGTGGGCCCAGCCAGGTCAGCCCCGCATCGAGGACAGCCTGCGCGAAGGCGGCATTCTCCGAGAGGAAGCCATAACCCGGATGGACGGCGTCGGCGCCGGCCCGCACCGCCGCCGCCACCAGAAGGTCCGCGCGCAGGTAGGTGTCCGCCGGTGTCGAGCCGGGGAGCCGCACTGCGGCGTCGGCCTCCGTCACGTGCGGGGCGCTCGCGTCGGCATCGGAGTGCACCGCGACCGTCACGATGCCGAGATCGCGGGCGGTGCGGAACACCCGCCGGGCGATCTCGCCGCGGTTGGCCACCAGGAGGGACCGGATCATCGTCACGGCCGAAACACCCCCCACGCCGTGGTGCCCTGGACGGGGGCGGAATGCACCGCGGACAGCGCGAGGCCGAGCACTGCGCGAGTGTCGCGCGGGTCGATGACGCCGTCGTCGTAGAGCCGCCCGGACATGAACATCGCCAGCGACTCGCGCTCGATCTGCTCCTCGATCATGGCCCGCATCGCGGTGTCACCCGCCTCGTCGTAGGCGTCGCCGCGGGCGGCGGCGGCCTGCCTGGCGACGATCGAGATGACGCCGGCCAGCTGTGCTGGGCCCATCACGGCCGACTTCGCGCCGGGCCAGGTGAAGAGGAACCGTGGCGCATAAGCGCGTCCGCACATGCCGTAGTTACCGGCGCCATAGGAGGCGCCCATCACGACGGTCAGGTGCGGCACGGTGGAGTTGGAAACCGCGTTGATCATCATGGCGCCGTGCTTGATGATGCCGCCCTGCTCGTATTCCTTGCCCACCATGTAGCCCGTCGTGTTCTGCAGGAAGACCAGCGGAATGTCGAGCTGGTTGGCGAGCTGGATGAATTGGGTGGCCTTCTGCGCCTCCTGGCTGAACAGCACGCCGCGCGCGTTGGCGAGAATGCCGATGGGATAGCCGTGCAACCGGGCCCAGCCGGTGACCAGGCTCGATCCGTACAAGGGTTTGACCTCGTCGAAGTCCGAGCCGTCGACGATGCGGGCGATCACCTCTCGCGGGTCGAAGGGCACCCGCAGGTCGGTCGGCACGAGCCCGAGCAACTCATCCTCGTCGAAGAGCGGTGCCTGGACCGGGCCGGGTGGCGGGCCGGTCTTACGCCACCCGAGCCGCGCGATGATGCGACGCCCGATCCGCAGCGCGTCGAGTTCGTCGACGGCGAGATGATCCGCCAACCCGGAGGTGCGGGCGTGCATTTCCGCGCCGCCGAGGCTCTCGTCGTCGGCGTCCTGCCCGGTCGCGACCTTCACCAGCGGGGGCCCGGCGAGGAACACCTTCGCCTGCTCGCGTACCATGACGACGTGGTCGGACAAACCCGGCACATACGCACCGCCGGCGGTGGAGTTGCCGAACACCAGGGCGATTGTCGGCAGCCCGGCGGCCGACGCCCGGGTGAGGTCGCGGAACATCCGCCCACCGGGCACGAAGATCTCCTTCTGGGCCGGCAGGTCGGCACCCCCGGACTCGACCAGATGTATTGCGGGCAAGCGATTTTCGGCCGCGATTTCGGACGCGCGGAACACCTTCTGCAGCGTCCACGGGTTGCTCGCGCCGCCGCGCACGGTGGGGTCGTTGGCGGTCACCACGCACTCGACACCCTCGACGACGCCGATGCCGGTCACCACGCTCGCCCCCACCGGATAGTCGCTACCCCAGGCCGCCAGCGGCGACAGTTCCAGGAACGGCGAGTCGGCGTCCACCAGCAGTTCAATCCGCTCGCGGGGCAACAGCTTTCCGCGGCGGTGGTGTCGCTCGGTGTTCTTCGGGCCACCGCCGGCGACAGCCTTCGCGTGCTCGGCGTCCAGCTCCGCCAGTTTCGCCAGCGCGGCCTCGCGGTTCTCGGCGTACACCTCGGCTGCCGGGTCGAGGGCGGAGCGCAGCGTCGTCATGACCGCTCCGGTGTGCGGACAGGGCTGGTTGCGGGTGTCGGGCCGGTCATAGCAGCGCCTCCGGAAGGTCAATCTGACGCGCGCGCAGCCATTCGCCGACGGCTTTGGCCTGCGGATCGAACCGCGCGTTGGCACCGACACCCTCGCCGAGCAACCCGTCGACAACGAAGTTGAGCGCCCGAAGATGAGGCAGCAGGTGGCGGGTGACCGGCAGTTGCGCGGTCTCGGGCAACAGGCGGCGGAACTGCGCGACGGTGAGCGCATGCGCGAGCCAACGCCACGCCTGATCCGAGCGCACCCAGACGCCGACGTTGGCGCTGCCACCCTTGTCGCCGCTGCGGGCCCCGGCGACCGTGCCCAGCGCCGCGCGCCGGGTCGGCCCGGTCGGCAGCGGTGCGGGCAGCGGCGGTTGCGCCACGTCCGCGAGCGGCAGCGTCACTGTTGATGGCTCGAGCGTGACCCGGCGGCCGTCCGGCAGTACGGCGACGTGCGGGACGAGCGCGGCGCCCACGGCGGCGCTGGTGAACACGCCGTACGCCGAGGCCTCGCCGGGCGGGGCGGTGACGTGGAAGCCGGGATAGCTGGCGAGTGCGAGTTCAATTGCCGCGCTGGTGAACGGACGGCCGATCGCACCGGGGTCGCTGGAGCGAACCACGCACCGCAGCAGCGCGCTGGCTTCCTCCTCGGTGGTGGCGTCCGCCCGGTCGGTGCGGGCCAGTGTCCACACCGCGGTGGGTGCGACGGCGGCGAGCTGGCGGCGCACCAGGACGGCTTTCGCGGCGATGTCGAGGCCGGTGAGCACGAACTGCACCTCATTGCGGAAGCCACCGAGCGCGGTGCAGCCGACCTTGAGCGTGGGCGGTGGCGGCTCCCCGGTGACGCCGGTGATCCGCACCCGGTCTGGCCCGTCGTCGTCCAGGTGGATCGTGTCGAAACGGGTCGTGACGTCGGGGCCGGGGTAGCGCGGGCCAGCGATCTCATAGACCAACTGGGCGGTGACGGTGCCGATGGTGACGGCGCCGCCGGTGCCCGGGTGCTTGGTGATCACGCTGCTGCCGTCGGCGGAGATCTCGGCGATCGGGAAACCGGGGCGTACCGGGTCGGTGATCTCCCCGAAGAAGGCGTAGTTGCCGCCGGTGGCCTGGGTGCCGCACTCGAGCACATGCCCGGCGACGACGGCACCGGCCAGACGGTCATGGTCGTCGCGGGCCCAGCCGAAGTGTGCGGCGGCGGGCCCGACCACGAGCGAGGCGTCGGTGACGCGGCCGGTGACGACGACGTCGGCGCCCGCGGTCAGGCACGCCGCGATGCCCCAACCGCCGAGGTAGGCGTTGACGGCGACGGGCCCGCCGAGGCCCAGCCTCTTGCCGTCGGGTTCCCTGCCGTCGAGCTCCTCTCCGTGGCTGTGCTCCGTGAAGAGGCCGAGCTCGGTTGCGCGCGAGAGCAGGTCATCGCCCTCGACGTGGGCGACAGCGACGTCGAGGCCGAGACGGCGCCCGAGCCTGCGGACAGCTTCTGCGAGGCCGGCGGGGTTCAGCCCGCCGGCGTTCGTGACGATCGGCACGCCGCGGTCGAGGGCCTCACCACGCGTGGTCTCCAGCTGGCGAAGGAACGTCTTCGCGTAGCCGGTGGCGGGGTCTTTGAGCCGGTCGCGGCCGAGGATGAGCATCGTGAGCTCGGCGAGGTAGTCGCCGGTGAGCACGTCGAGCTCGCCGCCGGTGAGCATCTCCTCGATCGCGGCGAAGCGGTCGCCGTAGAACCCGGAAGCGTTGCCGATCCGCAGCGGTGCGCCCGGGGGAGCCACCCAAGCGCCAGGGGCGGTTACCTGAGTGTCCGGGGTCGTCACCGGAACTGCCCCGGGGAGCGACCATTTCCGGGTGGTCCGGCAAAGGCCTGGGCGGTGTCGAGCCACGCCTCGGCGTCGACACCTTCAGCGGCCAGCGCCAGATCGTCACGGTGGCGGCGCTGGGTGACGAGCAGGCAGAAGTCGAGCGCTGCGCCGGCCACGCGCTGCGCGGCATCTTCCGGACCCCAGGCCCACCGCTCGCCGGCTGGGCCGGTGAGCTCGACGCGGAACTGATCGGCAGGGCGCGGCAGATCACGCACGAGGAAGGCGAAATCGCGGGTACGCACGCCGAGATGGGCGACGTGGCGCAGGCGGGCCGTGGGCTCGCGGGTGACGGCGAGGGCGTCAGCGACGTCCTGGCCGTGAGCCCAGGTCTCCATCAGCCGGGCGGTGGCCATCGTCGTCGCGCTCATCGGCGGCCCGAACCACGGCAGTTTCACCCCGTGCGGGACGTCCGCCAGGGCGGTCGCGAGCCTGGCGCGGCGCTCCCGCCAGTGCGCCAGCAGATCCGGCCGGGTGGCGCCCTCCGCGGCGGTGCGGTCGACGTAGGTCTCGAAAGCTCCCGCGGCCATAGCGCGCTGCACCTCGGTGTGGAAGCCGTCGACATCGGTCGCGGCCAGCCAGGCGATCTCGTCGGTCCACGCAAGGTGGGCCACCTGGTGGGCAATGGTCCAGCCGGGCGAGGGGGTCAGCGTGGCCCAGCCCTTCGGGCCGAGATCGCGAACGAGCGCGTCGAGCTCGTCGCTCTCCGCGCGCAGGTCACCCACCACACTGGCCTCTGTCACGGAGCCAGCCTGGCATCCCAACAGGAAACAATCAATGATGCTTGCTTGTTTTCACCGCGAGCGTGGACTCAGCACCGGCTTGGACCGTGATCCAGACACGTCGAGGCACCAAGATCCCACTCAGCGTCGGGCGTATTGCGCCGCAACCGCGTGGAAGGCCTCTTTCGGTGCCCAGCGGGTAGGCGCGTCCGGCAATACCTTCACCACCCCGAAGCCGGCCATGTCGAGGTCGTAGCGGGGATCGACGCGGTGCGGGAAGTCCGGCATCGAGAAGGTGAAAACGAAGCAGCCATGGACGCCGCGTTCGGCGTAGAGCTCGATGAGCTCACCCAGGTAGGCCGCTTGGGTAGCTTCATCGCGGACGTGACCGTCCTTGATCCGGGGCGGGTCGGCGAACCACTTCACGATGAGGAATGAGCCCGGCCCTCTGCGCTCAGCTCCGCTGAAGGCGCCGCAACCGAACTCGGTGACAACCACCGGCTTTGTCGCGCTGCGCACCAAGGCATCGAGTCGGCGTTGGTACCCGGCCGGATCCGCGCCGAAACGGTAGAGATTGACCCCGATCAGATCGAACTCCGACCAGTCGACCTGTTCCCAATACCCTGCCGCGTAGGTGATCGGCCCGTGGAAGGTGTGGCGCGCGGTGCTCAGCATGGTGGCGAGGAGATCGTTCAGCTTGCGGGTGATCCGGCGGTCGAAGAAGCGGCGCCAGCGGATCAGCACCTGGAGTCGGATGAAGAGGCGTGGTCCGGGGATCATGCCGGGCGAGGTGAGCGAGAACTCGCTGCCGAGCAGCAACGTGACTCGGCCGGGATGACGACGGCGCAGTTCCTCTGCGGCGGTCGCGGTCGCGGTGAGATGGGCCAGCAGCGCCGAGCGCGGCCGGTCCTCAAGATACGGCCGGATGTAGACGTCGAGCCCGGCTTCCAGCGCGTATTCGGCGGCGCGAATCTGTGACAGCGGATCCGTGTCGATCAGCATTACCGTGGTGCAGTGGAGGTCCTCAGCAATGACGCGAAAATCTTGACGGAGGGCTTCGGTGCCGATGTCGGCGACGACGTACGAGATACCGCGAATCTCCAGGCTCATAGATCTCAGTGTCCAGCCCGAAAAGCCTTCAGAGGCGACCATTCCCGGTTTCGACGACCAAAGTCGGCCGGTTTTATACTTTCGGTGCCTCACGGCTTGCGGTCAGATCAACGGAATTACGGGGCCGGTACCACCGAAGCGATGGAGCGTAGGGATCTGAGGTACCGGCTGGTCATCAGGTTCTGGGCCAGGTTGGTGAGCGGTCTTCCGGCTCGGGCGACAAGGGTTGCAGGTCGGGAAAAGGCCCGGATGGTGAAGGTCACGCGGTCGTCGTCGTGATGGGTGACGACGAACGATTCCTCGCCGCTCACAGGGTGGCCGGGCAGGGTTCCGTAGGCGAATCCTCGCTGCTGGTCGGACGCCACGTCGTACACGACGCGGCAGGCAGCGGTGATGGCCAGTGGCCGGCGGCCGATGACCAGAAGTACGCAACTGCCTGGCGCCGCGGTGGCTGCCGTTGCGGTGATGGCGATCCCTGCCCGTCGGTGCATCTGCCAGGACAACAGACCGGTGCAGGCCCGTTCGTGGACGTCATCTCCGGAACCGAGTGTAAGCGTCCGTTCGGTCCAGCGGTATCCGGCGGGGAGCCTGGCCCAGGCAGTCGCGCCTTCCTCGGGATAGCTGAGAGGCAGAGCGGCTGCCTGCCGGAGCAGCTCTCGATCCGATGTCCTACCCATGCTTCCTAGGTTAGCTTCGCGTCCTGGTGGTTCAAGAGCCAGGTAACGGCCTGGGCGGCGGACCATCCGTCGGGTTCATCGGGCTCGACGTCGAGACCTTCGACGGCCGCCAAAAGCCTTCTGGAACCGGTTAAATCGGTTCCCAGGGTGACGAGGGGTTGTTCTTGGTACCCGTCTTTGCGGTGCTGTCCCAGTCCAATGTCTGCCATCAGGGCGTTGCAGAGGCACTTGGCGCCCCGGGTGCTCTCTTCGTCACCGCCCTTGCGGAGGTAAAGATCAACCGGTTCGGCCGGGCACCGGTAGCCCACCGCGCCGCTGGGTCGCGCGAACGGCGTTCGGAGATAGCCGAGATCGCACAGCCGGGGGCGCTCGAGATAACGCTCCTGATCGGCCAACGTGCCCTCGATCTGCGCCACCTTGAACGGAAAGCCGGTGGGTGAGGCGGCCGGGTCGGTGTGTACCTGCAGGGTCTCAGCCCGCAGTTGCGTCAGCAACTGAACTCGCAGATGGTCTTGCAATCCGGACTCGCGAGCCAGCGCGAACAGGGTGCCAACCTGGACGCCGGCAGCGCCCGCATCGAGGGCGGCGCGCACCTGCTCCGGCTCGCCGAATCCACCGGCCAACCAGAACGGCAGACCGATCGAGGTCAGGATGGCCAGATCGGCGAGGTCGCGCGGCCCGTACACCGGCTGGCCGCTCTCGTCCAGGGTCAGCCGGCCCCGCGGGGGCGCGTTGTGCCCACCTGCTTGCGGTCCCTCCACCACGAAGCCGTCCGGCCGGATGGACTGCTCGCGATTGAGATACTGAGCCAGTACGTGCGAGGAGATGATCGCCAGGAATGCTGGACGGCGCAACGGCGCAAGCCCCGTCGCACCTAGAGCGGCCGGATCCAGGGCGATCGGCTGCGCTTGGCCACCACTCACCTGAACCTGTACCGTCCCGGTCCGGTGTTCGGCCAAATTGTCGAGCAGATGAGGGATTTCGCGGGGAATGCCAGCTCCCATCAGAACCACGTCAACCCCCGCCAGCATCGCTCCGTAGGCAGCCGCCGGTGTGGCTAATTGAATCTTCTCCAGGAAGTTGATGCCGACCCGTCCGGCATGACCTTCTTTCGCCAACCAGACCTCGACGAAATTCGCCACCACGCTGAGTTCGTCCCCGCCCGGACCACGCCGTAACGCGAGTCGGGGCAATGGAATGTACGGGCGGCCGGCTCGTCCCTCGGGTCGGTGATAGCGCGCCAGTACTCGAGCGACCAGCCCTGGCAGCGGAAACGCGCGCATCGCTCGGAGAACGTGGCCGCCGGGATCGCCGTCCTGGAGCTGGCGGGCGATCACGGCGTCTAATGCCGTTCCAGATACGACTCCCAGTTGGCCGGCCTGAGCCACGGCGCGGGCCAGTCGCCAGGACGAGATCCCTACTCCCATCCCGCCCTGGATGATCACGGGGAGCGGGTGGGTGAGCGGCAAGGGCACGGTGACCTCTACTGATCGGCGGGACGCGAAGTTACGGGGATCGGTGTTTTCAGCTGCTGTGCAGAATCGTCACCGGGCACGGTGCGAGGTGAATCAGGGAATGGCCGACGGATCCGAGCAGCAGCCCGGCGAATCCGCCATACCCACGAGAACCGATGACGAGTAGGGCGGCACCTTCAGCCGCGCTCGCCAACACTCGAGCGGGTGGCCCTTCCGCCGATTGCTCAGTAATAATCAGTTCGGGATAAGCGTTTCCGGCAATTCTGGCGGCAGCCAAGACGACGTGCTGCGCCGATTCCCTGGCCACCGTGTCGAAGTTCGGCCTGCCTTCGGATTCGAGATCGATGCTGCTGCCACTCCCGCCCCAGGGCGTGGAGGCGAATGTTCGGTACGCCGAGACAATGCTCAGCGGCGAATGCGAAGCCGCGGCGACATCCGCGCCGTACAACACCGCTTCGTCCGAACAGAGTGATCCATCAACACCGACCACCACGGGCAGCCCATCGGCCGGC
>JANNPJ010000385.1:0-13779 GCA_031400005.1 Kineosporiaceae bacterium | reverse complement strand
ATGCCCTGCTTGTCCAGCAACGACCAGCCATCCGCACCCTCGCCGCTGGGCACGCCCTGGCCCATCAGCGCGACTCGCTGGGCGGCTACCTGGTCTTTCGGGATCAGGATGCTGTTGCCGCCGTCGGCGAGCTTGTACTTGACCCCATCGGCCTCCAGCGCCTCTACCACCGCGTTGGCGTCGGCGCCGGTGAGGTCCCCATACAGCAGGGTCCAGCTGGGTTGCGAGACCCAGCGGCTCAAGGCGAAGGCGCCCATCAGCAGGGCGATTGCGACCACGATGACGACGGTTCGCTGACCCGACGTGAAGCCTTCCATGAACCCCTTGGCCTGGTTCACGGTCTTCGCCATCCGAGGATTCACAGGGGCATTCTCATGATCTCGTTGAACGACTCAAGCGCCTTGTTTCGCAGCGTCGTCGTCAGTTCGGTGGCGATTTGAGCTTTCTGTGCCGCGATCACGTAATCGTGGACGTCGGTGAGGTCGCCGGTGGCGGCCTGGACAGCCTTCGTGGACGCCGTCAGGTCCAGGCCTTCCACCGCCCGCAGTCCCTGACCGATCATCGAGGCGAAGTCCGCACCGCGGACCGCCGTCGCGGCGTTGGAGCCGCCGAGCGCTGAGTTCGCTGCCGCCCCGGTGGTCGGGTCGCTGCCGAGCCCGGTGACCTGCTGCTGGTACAACTCGGCGAGTCGGGAAAGGTCCGCGCCGCCACTGGTGACGGCGCTGATCGGGCTGATACTCATCACTGACGACCCATCTGAATCGCGGCCTGGTACGCGCTTCGCACCCGGTCCAGGTTGGAGATGTTCGCCTGATACCCGCGCTGCGCCATGATCATCGTTGTCATCTGCTCGCCGAGGTCAATGTCCGGTTGCCGGACGATGCCCTGCGCGTCGGCCAGCGGATTCTGTGGGTCGCTGACCAGCCGGCCGATCTCGCTGCCGAGTTCTATCCCGCCGACCGCGACCCCGGATCCGGTGCCACCGTCCTCGACGGACTGAGCGATCACGTAGCGGGCCTGAAACGCCTTCTCGCTGGTCGGTCGCACGGTGTTGACATTCGCGATGTTGTCCGAGATCGCGTTCATCCAGTGCTTGTGAACTCCCATGCCAGAACCGGAGATGTTGAGGGATTCAAACACGATCAGACCCCCTTGATAGCGGTGCGCATGAGGGAGAAACGATCGCCGGTGGCACGTAGTGCGAGCTCGTAACTGAGCTCGGTCTTCGCACTGAGTACGGTTTCGGCCTCAAGGTCGACGTTGTTGCCGGTCAGCCCGCCCTCGGCCTGACTGAACGTCACCGTGGGTTGGACGGCCATCGGATCGTCACCGAAAGCCAGAGCCTGCTTGAGGTTGCCCTCGAAGGCAACCGAGCGGGCCCGGAAATACGGCGTGTTGACGTTGGCGATGTCGTTGCTGATCGCCTGCTGGCGGGCCTGTAGTCCGTCCAACGCGGAATGCAGTGCGCTGATCGATACGTCGTCGAGCATGGACATCAGAACAGTCCCTCCGCAAATGACGCCACGAGGTGGTGACGAGGCGTGCAACCCGAGCGAACTCATCGCCAATCCATGGCGTAAATCGAGCTGTCCGTGCCCAGATACGGACTTCGACGCCAATCGGCTCAGCCTTGAGAGCCGCCGGCGCGGTAGCGCTTGGGCTTCAACCATTCGGCGCAGCACCCGGATCCCCATCCGCAGAGCCGGCGTTGACTCGAGATTGGCTGCCTGCGTGGCTCATTGCCTGGCCTGACTCAGTATCGGCGCGAAGGTTGCCGATGCTGAGTGCCATGTGGGCCTATTCGGATCGCTCATGATCCTGAGCGCGGTGCTGATCGTGCGCGATGAGGCGCAAGACATCAGCGATTGCCTGGCGTCTCTGCGGGGAATCGTGGACGAGGTGGTGGTCTATGACACCGGTTCGGTGGACGAGACCCGGGAACTGGCTGAGGCCGGTGGTGCCATCGTCGTGCCGGGCTTCTGGGACGAAGATTTTGGCCGGGCCCGGACTGCTGCCGCGATGGCCGCGTCGGGAAGCTGGCTGTTGATAGTGGATGCCGACGAGCGAGTGGTCGCCGACGCCGCCGCGGTCCGGGCGTTGCTGGCGCAGGAGCGGGCGGTCGACTGTTTCAGCGTCCGGATCGACAACGCCGGGGGAATGGACGATTCGGGCGGGTACGCGCACTGGGGCAGCCGGTTGGTCCGGCGCGGGGCCGTCCACTGGGTCGGGGCAGTGCACGAGCGTCCGCTGACCGTCGACGGCCTGGACCCGGCCACCAACACCATGCCCGGGCACGTGTTGTCCCTGGATCACCTCGGCTACGCCGATCCGGAACGAGCCAGGCGTAAAGCCGTCCGGAATACCCTCCTGGCCCAGGCTGAGCTGGATGAGCTGGCATCGGGCGCCACTCCCGACCCGCAAGCTGTTGTCAGAACACTGCTCAGTCTCGGGCGCAGCCTGATCGGTGCCGGTCGACAACAGGATGCCGTGGACACCTTCGAAACCATCCGGGAGATCGCGCCGGCCACCCCGGCCTGGAACGAGGCGACCGATCACCTGGCCCGGGTTCTGCTCGGCGCGGGCAACGACGACGTGGTGGTGCAACTGTGCGACCAGTTGGGCGAGGCTGGCGTCGACCCGCGCTACTGCGACTGGCTGCGAGCCCAGGCGCTGGCCCAGCTCGGACAGCCGAAGGAGGCGCTGCGGCTGATCCGCGGCGTTGACGAGCTGATCGACCCAGCCGGACGGCGGTACGACCTCGGTCAGGTGTTGGAGGTCCGGTCCCTGCTGGCGGCTCTGCTCGGGTTTCAGGACGAAGCGCTTGCGACGCTCACCCTGGCGGTCGCCCGGCACGGGCGCATCCGCGGCAGAGGGGCACTGTTACTCGAGCTGTGGGGCACCGCTGCGCCGATCGGCCTGGCTGACATCGTTCGGACGTCCGGTTCGCCCGTTCACCTCGACGCGGTGGCCGCCGAACTGCGGACCTGCGGCGGTGCCGGACCCGAGGTCGCGGCCCTGATCTGACGCTGACCGCGGTTCCCGGTAAGTTGCCAGCGTGACTTCTGCAGCGCTTGAGCGGGATACGCCCGAGCTCCGGAAGGCGCGAGGGGCCTTCTTCACCCCGATCGAGCTCTGCCGGCACCTGGTCGACTGGGCGATTAGAACCCCAGCGGACGCGGTACTGGAGCCCAGTTGCGGTGAGGCGGCCTTCCTGCTGGCAGCAGCGGAGCGGATGAGCAGACTCGGTCCGGGCCCGGGGCAGTTGCACGGGGTCGACGTGCATCCGGCGAGCGCTCAGCAGGCCCGCCGAATCCTGGCCGGCACCGGGCACACCACCCAGATCGAGGTGGCCGACTTCTTCACCCTCACCCCGAGCCCCCGGTTCGATGCTGTGATCGGGAACCCACCGTTCGTCCGATACCAGGATTTCACCGGCGAGGCCCGTGCGCTGAGTCGGGAGGCGGCCTCACGGGCCGGGGTGGACCTGACCCGGTTGGCATCGTCCTGGGCCGCCTTCACGGTGCATTCGGCGCTCTTCCTCAAGCCCGGTGGCCGCCTGGCCCTGGTGCTTCCGGCTGAACTGCTGAGCGTGAACTATGCCGCCGAGGTCCGGCGGTTTCTGATCCGCCGGTTCGGCCGGGTGCGGCTGGTGCTCTTCACCGAGCGAGTCTTCCCCGGTGTGCAGGAAGAGGTGGTGCTGGTCCTCGCCGAGGGCAGCGGTGGAACGAATCACTTTGAGCTGCAGCAGGTTCGGGGAGTGGCGGAACTCATCGGCGGGACCGGCGGGATGATGTCCAGCTGGCAACCAAACACGGACGACGGCAAGTGGACGTCCGCTTTGCTGCCGGAACCAGCTCGGCAGGTGGCAGCCGCCGCGGCCGAGCACCCGGCAGCCACGACGCTGCACACCTGGGGCGAGACCACGCTGGGCGCGGTCACCGGGAACAACCGGTACTTCGCGCTGTCACCCGAGCGGGTCGAGGCGCTCGGCTTGGACGTCGAGCAGGACCTGGTCCGGCTCTCCCCGCCCGGCAGCCGACATCTGCGAGGGCTGACCTTCTCCGGTTCGCAGTGGCAGGCGCTCGGCGAAAATGGGCGCGCCACGTGGCTGTTCCGCCCGTCCGGCGAACCATCCGCGGCCGGCCGGGAGTACATCGCGGCGGGTGAGCGCAGCGGGGTGCCGGACGCCTACAAGTGCCGGGTCCGCAGCCCGTGGTGGCGGGTACCCCTGGTCCCGCCGGCCGATCTGCTACTCACCTGTATGAATGCCGACACCCCACGGATCTGCGCGAATCGGGCTGAGGTTCGGCACCTGAACAGCGTGCACGGGATTTATCTGCGTCCGCAGCTGCGTCGGCTGGGCATCGATCTGCTGTCACTGGCCTGCCTGAACTCGGTCACGCTGCTCGGCGCGGAGACGGTCGGGCGCGCCTATGGCGGCGGCATGCTCAAGATCGAGCCTCGGGAGGCTGGTCGGCTCCCGATGCCGACCCCGGAGATTGTCGAAAGACTTGGACCTGAACTGGATTCCGTGCGTCCAGCAGTGAGCAACGCGCTCGCGACTGGTCAGTTGTTGATCGCCGTCCAATTGATTGACGACGTCCTGCTGGCCGGCTGGGGGCTGTCCCCGGCCGAGGCAGAGATCATTCGTTCGGCCCGCGCCCTGCTGGCCGCTCGTCGTGCCGCTCGCGGTTCGGCCCCCAGATGAGCTGAATCAGGTAAGGATGTCGAGCCTTTCGCCGAGTGACGCGGCCCGCGTACGGTCGATCGGTCGCGGCGGCGGCATCGCAGCCAGCTCGGCGGCCAGATCGTCGCGCTGCAACTGAGTCCGCTCGGTGACGTCGTGCAGTAGCGCGAGCAGCACCTGCGAGCGCACTCGGAGTCGGCCGGGGATGGGGTCTCGCGGCACCCGGGCCTCCAGCCAGCCCGGGGCGCCACCGTTCATCACGGCGGTATCGACGGCGAGGACGGCTTCCTCCAGGATGTCGAGATACTGGTCCCAACCAAATTCCTCGCGCCGCTTCTCGCTCATGAGTTTTCGATTCTCATGTGCCACCTGACAGGACTGCGGCGACTTCACGTTGGCTGGTTTCGATGGCCGCGATCCGCCAGGCATCACGCAGCGGTTCGAGCAATTCCCGGCACTCGGTGACCTTTTGTGGCTGCTTGCTCAGTCGCGCCGTCCACAATTCACTGACCATCCAGAAGTAGAGCCGGCGAAGCGGCTCGCCTTCTGGCCAGGCGTCGACATCGAGGCTGGCGGCCAGCTCCAGCAGGATCTCTTGGGCTCGACCAATACGTTCTCCGGTGACGGCGATGTCCTGCCGTTGCATGGCAGCCTCGGCCGCGGCGAGATCGCTGACCAGGCGGTCGTACATCATGATCAGCAATCGCGCCGGCGAGACGGTGCCGGTGCTGTCGGAGGTGTACCTCGCCCTGGCGGCGGTATACGACATCGTGCCCCCTGTCGGCTGACGTGGTCAGCCCGATCGTCATGCCTGGATGTTCAACGGACAGTGAGGAAATGTGCTGTCATGCATTGGCATTCTCGGTGGCCGCGAGCAGGTTGGTAATCGCCGAGCTGGAGCTCTTCAACGAGGCCAGGGCCGTCTCCATGGCGGAGAACTGCCGGGTCAGGGACGTCCGACGGCTCGCGAGCCGAATGTCCCAGGCATCGATCTGGGCCTGGAAGTCCTTGACGTCATCGACCCGGCGCTGCTGGGATTGCGCCAGCGAACCGGTCGTACTCTCGGTGGCGTCACCCAATAGTCTCGAAAGATTTTGGGCTAGACCAGGTTTGAACTCGACATCGCCAATCAGGCCAGTGTAGAGCGCGGGCGTGATGTCGATCGTCAGGCTCAGGCCGTTGGCGTCGCTGGTGGCACTGTTCAGGGTAAGGATGTCACCGATCCCGGTGGCTTCCTCTCCGTCAATGGTCCCGACGATGTCCCTGCCGGCCGTGGTCTGCGCGGCCGCAGGCCCGACGGAGAAACTCATGGTGAAGGCCGAGGCCACACCGGCCCCGTTGGCGGTCATGAAGAGGCTTGTGCCGTCGGTCGAGGCCGTGGTAGTGATTCCCGCAGCGGCAGCCTTGATGTTCATCGCAGCCACCATCGTGGCGAACGTTCCGGTCGGTGCACCGCCCTCTCCGACCGTGTACGTCGCGGTCTTCGAACCCTGTGAGACGGTAAAGACCTGGCCATCGGCAATGGGAACGCCGGGCGTTGCCGTCCACTTCTCTTTCGCCGATCGAACCGACACTTCGACGTCATAGGTGCCGGCCCGGGTGTTGGCGGTGTACAGCGCCATCGCGGCTTTGCCCAGCACGCCGGTGTTCGGGGTGAACGACGAGGTTGCACCATAGCTCTGGGCCGTGGTCTCGGGGTCGGCCACGAACGCCTTGAGGAAGGCGGCCTTGTCGAAGGTGAGCTTTCCGTCGCGGGTCAACTGGACGCCGGCTGCCCCGGCTCCGCCTACTGTGGTCAGGATCTGCTGCTGCAGACTGCGAATACTGCTGTCGCCGTATAGCGCCGCGCCGGACTTCGTGCCGAAGTTGTAGGCGGTCGAGGCGGCCAGCGTGGTGAGCACGGCGTTCGTGGCATCGACCATGGCGCTGACCTGGGTGGCGACGGCAGTGCCGTCGAGCTTGGCATCGACCGTGACGTTTGTTTCGCCCTTCTTGCTGACCGTGAGCGAAACCCCGGGTAGCAAGTCGGTAAAGGTGTTCGAGGCCGACGTCACCGTGTATCCGGTGCCGGGGACCGTGCCAATGGTCAGCATGGCGTCGGTGCCGGCCGTGAGGATGTTCATGTCGGTGGGGTCGACGGGTCCGTCCAGGCCGTCCAGGGAGAAGGCCGCAGCGGCACCGGAGGTGGTCGACGTGACCTGGAGGCGGAATTCGCCGGGCGCGGTCTGGACCGCTGCCGCGCGCAAGCCGAGGGACGAGGCGTTGATCCCGGCCACGACCTCCGCGAGAGTGCCGCCGCCGACAGAAACGGTACCGCGGGGCGTGCCGGTACCGGCGGTGCCATTGTAAATCGTCAGCGTGCCGCCGCTGGCGATGACGGAGCTGGTGGATACGGCTGGGGTGGCCGTCGGGTCGGAGATCAGGGTGTGCGCCTTGGCGATCTCGGTCACGTCAAAAGTGATGGTACCAACGGCGTTTCCGGTCGTCGTCGCGGTGACGGAGGCGGCTGACGAGGTGGCCGAGGAGCCTTGCCAGGTCGAGGTCTTGGCCAGCTCGGCGCTCTGCGTGGCAAGCGTCTTCAGCGACTTGATCAGGCTGGTGTAGGAATCGGCGGCCTTCTGGGCCGCCGTCTGCTTGGTCTTGATGGAGGTCTGAGACTGGGCCTCGACGTTCATCAGCTGGTTGACCAGCGACGCCGTGTCGATCCCGGAAATGGCCCCGCTGATACTCACATTAGACATTGCCGATCCTTCCTCGGATAAGACGCCCGAAGGCGGTCACGTCGGTTAGACGTGACCGCCCCCGGGGGACTGGCTTACTGGAGCAGCTTCAGGACGTTCTGCGGTGCCTGGTTCGCCTGAGCGAGCATCGAAGTGCCGGCCTGGGACAGGATCTGGGCGCGGGTGAACGCGACCATCTCCTGCGCCATGTCGGTGTCCCGGATCCGGCTCTCGGAAGCCGAAAGGTTCTCAACCGCCACGTTGAGGTTGTTGATCTTGTGCTCGAGCCGGTTCTGCTGAGCACCGAGGTTGGCTCGGGTGGTCGACACCGTCTGGATGGCGGTGTCCACCGCACTGATAGCCGTGGTGGCGTTGGTGGCCGTGGTGAGGTCACCAACGGCTCCCATCAGGGTGGCCGCGTCCGACGCCGTGGCCAGAGTCACCTGCAACGTGTCGCTGGCGTTGGCACCGACCTGGAAGGCCTTGTCGAAAGAGCCATCCAGCAGCTTGACGCCGTTGAACGCGGTCTTGTTCGAGATGTCGTCCAGCTCTAGCGCCAGCTGCTGGTACTCGCTGTCGGCCGCAGCCTTGGCGTTGGTGTCCAGCCCACCGTCGTTAGAAGCCTGAACGGCCAGGTCACGCATGCGCTGAAGGATCGAGTGGGTCTCGGTGAGTGCACCTTCAGCGGTCTGCACGACGCTGACGCCGTCCTGCGCATTGCGTACCGCGACCTTGAGCCCGCCGACCTGCGCCCGCAGGCCTTCGGAGATGGCCAGGCCGGCCGCGTCATCGGCGGCCCGGTTGATCCGGAAGCCGCTGGACAACTTCTCCAGCGACTTCGACATCTGGCCATCTGTGACGCTCAAGTTACGGTAGGCGTTGTTGGCGGCAGCGTTTGAATTGACACGAAGACCCATGGTGTCCTCCTTGGTAGGGTCGTCGCCGGTCCATCCGTGGACCGGCGTTCGAGATACCTATCGGCCGGGCCGGCTTGCTCTTAAGAAGTTCCTTCGGCCGAATATCCGAGCCGATTTACCTGAACCGATTTCCGAGCAGGACATCGTCCAGGCTGTTGCCGTTCAGATACGCCTGCACGTTGGCTCGCTGCGTACCGCCGGAGCGCTGTGAGACTGCCTGTACGTAGGCAGTTCGCCGGCGTGAGCGGACACCGGCGTCGGTGGAGGTAGCCGGGTCGTCGACCACCTTCGCGGCGGCCGGACCGGCCGGCGTGGCGTTCCACAGGGTCTGCAGGGCTTCGCGCATCAGATCCAAGCCCTCCCCGCGCAACTGCGAGGCGCGAGACTGGGTGACACCCAGATGCGCGGCGATCTCGGTCAGTGGCTTCTGCTGCAGGTAATAGGCCGTGACGACGTGCCGCAGCCGATCGGGCAATTCGGCGATCGCATCGCGCAGGTAGCCCAGCCGTTCGGCGGCGATCAGGGCCTCATCCGGACGCGGCGCACAGTCGGCGATTCCGCCGGCCAGACCTTCGTCGTCACCGGAGATCGGATCCAAGCTGAGGACCACCGCCCGGTCGGTGCCGCCGCGAATCTCCCGCAGGTCCGCCTCGGAGTGGCCGGTAGCCGCGGCCAGCTCCAGATCGGTGGGTTCGCGTCCGAGCCCGGCGGTGAGGACCTCGGTGGCCGCAGCAATCGTCTTGGACCGGGAGCGAATCGAACGGCTGACCCAGTCACGCTGCCGCATCTGGTCGATCATCGCCCCGCGCACTCGCGTGTTGGCGAACCGGGCAAACGGAACACCGAGCGCCGGATCGTAGGAGTGCGCGGCCTGGACGAGGGCCAGCGAACCGGCTCCGACCAGATCGTCGGTCCCCAGATGGCGGGGCAGCCGGGCAGCCGTTTCCCGGGCGATGTGCCCGACGAGCGGGAGATGGTCCGTGATCAGGGCCTCGAGTTCCTTGGTGGGCATCGGAGCGCTGCCGGTGGCGGGACTGGCGATGGCGATGTCGGCCCGGGGGCTGAAGGCGTTTGATTCGAACACGCCTGTGCATCGGCTCGATCGGGCGCCGGCTCCAGTTCTCTGCCGGGTGATCTGAGGGTTCCGCAGGCACTTTCACCCGTCCGGCGCAGGCCGACGCGACCGTCCGTTGGCCCAGAAACCCTCAGGTCTTTCGCCGTGCTGTCGACAGACCATCCAGGTCCACCTGATCGCAGACCGATTGCCGGATCAACCCCATTGCCGACCGATTGCCACCGATGGCCAACAGGAGCAGTTGAGATGAGTCTTCCCGACCTTGCAGCGGTGCTCTGGCGCCAGCGCGAGCTGCTCGAGCTGCTGGCCTATCGGCTGGAGTGTGAGCAGCTGATTCTTGCCAGTGGGGGTACCCGCTGGCTGCCCGCGGCCACCACCGAGGTGGTGACCATGCTGGATCAGCTGCGAGTGATCGAGATGCAGCGAGCCGCGGTCTCCGATGCCGCTGCCCGCGAGTTCGGGTTACCGATCGACGCCTCTCTGGAGGATCTGGCCGGCACCGCGCAACCACCCTGGACCGAGGTGCTGATCGAGCATCGGAACGCATTGATCGCGATCTGCGGTGAGGTAGCCGTGCTGGCCGAGGCGAGCCGGAGCATGACCACCGCTGGATTGGCGGCGGTCGAACAGACGCTAGCCACCCTAGGTGGCCGGGTCGGCGCGTCGTCCCAAGGCTATGACGCCCGCGGCCGGATCGACATGATCTCTGGTCAAGGTCGTTCCGTCGTCGTCGACCGGGCTCTGTGAGGTTGCCGCCATGCCTGGATTCTCCGCACTCAATACAGCGATAAGTGGTCTGCACGCGGCGCAGCGCGCCATTGAGGTCACCGGTCAGAACATCGCCAATGTGAATACCCCCGGATATAGCAGGCAAAGAGTGCTGCTCTCTTCGGTGGGCAGCTCCACGGACGCGCATTTCCACACCGGCAACAACAACGCAATTCTCGGCGGGGTCAAAATCGACGCCGTCATCCGGGTCCGAGATGCCTTCCTGGAGACGGCGCGAGTCAACGCCGGCGCCGCCAAGGAGGCACTGACCGTCCGGGCCTCCACGCTTGCTGGCGTCGAGTCGCTATTGAACGAGCCCGGCGATAACGGCATCCAAGCGTCCATCGACGACTTCTTCAATGCCTGGCACGCCGTTGCGGCCTCGCCCGGATCGAATCAGGAGGCCGCCGCCGGTCAGGTGCTGCAGTCGGCCAATGCCATGGTCAACCAGCTGAAGTTCGTCAGCTCCGGGATCGCTGAGCGCTGGACGAACGCGGGGGCCGACCTGACCTCGACCGTCAATACGCTGAATCAAGCCACCTCCGACCTGGCACTGGTGAATCGGCACATTGTCGAGGGAAACATTGTCGAACGGCCGGTGAACGAGTTGCTGGACCGTCGGGACACTCTGGTCCGGACGATCGGTGAACTGGCCGGCGGGCGGGTGACGGTGGCCGCAAACGGCACCGCTTCAATAATGATCAACAACGTTGCGGTGGTATCGGGTGATCGGTCGCTGCCGATCACGGTGGCCGGGGCCACCAGCCTCGCCGACGTAGGCACCGACCCGCCGAGGCTGATGACGGGCGACACTGCGGTTCCGGTTTCCGGCGGCAAGCTGGCCGGACTGCTTCAGGCGCTGGGTAATGACCTGCCTACCGTGTCCACCCAATTGGACGGCGTGGTCACGGCGATGCGAGACGCAGTCAATGCCGTGCACTCGACCGGATATACCCCCGCCGGCGACACCGGTCTCGACTTCTTCGCCGGAACCGGAGCTAGCGACCTGAGCGTCGTCGCGATCACCGCCGCCGATCTCGCGGTGTCGTCCGAAGCGGGTGTTATTGACGGGAACAACGCGGAGAAGATTGCTGACCTGTCGCTGGACGAGAATTCCCAGGCTGTGCTCGGCGGCCCCGGCCCGTCGGTGCGATTACGCACGCTGGCCGCGGAAATCGGTACCAAGATTCAAGGTCTCCGCCAAGCGGTCGAGGTACAGGAGAGCGTGTTCATGACCGCCGACGCGGCGATCAATGCCGACGCCGGGGTAAGCATCGACGAAGAAATGACCTCATTGCTGATGTATCAGCGCTCCTACCAGGCCTCCGCCCGAGTGATCAGCACAGTGGACGAAATGCTCGACACGCTCATCAACCGCACCGCGACGTAAGGGAGGGGGAATCATGATCGGCACCCGAATAACGAATCGGATGATCTCGGACAGTACGCTGCACGGATTGCAAGCCAACCTCACTCGCAACGCGAACCTGCAGGAACAGCTTGCCAGCGGCAAGTTGGTGACCCGACCGAGCGACAACCCGGCGGCCGCCTCGGCAGCGATGTTGTTACGGACGCAGCAGCGGCTGGATACGCAATACCTCAGCAACATTGGCAACTCCGCGGCTCGACTCGAAACCGCAAGCGATGCGCTGGGCAGCATTTCTTCACTTCTGGTGAGGGCCAAGGAGCTTGTCGTCAATGCGCAGGATCCCGGTCTGCCAGCAGCCAGTCGCGATGCCATCAGCGCTGAACTCGTCGTCATCCAAAAGGGTGTGGTTGATGCCTATAACACTCAGTGGCTGGGACGGCCGATCTTTGGCGGCACGATACCGGGGACAAAGGCGATCGATTCCGATGGCGTGTACATCGGCAACGACGCGCCCGTGTCGTCTCGAATCGGGCGTGAGGTAACGATCCGGATCGACGTCAACGGGACCGCGGCCGGCGCCGCCACGATTCCTGGCCTGCTCACCGAGCTGGCGGACAACATCGCCGGCGGAGCCAACGACGTCGACGGTCTCCAGGACCAATTGGCAGTCGTTTATCAGCAGCTCCTGACCACGATGGGCGACGTGGGGGCCCGGGCCACCCAGGTGGAAACCACCAAGGGGCGGGTGGAGAACGAGCACCTTGAGCTGACCACCCGGATCAGTGGCCTGGAGGACGTCGACCTGCCGAAAGCCATTCTCGATTTGCAATCATCCTCGGTGGCCTATCAAGCCTCCCTGGCGGCGGCGGGCAAGATTTTGCAGACCTCGTTGCTGGACTATCTACGGTGAGGAATCCCATGCAGGCACGTGCGGTGGCGGAACGTCAGCCGAAAGTTCCTACCCAGGCCCACCCGATACCCGAACTGTCGTTCATCCGCCCGATCCCCGGATTCACCGATCTGCGCCGATTCGCGCTGGTGCGGTTGGATGCGGCCGAGGCAGTGACGGCGCCGGTTGAAGGTGAGTCGCCGCTTTACGAGCTGCGCAGTCTGGAGCGGCCCGACGTCCGATTCATGGTGGCAGCACCCGGAATCTATTTCACCGGCTACGAAATTGTGCTTGATGACCAGGAGTGTGAGGACCTGGGGTTGATCGATTCGGCCGAGGCACTGGTGCTGGTGATGCTGACGGTCGGTCCCGATGCCGAGAGTACGACCGCCAACCTGCTTGCCCCGGTGGTGATCAACGCCCGGACCCGAGCAGCGGCTCAGATCATCCTCACCGGTTCGGATTGGCCGGTTCGCGCGCCGATCGGTTGATCAATGCTCACTTTCCGCTAACATCTCATCACGGCCTGAAGTTGGCCGCAGGTTTATGGTTCGCCGGGGGTTCCGGCTGCCGTGGCCTTGGGGGGTCCAGGGAGGGAGCCCGCAGTGCTGGTCCTGACACGCCGCGCCGGGGAAAGCATCGTGATCGGTGATGACGTGCGCGTCGTCGTCCTGGATGTCCGGGGCGACACCGTTCGTCTCGGTATCGAGGCTCCGCGCAGTATCCAAGTGCATCGCGCCGAGGTCTATGCCGAGGTGCAAGCGGCCAACGCCGCTGCCGCCGCAAGCGGCGAGGACTTGGACGACGCCGCCGAGCGGATCCGCCGGATGGCGCGACCTGCCATGCCTCGGGCAGCGACACCGAATCGTCGCGTCGGGGAACGTCGCTCGGCCGCGTCCACGCCGAGGCCCTCGACCGGAGCACATCCGGTCGAGCCAGAAACGCGGACGTCGTCCGCTGTACCCGGCCCCCCTGCGCCGAGCCCTGCCGTGCCCGGTCCCGCCGTGCCCGGTCCCGCCATACCGAGTCCTGCCATACCGAGTCCGGCCATACCGAGTCCGGCCATACCGAGTCCGGCTGTGCCGGGTCCGGCTGTGCCGGGTCCGGCTGTGCCGCGTCCGGCTGTGCCGCGTCCGGCTGTGCCGAGTCCGGTCGTTCCTGGTCGAGGTGTGCCTGGCTCGTCAGTGCCTGGTTCGCCACCGCCTGAGCCCGCTCACCCACCGTCGCCTGAGCCCGGTCACCCGCCGCGGCCGCCGATACCGCGGCCCGGCCCGCCGAAGCCAGGCCCGCCGCGTCCACAGCCTCCGACACCGCCGGTGGTGGTTCCGTCGGCTCGGAATGCTGAGACGACAGC
>JANNPJ010000367.1:0-4774 GCA_031400005.1 Kineosporiaceae bacterium | reverse complement strand
AAACTCGCGGCATGGATGACTCGACAGACCGCACCCTCGACGCCGTAGGACCACGGCTGAAGCAGCTGCGCCAGCGCCGCGACATCACCTTGACCGACCTGGCTGAGGAGACCGGCATCTCGACCAGCACACTGTCCCGGCTTGAAGCCGGTCTCCGTCGCCCCACCCTGGAACAGCTACTGCCGCTGGCGCGTGCCTACGGGGTCACCTTGGACGAGCTCGTGGACGCACCACCGACAGGCGACCCCCGCATCAACCTGCGCCCGATCCCCACCAGCGACGGCCGGATCATCCTGCCCCTGACCCGTAGACCAGGGGGCATCCAGGCCTACAAGTTCGTCCTGCCCACCGGACGCGACGACGCCGAGCCCGACCTACGTACCCATGAAGGCTACGACTGGGCCTTCGTTCTCAACGGCAAACTCAGACTCGTACTCGGCGAGCACGATCTGATCCTCGAACCCGGTGAAGCTGCCGAATTCGACACCCGCACTCCGCACTGGTTCGGGGCCACCAGCTCAGGACCCGTGGAGTTTCTCAGCCTCGTCGGCAAGCAGGGAGAACGCGCGCACGTGCGCGCAGCACCCACAGAGCGCAACGATCATCGTCTCTGATTCAACTCGAAGTTACGCAGAACCCGGCTTGGGGCTGGTGTCGGGGGACTGCAGGAGCTCGGCCAGCGTGTAGGCCGGGGACGAGTCGAGCTTGTGCCGGTGGGCGTCGTACCGGTCCCGGGTGATCCGGATATCCCGGTGACCCAGCAGGTCGGCCACCATTTGCACCGGAACACCGTGCGCCAGTAGCAAGGTGCCGGCCGTCCGGCGGGCGGTGTGCGGGGTGATCGAGTCCGCCTGCTCGATCCCGGCCTGCGTGGCCAGGGTCCGCAGCGTCCGCCAGACGTCGCGCTGGGTCAGCGCCGAACCACCTGGCTGCGTGGGATGTTTCGGCTGGGGTGCGGTGGCCAGCAGCGGCCCGGTGAGAGCGGTCGCCAGCACCCCGACCCGGCGAGCCCGGACATCGAGATAGTGCCGCAGCGGCAGCAGGGCCGCGGGGGAGAGCGGGACGAAGTCGCGGGTGCGGCCCTTCTTCCAGAACCGCAGGATGACGTGTCGCCCGTCCCGGTCCAGATCGGGCACCTGCGCGCTGGTCAGTGCCGAGACCCGCAGGCCGGTGTGGAACAGCAGATGGACGACGGCCGCGTCCCGCCAGGATGCCTCGCTGCCGTTGCGCCACGCCCGGTCCATCGCATGCGTCAGCAGTTGCACGGTGGACTCGCGATCGAGCGCGGGCAGCGGCGGATTGTCGCCGGTGCGAGGGCGGCGGACGGCGTCCAGCGGATTTCGGTCCGCAACCTCGTTCGACACCAGATAGCGGTACCAGCTGGACACCCCGGCCAGCCGCCGGGCGGCGGTGGCCGCGGCGGCCGGGCGGAGCGTGCCATCGGCACCTGTCACGGTGAACGTCCCCTTCCAGGCGTCGACGTCCGCGCGGCGCGCGAGCAACGGATCCACCCCGGTGCGCAGGCACCAGGACAACCAGTCGGCCAGGTCCGCGTAGTACGCCCGCCGCGTGTGATCCGACTTGTCCGCCTCCAGCCAGAGCATGGTCAGATTCCGGACGCCGTACCGGTCCAGCGGATCGACTTCCGGTAGCGCGGGCAGGTCGGCCACGGCGGCGCGCAGCAGGGTCCGAAGATCACTGCCGCTGATCGCCGGATCCGCCGCGGCGGCGAGCGCGGCGAGGGGGGCCTCTTTTTTCAACCCGTCGTCGAGCACGGTCGATGGGGGTCTGACGATCGTCGCGTGTGGTCCGCTGGTGAGGGGGGCCTCTTTTTTCGACCTCTCGCCGGGCGTCGTGGTCGCCGTCCGGGCGGGATCAGAGGTGGCCGCGTGGTCCGCGGAACCAGAGACAGGCAGTGCAGTCATAACAGTTATTATCACTGCATCATTCAGTCGGTGCAGTTTCGCGTAACACTGTCGTGATATTAATTACGCGACGCGGTTACGCGAAAAATGATGGACGACGTCAGCAGAGAGGCAGAACATGGTGGACGGTGAGTTCGCGCAGGTCAGCGGGCCGAGCACGGACGGACCGGGCACAGGTGCGGGCAGCCCGGTTGCTGGCAGCCCAGAGAGTCCGCCGGAGGACGTCTGTGCGCTGGCGGGGTGCGACGTCCCTCTGCCAGTCCGGGCACTGGACGAGAACGGTCGACCCAAGGGCGGCCGACGTCCGCAGTACTGCGGGAAGGCGCACGCCGATGCCGCGTCCCGCCAGCGCCGGGCTCGTGACGTCGCCGCGGTCGCCGACCCGTTGTCGCTGGCCCGGACCGCCGGGGAGACCTTCCTGCCGAGTGCGCGGCAGCTGGCAGCTCAGCTGAGCGAGCTGATTGCTCGTTTCGATGAGGCCGAGGCCGGAGCGCTGGGCCGGGTCCGGGAGGCCGAGCAGGAGGCGGCGGCAGCGGTGGCCGAGGCGGCCCTTGCCCGGGAGAGCGCCGAGGCCGCCGAGCAGGACCGCCGTCAGGCGCTGGCCACGGCCAGGCAGGACCGGCAGGCCAGGGACAACGCGGTGAAAGAGGCCGAACGCGCCCGTCAGGAGGCCGAGCAGATCCGGACCGCCGCCTGGGAGCAGGTCGCCGTGCACGAGCGCAGCCGTGGCCAGGCCGAGGCCGCCCGGGTTGGCGCCCAGAACGCGGCCGACGGGCTGATCGCACAGAACCGGCAGCTGCGCGCGGAAATCGAGCAGTCCCTGGCGGCCGCCGTGCAGCTCACCGCCCAGCTCGCCGGTGCCCGCCAGGATCAGGAGCGGGCCGAGGGCGAGACCCGGGCCCTGCTGGCCCGGATCGAGGTGGTGGAACGGCTGACCAGGCAGGACGGTGACCGGTTGCGTGAGCAGGTCGCCGCGGTGCAGGCGCGATCGGCGGATCTGCAGGCCGAGCTGGCGGCCGCGGTCTCTACGGCGGCGGCTCAGGCCGCGCAGACCGATCGCCTTCGTGATCAGCTGGCGGACCTGCGAGCGCAGGCGTCGCGAACGCAGGCCGAGCTGGCCGCCGAGCGCTCAGGGCGCGACCTTGACCGGCAGCAACTGGTCCAGGCCCAGCAGGAACTGGAGGCCGGGGCCCGGCGCCGGCGCCGGCGGGCGGCGAAGGCGAAGGCGGCTCGGGAGGGAGAAACCGGGGGAGAACAGTGAATCTTGGCTGACGGCGTCGTCATTGAACGGCGGTTGTCGCTTCCCGAGTGATGGTGGTCCCGAGAACCGCGGTCGCGAGTGCGACGACCGCCGCCGCGGTGAACGCGGCCGAGAACCCGGTGGTGTCGAGCATGCCGGTGCCTGGGGCTGTGACCGAGATGCCGATTGCCATGAACGTGGCAGTGCCGAGCGCGGCGCCCACCTGGGTCGTCGAGCCGGCGAGGCCGGACGCGAGACCGGCGTGCGACTGGGGCATGGCTGAAGCAATGACCATGGTCGTGGGCGTGAAGCTGAGGGCGACGCCGATGGCGACGAACAGTAGCCCGGGTAGGACTGCGATGAGGTATCCGGCTGCTAGCGGTGCGTTCGCCAGCCACAGGTGACCGGCGGCGAGGACCACGAGGCCGCTGACAAGGGTGCGCTGCGGGCCGACGGCGCGCAGGATTCGCGGCGGGAGTGCGAGCGAGACGGCGAATCCGGTCAGCGACGTGGGGACCATGGCCAGTCCGGCTTGCTGCGGGGCCATGGCCAGTGCTTGTTGGAGGTAGAGAGCGACCAGCACGAATGTGGACGCGCGGGCGGCTCCGCCGAGGACCGCGAGGGCGACACCGGTGGATAAGGTCCGCGAACGGAAGAGCTCGAGCGGCACGAGGGGGTCTGCGGTGTGGCGCTCGATGATCACGAAGACCGCCATCAGGACGGCGGACCCGGCAAGGCTCGTGACGACGGGCGGGGACGTCCAACCTCGGTCGGCGACACCGAGGGCGCCATGAACCAGGGCGAGGACGGCGCCGGTGATGGTCGCCGCGCCAAATCCGTCGAATCTGCGTCGTGCACCATGCGTATCTTCGTCAAACACGGCCCGGGCCATGACGATTGCGGCGACCGAGATCGGCACCGTGACGAAGAAGACCGACGACCAGCCGAAGGAGCCGACGAGTAATCCCCCGGCCATGACACCGGTCGCTCCTCCGAGCGTTGAGGCAGCGCCCCAGATGCTCATGGCCTTGGCCCGCTGGGGACCAGGAAAGGTCACCAGCAGCAGCGACATCGCCGCAGGGCTAAGTGCCGCAGCACCGACCCCCTGGACGATGCGGCCCGCGACCAGGAGCCCTTGGCTGTCCGCGAACGCCGCCAGCAGGGTGCCGACCGTGAACAGCGTTGAGCCTGTGACGAACATGCGGCGCCGTCCGAAAAGATCTGCGACCCGTCCGGAGAGGAGCAGCAGGCCACCGAACGCCAGGACGTACGCGTTGATGACCCAGGTGACGGCGGTGGGGCTGAGCCGAAGGTCTGCCTGGATGGAGGGCAACTCCACGTTGACGATCGAGGTGTCGAGCATCACGACGAACTGGGCGGACACCAGAAGCCCGAGGGCGACCCAGCGGCATGGTCTTCGTCCCGGTCTCCGTGACCGCGATGGCGGGCATCCCGCCGCAGTACGCCTGTATGGCCTCCGGTTTCCTCATGACCGGGCACGAAGTCGGAGCCGCCCTCGGTGTCGCCGTCCTGTCAGCGGTCGCCGGCACGGCCGGGAGCCTGGCCAGCGCAGCCGGAGTTGTCGACGGGTTTCCCCGCGGCTTCCTCG
>JANNPJ010000363.1:0-15038 GCA_031400005.1 Kineosporiaceae bacterium | reverse complement strand
CGTTGATCTGGCCGCCCGCGGGGGTGAACTTGATAGCGTTGCTGATGAGATTGGTCAGGACCTGGGTGACCCGTTCGGGGTCGGCCTGGACCGCGGTGTCGGTGTTCAATTGGCTGCTCAGGTGCAGTCCGTGGCGGACAGCGGTGGGTGTCATCGCCGCTATCAAGGGCGTGACGAGGTCTGCGACAGTGCTGGGGCGCATGTGCATGAACAGTTTTCCGGTGGTCACCATGGTGGTGTCGACAAGGTCACCGACCATGGCCCGCAGCAACAGCAGGTTGCTGGCGGCCATCGCGATCAGTTTCGCCTCGACCGGATGAGTATCGGCGTCCAGTCTGTCGTGAAGCATCTCGATGGCGCCCGCGGCGGCGGTCAGGGGTGTACGGAATTCGTGCGAAACGTGGGTGAGGAAGTCCTCGCGCAAGCGGACCAGGAAATCACGGGCCTGTTTGCGTTCCATGGCGTAGCGGATGGAGCGGCAGATCTCGTGCGGGTTGACGTTCTGTTTCACCAGGTAGTCCTGCGCTCCGGCTTGGACGGCTTCGAGCGCGGTCTGTTTGTCATCGAGGCCGGTGAAGACGACGACGGGCGTGGTGACGGAGTGGGTGACCGTCGTGACGGTATTCAGGCGGCTGGATCCTGGCAGGGTCAGGTCGAGCAGGATGACGTCGTACTCCTGCCGCCGGCAGGCCTCCATGCAACCTTCGAGGGTTTCCACATGCCTGAGGACGTAAGGAAATTCGGCTTGACGTTTGAGCGCCCAGGTGACCAGCCCGGCGTCTCCTTCATCGTCCTCGACAAGCAGAATCCGGCAGGTTTCCAGGAGCATCCGGGTCTCGGTGGGTCGGGCGTCAATCACCCTGGTTCACCTGGTCTTTCGGTGTTCGGGCAGGACCACGACGGAAAACCAGAACCCGTCGATGGACTCGACCACCTTGAGGAATCCCGGTAGGCCTACGGGTTTGGCGATGTAGGCGTTGGCGTGCAGGGCGTAGCTGCGGGCGACGTCCTCCTCGGCCTGCGAAGTAGTCAGGATGACCACGGGCAGATCCGTGAGTTTCGGGTCCTGGCGGATCTCGGCCAGGACGACGTGACCGCTCTTCTTCGGCATGTTCAAGTCGAGCAGGACCAGGTCGGGGCGCCCGGCGCCGCTGCGCACTGGATCGCGCAGGTACTCCAGAGCCTCCTCGCCGTCTTCGACCCAGGTGAGATTCAGCGAGAGCCGACTCTGCGCGAGGGCCCGGCGCATCAGCAGGGCATCGGCGGGGTCGTCCTCGACCAGCAGAATCTTTGCCAGTCGGCCGGCAACGGTGTTCTGGATCATCGAGGAGCTCCCGTTGTCACGAGTTCCGTGGCGAGCGGCCCGTCCCCAGCCGAGGCAGAGACCGGGGTCCGGGTTGGCGCAGCCGTCGTAGCCGAAGGGCGAGCGGGGATGGTGGCAGGTAGCCGGAAGGAGAAGACGGTCGGGCCGCCCGGCTGTGAGGTGGCCCAGATCTGCCCCCCGTGGTTCTGAATCGCTTTGGCAACAATGGCTAATCCGATGCCCGTGCCGTCGTACTTGCGGCGGCTCACGAGTCTTTGGAACATGCCGAAGATCTGCTCGGCGTATTCCTGTTTGAAGCCGATTCCATTGTCTTGCACCGTGAACAGCCAACCGTGCGGCTCGGCCTCAGCGCGGATGTCGATCCTCAGTGGTGCTTCGCCACGGTACTTCAACGCGTTGGAGATCAAATTCTGGAGCACCTGGCGCAGGTGCGTGGCGTCTCCCGGTACGACTGGGAGGGTGCCCACGGTGACTGTCGCACCCGCCTCGGCGATAGCGACCTCGAAGTCCTCGCGGATCGCCGTCACGATCGCGGCAGTGTCGCAGTCCTCAACCTGCATCCGATCCACCCGCACTCGCGAGACGGCCAGCAGGTCTTCGATCAGGGAACGCATCCGCTGCGCTCCATCGGTGACGAAATGCATGTACTCACGGGCCTGATCGTCAAACTGATCGACGTAGTCGACGGCTAGGACGTTCACGTAGGCGGTCACCTTGCGCAGCGGCTCCTGCAGATCGTGGGAGGCGACATAAGCGAACTGCTGCAGTTCGGCATTGGATCGGGCCAGATCGTCCGCGCGCTGGGCAAGCTGCTCAGCGGCCAGTTGCCGCTCGCTGACATCACGGGCCACGCAGATCTGCAGCCGGTGTCCCTCCAGCGCCACCTGCGTCAGGGTGATGTCCACCGGCACCTCGTTCCCCTCCGTGGTACAGGCTCGGGCCTGTAGTCGCACCGACCCGTCCGCACCGTCGTCCGCCGCGCCGGCCTCGACCAGGCCTTCCCCGATGCCGGAGAACAGATCCTCGAGCGAGTGGCCCTTCAGCCGAGAATCCGGTTCCAGGAACAGCCGCTCCGCAGCCGGGTTCGCCGAGATCACCCGGCCTGCGCCATCGAAGGTGATGATCGCTTCACCTGCGGATTCGAGAACGGCCTCAGCCGTCGCGCGGGTGTCACGCAGGCGCTGATCGGCGGCCCGCGCCATCCGCTCGGTCAATTCCAGGCGTTGTGCTGCAAGGTTGGCGAAGCCGCCAAGCAGCTCCAGGAGGCGGCGCTCCTCCTCACCGAAGAACACCGCGAATGGGCTCGCCCACACCACGAGCGTGTCGGCACCGACTGCGGCCGACACCCGGGCACCCGCCACGACCTCGTCCATATCGGCGTCATCGGGCGGACGAGCGACCTCGACGACGCCGCCGGGGACCAGGTCGTAACCGCCGTCAGGGGTGATGATCGTCGCGCGGCTTCCGCCGACCAGAGCGAGGGCCGCAGGTAGCAGGACCGCTCGTAGGGCGGTCAGATCCGCTGCGGAGACGACACCGTGAACGGCCTGCTCCCAGATGCTGTCGGCAGAACGCCGCCAGATGCTACGTAGCCACCGCGGCGGCACCAGACCGGCGTAGAACAGGATCCCGCTGGCCAGCGCGAGGACCTGGGTGAACACCGTCAGCCACGTGGCTTCCGCTGCGGGCACCACGATCGCGATCAGCAGATCGGCCGTGAGAATGACCGCAGCGACCGCGAGCAGGCGCACTCGCTTGCGAGCCAGCGGCGGCTCGTGCCCTCCGGCCTGCCACAGTTGGACACCGACCCACACCAGCAGCGCCCCCCACTGAAACATCAACGCCCAGATGTAGGCCACGACGACAGCCGGGACAGCCTCGGCCTGAGCACCTGTGAGGTCTGGCAGGAACCATCCCCACGCCACCACCACCGTGGTGAGTTGCAGTGCCATCCGGCGAAACCACACCGAAGGGCGGCGGAACCCGCCGGCGAATCGGAACAGCAGCCAGGGAAACAGCACGAGCAAGGTAATCGTCGCCTTGGTCACCCATGCCCATCCCGGGCTGGAGGAGCCCTGCTCCGGGGTGATCAACCCGACGATCAGCAGGGCGGCGAATGAGCCGAAGGTTGCCGCCGCCCAGCCCAGCGTTCCGGCCGCTCCCCTGCCCCGGAGCCAGCGAAAGCAGACCACGCCCGTGAGTATCACGAACACCGCGGCGGTCAGGTACTGCGTGACCTGGACCATGTCATCACCCGGATCGTGCTCGAGGGAAAGCACCTCCGGATCATGAGGTGCTTGATGATCTATCGGCAGCCCCCGCCCGATCAGGAGAGCCTCTCGCCGCCAGGACACTCCCCAGCCCCCCATTCAGCCGTACCGCCACCGGCAACGGCACCGGACCGGCGGGCTCCGGACAGGTGGAAACTCTCGGGACGAGCGAACGGACGACTCCCGAAGTGGTCGGATCATGAAACAGTGGAAAGTCGGTACAAGCGGACACCAAGCCCGAACCGGTCCCCCAGCAGAACCTCGTGGGGTCTGATCGAATGGATCATCCTCGGGTCGTGGTGCCTGTCGGGGAGGAGAACCCGCATGAGTTCCGGTGCGGATGATCTGCTGAGCAAAGCTCTCGCGAGCCTTCGCGCTGCGGGCGCTGACCTGGCGGGGTACACCTTCATTCAGGTCAAAGGGACGACGCAGGCCACGGTCTGGAAGGGAACCTCGCACCGGGAAGGGCCTGCTGTGGCGCTGCGGCTGACCCCCAAACCGTTCGCCCTTCTGCGGCGGATCGGCGCGCTGATGGAGGACGTACGGGACGTCGAGTGTCCCCGGACCCTCCAGTTGGCGCAGTTGGCGACCGCGGGGCGGATGTGGACGGTGCAGGTGTGCACCTGGATCGGGATCGGCACTCCGGTGAATGCCGACATGCGTTTACTGGGGCGGCAGCTGGCCCGTCTGCATCGGTCCATGGCCGCGTCGGCCCAGGACTTCACCGACCGCCCCCTCACCTTTGAACGACATCCGGCGTCGCCACCGGCCCAGCAGGTGCCTGCCTGGTCTGTGGCACGCGACCTCTGGCGCGATCGGATCTACGCCGGGCAGTCCCTCCCATCTCGCCAGGTCGCCACCCAACCGATCCACGGCGACCTGCACTGGGGCAACATCGTCGGCACTCAGAACGGTGGTTTCGGGTTCATCGACTTCGACAAGGTGATGTTCGCGCCACCCGTCTTCGACCTGGCCAAACTGATCGTCACCGGGCTGTTCGGCGCCGGAGGCGGAGGCCGGGTACGGTTCCACGCGCGAAAAGCCACCGAACTCCTCCAAGGCTACGAATCGATCCGGGCGCTCTCGGACACCGAACTCGTCGCGCTGGAAGGTCTTGCGGTGCTGATCGCCGAGGAAACCGCCCGGCTAGGAAAGGGTTACGGTGTGCCGGCGGATCGCCCCAGCGCAGATGCGGTGGCGACCTGGTGGATCGCCCGCCGACTTCATTCCCGCAGCGACCCCCTCGGAATCCGAGCCAGCAGGCAACCAGCTTCCCGGACCACCACTCCGGCACCCACTCAAGACGCCCTATGGACTGACGAAAACACCGGGCCGAACTAGCCCTTCGACTTCGTCAGTCAGTCAGACCTGCGTCTGACTCAGGGATGTGGCGCGGATGGGCCGGTCATCTCGGCGAACGTCTTGTGGGTGGCTTTGGCGGTGTACATCTGCTGGTCAGCCTGGTTCAGGAGGGTTTCAGCGGTGCTGGTGCTGTCACTGAGAGCCAGGCCGACGCTGGCGGTGACATTCAGCACCCGCCCGGAGATCGAGTAGGGCTGCGCGAGGGCTGCGCGGGTGCGTTCGGTGAGGATCTGGGCGTCGGTGGGGTGGGCGAGGTCTTCGCAGATCACCAGGAATTCGTCGCCACCGAGGCGGGCCATGGTGTCCTCGGTGCGGAAGGTCGCGCGCAGCCGTTCGCTGATCCCGATCAAGACGGCGTCGCCGGCTGCGTGTCCGTAGGTGTCGTTCACGGTCTTGAACTGGTTGACGTCGATGTAGAGGACCGCCACCGGGCTGTCGTGGCGCCCGCCGCGGGCTAAGGCTTGCTCCAGCCGGGCCAGCGCGGCTCGGCGGTTGGCGAGTCCGGTCAGCGGGTCAGTCAAAGCGATGGTCTGCAGCTGGGCTTCGTGCTCGATCCGGTCGCTGATGTCGCGCAGGAACGCGTGGAACTGCCACCCGCGTTCCCAGCGCATCCGCGAGAGGGTGAACTCGACGTCGCGCTGGGTGCCGTCGCGATGCAGGGCCTGAACACGCACGGGAGTGGCGGGCAGGGCGGTGAGCCCAGTGGTCAGGAAGCGTTGGACAGCCTCGCAGTGGGCCTGACGTTGCGGCGCCGGGATGATCAGCTGGGCCAGGTCCTGGCCGAGCACTTCGCTGGCATTCCAGCCCAGCAGGGCGGCTGCCGCAGTGTTCCATTCACTGATCCGCCCGTCCTGATCCATGCTGACGAACCCGTCACCAGCGGTATCCAGGATCGCTCTGCGGCGTGCTTCGCTGTCGACCAATCTGGCGCGCTGAGCGAGGAACGGGTATGCCCCGGCCAGGGCACTCAGCGCGGTCGCGGCGAACGCCGCCAGCGCCAGCCAGGGGATCCACCGACTGCTGGTGTTCAATGGGGCAAACAGTTCGTCGGTTCGGACGGTGAACACCAGGGTCCAGGTGGTGCCCGGGATGAGACCGCGACTGACGTACTGACGCTGGTCGCCGGTTCCGAGGTAACTGGTGGACTTGATGCCGGCCAGAACCGGGTGTGCCTGGCTCAGCGGCCGGCCGATGTCGTCGGTCTCGCTGCTGGCCACGATCAGACCGCTGTCATCGATGATCAGGTTCTGGGCGCTGCGAAACGGTGTCGCGGTGGGCAGGAAAACTGCGATCGGAGTCGCTTTCACGGCGTACGCGCCGCTGAACACCCGCTGGCCTTGCGGACTCGGGAAAGGCACGGCGAACCCGATCACGGGGGTTCCGGAAACTGCGGAAGGCACGACACCGGAGACCGCTGGTGCGCCGGAGACCGCCGACCGAAGATGGGTGTACTTACGGCCCAAGTCGCTGCCGATCAGGTCCGGATTCGCTGGTTGGGAGGCCAACAACCGACCGTTGGCGTCCAGCAGCACCGCGGCGGAGAATCCGTGCTCTGCGGCCGTTCTGGCGAATTCGTCCCCGCCCACGGAACCGGTGAAGACTCGCGTACTGAGGGCCTTTTCCCGCTGGAAGACGTCGACGAGGTACGCCTCAATGAAGCTCGCTGCGGTAGCCAGGCGGGTATCGAACCGAGAGGCCAGCGCCTCACGTTGCTGAGCCTCACCGCGCAGAACCAGCACGCTACTCAGACCCAGGACCACGAGCAACAGCACCGCCGCCACCGCGACTGCCCGCCGGGCCCGGGTAATGGCCCCCTGCAGGAACCCCGTCTTGTCCACCACCCCACCTCGGCGCTTTCAGACCCGACCTGAAGGCTTTGCGGCGGCAGGTCCGATGCGGTGGTGAGTATGCAGAGGTCACCAGCCGCGAGGTGTTTCCGGAATCAACGCACTGCGAGGAGGGGGAAGCGGTTACTTTCGGTGTCTTCCATCAGCGCCCAACGCCCGAACGGCATGTCCATTGGCTCCTGCGCGAAGACGACGCCGCGTGCAGCCAGATCGCGCCAGGTCGCGTCCACATCGTCGCAGGAGAAGAAGACCGGTGTGTTCGGTTGTCCTGGCGACGCAGCAGCATCCGGCCCCTCAGCTCGCTCCAGCACGAGTACGACACCGTCAGGGAGTCGAACCTCCAGCCATCGCTCGTCACCGTACGTCTCGTCCTGGACGACGTCGCAGCGCATCGTCTCTACCCAGAACCGTTTGGCACGTTCTTGGTCACGCACCCCGACACGGACCTTGGCGATACCTCGAAGCATTGGTGTCCCTCCCTAACCAGGTTGGCATCAACGGCGCCGGCAATCGTCCCCTCGACCCTGCGCCTATTGACAGATGCAACACAGCAGAGGGTACCTGTTTGCTTCAGGGCTGGGCGCGAAGCTTTCGCTGAGCATGCAGCGGCTCCAGGCACCACGGCGCCGTTCACCGACGATTCGCACCAGACATTGGCTTCACTCAGCCACCTCGGTCAGGCAATGTGGCTGCTTCCCAGGTCGTCAGTACGGTGAGTCTGGCGTCCTGGTGCGGGGTGCTGGGGAGACCAGTGCGGTCTCGTAGGCGATGATGACGAGTTGGGCGCGGTCGCGGGCGTCCAGTTTCGTCAAGAGCCGGCCGACGTGTGACTTGACGGTGGCCGGGCTGATGGTGAGGTGTTCGGCGATCTCTGCATTGGACAGGCCACGCGCGATCAGGGTGAGGATCTCGCGTTCGCGGCCGGTGACGGCGTCCAGACCAGGCAATGCCGGCCGTCCGAGGTGCGGGCGGCGAGCGAATTCGGCGATCAGCCTGCGGGTGACGCTGGGCGCGAGCAGGGCCTCACCGGTAGCGATCACTCGGATGGCAGCGAGCAGATCGGTCGGAGGTGTGTCCTTGAGCAGGAACCCGCTGGCACCGGCACGCAAGGCCCCGTAGACGTACTCGTCGAGGTCGAACGTCGTCAGGATAAGCACTTTGGTGTCCCTGGTCTGCGGGTCGTCGCAGATCTGCCGGGTGGCTTCGATGCCGTCCATCACCGGCATCCGGACGTCCATTAGGACGACGTGCGGGTGGTGTTGGCGGGCGAGTGCCAGCGCTTCCTGGCCGGTTCCGGCCTCGGCGACCGTGGTGAGATCGGGTTCGAGGTCGACCAGGACCCGAAAACTCCCGCGGAGCAAGGCCTGGTCGTCGGCGATCAGTACCCGAATCATGTCTGCGGAGTGTAGGGCAGTCGCGCGCTGACCTGGAATCCACCGTCCGGGCCTGGGCCAGCGGCGAATTGACCGCCGTACATACTGACTCGCTCGCGCATACCGATCAGACCGTGGCCGCCGACGGCCGAGGTCGCTGGGCGTCGTCCATCGTCAGTGACGTCGATCCGAATCTCTGCGGTGTCGATGGCGACGACGGCTTGACAACGGGCGGGTGCGGCATGCTGGATCACGTTGGTCAGGGACTCCTGCACGATGCGATACACCGCAAGCCGGACGTCCTGCGGCAGGTCACCGTCGCCGGTCACGGTGAGGTCGAGGTGGACGCCGCCGGCGGCGGCTTGATCGGTCAGCGCGGCGAGGTCGGTGAGGTCTGGAGCAGGGGTGTACGCGGTGTCGCCGCGCTGGATGCCCAGCGCCCGCCTGATCTCCACAAGAGCACGGCGGCTGGTGGTTTCGATGACCTGCAGAGCTTCGCGGGCCTCCTGCGGGTTGGCCTCGGCGACGTGGTTGCCGACGGCTGCCTTCACCGCGATCAGGGTCATGGTGTGGGCGACGATGTCGTGCATCTCTCGCGCAATCCGCAGCCGCTCATCGATGACAGCCTGCCGAATCTGATACTGGGCGGTCCGCGCCGCGTGCGCGCGACGTTCGCGCGCCGCCTGCCCAAGGGCCCAGGCCGCCAACACGAGGGAGCCGACGAAACCGGTCTCCGCGGGACCACTGTCGTCACCCCGACCGGTGACGTTGATGCCGACCAGCACGGCGGTCACCGTGGCTAGCGAACCGACGAGCGCCAGCACGGACACCGTGCGCGGGCTTTGGACGCCGACGGTGTACAGCGCACACCCGATGGCGGCGAAGGCCGGCACGGGAGCGTAGTCAGGGATGACACCGGACAGCAGCGCCGCGGTCGACACGCTGATAATGGCCGCCAGGACGGTCAACGGCCGCAGCCGCCGGATCGCCAGTGGCGCAGCCAGCAGGACGCCGGTCACGACGGAAACCCATCCTGGTTCGTGCACTCCGGTCGACCTGTCCTCCAGTGCGGCGTACCCGGAGATCGCCGACAGCGTCAGGGCCAACACGAGGTCCACGGCGACCAGGTCCGCGGTGCGCAATCGACATCCCCAAAAGAACCGCCCCAGAAGGGGCCGGGGTGCGAGTAACGACGACACGTCCTCGACGGTATCGGGCATCGGGCCGGTTGGCGTCTGCCCAGTGCCGGTTTTCTTGGGCACCTCGTCATCCTCCAGGATGCAGCCCTCAGGATGACGGCGACCACTGCGACTGCGACCGCTTCCGGCGCAAGGGTGATGCTCAGGTGCAGTCCGGGAGCCGATGTGCCGGCGGCCTGATGACGGCAGCGTTGTCGCCATGACAACGACAACCCTTGCCCTGTCAGAGGTTCGAGCCGTGTACGGGTCCGGCCATCAGCAAGTGATCGCTCTGGACGCGGTGTCGGTCGAGTTCGAACGGGCCACCTTCACCGCGGTGATGGGACCTTCCGGTTCCGGCAAGTCGACGTTGCTGCACTGCGCGGCGGGCCTGGACCGACCGGCGGCCGGCACGGTTACCATCGACGGCATCGTGCTGGCTGAGCTGGGCGAGACAGCGCTGACCAAACTGCGACGCGACCGCATCGGTTTCGTCTTCCAGGAGTTAAACCTGGTCTCCGCGCTCACCGCCGAACAGAACGTGGCGCTCCCGCTGCGACTGGCCGGTCGGCGGCCCGGAGTCGGCGACGTCACCGCCGCGCTGGAGGCCGTAGGGCTGGGAGAACGGCTGCGCCATCGTCCCGGCCAACTGTCCGGTGGTGAGCAGCAGCGGGTGGCCATCGCCCGGGCCCTGATCAGCAAGCCGGCGGTGCTTTTTGCCGATGAACCAACCGGCGCTCTGGACACCGTCACGTCCCGGCAGGTCCTGAACCTGCTGCGGACCGTGGTCGACCAGCACGCTCAGACGATCGCCATGGTCACGCACGACCCCGTGGCCGCTGCCTTCGCCGACCGGGTGCTGTTCCTGGCGGACGGCCGGATCGTGGATGACCTGCGCGACGCCGACCCGCAGCTGATCGCCGGCCGGATGACCAAGCTGGAGGAGTCGTGCTGACCGAGCGTCGTCATTGGAGTGGCCTGATCGGCGCGTTCGTCGCCGTGGTGATCGGAGTCGCCGTCGTCGCGCTCAGCACCCTGCTGCTGGCCTCTGCGCGGCCCTCCGTGCCCGACCGGATCGCCGCAGCGGCCGTCGTGGTGCAGAGCCCCACGGTCACCACGGTCGCCGACCCGTTCCCCGAGACGCGGCCCTGGTCGTCCCGCGAAGCCACCGAGCTCGCAGACCGGCTCGCCGCCGTCCCAGGCGTAACGGCCGCGGTCCCGGACCGAACCGGTTACGCCCAGCCGGTGATCGGTGGGCGCCCGCTGACCGGCACGGATGAAGCGCACGGTTGGTCGAGCGCCGCGCTCGGCGGCGTCCGCATCACCGCCGGTGTCCCACCCCGACGCGACGGACAGGTAGTCCTCGACCGTGCTCTGGGCCTGCCGGTGGGATCCGCAGTCACGCTGCTGACCGCAACCGGACCGGCCAGGTACACGCTGTCCGGCGTCGCGGCCGGGCCGGGCGTGTACCTCGCCGACGCCGAGGCGGCGCGCCTGGCTCCAGGAGTTCGGGCGATTGGGCTCGTGCTGCGACCCGGCGCCGACCTCGCGCGGATCGCGACCGCCACCCGCACCGTCGTCGGTGATCGCGGGGAGGTGCTCACCGGTGACGATCGATCCGCCTTGGAGCCTCGCGCTGACGCGCGGACCCGCTGGATCGGCATGCAGATGCTCACCGGGGTCTCCACCCTGGCCGGTTTCGCCGCGATTTTCGTGGTCGCCTCCACGTTTGCCTTCAATGTCACCCGCCGCCGCCGCGACCTCGCGCTGCTGCGGTTGGTCGGCGCCACGCCGCAGCAGGTGCGCCGAATGCTTTACCGCGAGGCGATTTCCGTGGGTGCGGCCGCTGCCTTGGTTGGCGTGGCCCTCGGCGCAGCGCTGGCGCCTTCGGTCGGGGACCTCCTGATCGAGGCGGGCATGGAACCGGCGACGTACCAGGTCCGCTTCCTCATCTGGCCGCTCGCAGTAGCTTTCACCATGGGCCCGGTCGTCGCCCTGCTCGGCGTCTGGACGGCGGCACGACGCGGGTCCCGGGTCCGTCCCCTGGAGGCACTGCGGGAAGCAACGGTCGAGTCCCAGCCGATGAGCCGGACCCGGTGGGTCGTCGGAGCGCTCTGCGCCGTCATCGGTTGTGCCCTGACCACCCAGATCGCCACCGCGAGCAACGCAGAGAACGCCGGGGCCTACACGCTCTACAGCGCGATGGCATTGATTGTGGCCGCTGCTGTGCTCGCCCCGGTCGTCGTCCCGCCGCTGGCGGTGCTGCTGTGCTGGCCGTTCACCCTGGGACGTGGCGCCACCGGGATTCTCGTCCGCGAGAATGCCCGCACCGCAGCTCGCCGGACCGCTGGGTGTGCGGCCCCCGTGCTGCTCACGGTCGGCTTCGCCGTCATGATCTCCGGCCTGGTGCAGACCTCCGCGGACGCCTACACGGCGCGGCGCTCGGCGGCCCTGGCTGTGGGCTCGGTCGTGACGCCGTACCGGACACCTGGCTTGACCGATGCCGTGGTGACCGCCACCCCGGGAGCGGCCCTGTTGCCGACCACCCTGTACTTGCGCGGCAGCGAACCGATCGAGGCTGTCGGCGTCGAACCCGCTGTCCTCGGCACGGCAACGAATCTGCCGCCGGTACTCAGGCAAAAGCTGGCACTCCTGCGGGATCCGGATGCGGTCGTACTCACCGACACCGGGGCCCGACAGCTGGGGTGGCGCGAGGGCAAGACCCTTGCGGTCACCTTCGCCGACGGTGAGTCCGCCACGCTGCGGGCCGCCGCTGTCGTGCCCGACGGGTCGACACCGGCCAACCTCCTGCTGTCCAGGACGGCGGTGCGAACCCACGACCCGTCCGCACTCACCTCGGCGATCCTGGCCGAAGGACCGGTCGCGCCGCGGCCTGACTCCGGTGCTCGGGTGGTGGACGTCGACAGGTATGCCGCCGAGGCCGACCGCGAGGAGGACCGTCTGGTCTGGACCTTCACTCTCCTGCTGATCGCCGTCTCCGCCGGGTACGGCGCGATCGCCGTCGCAAACACCTTGCTGATGGCTGCTACTGGGCGCAGACCAGACTTCCGCGTGCTCCGGCTGACCGGTGCTACCCGCTGGCAGGTAGCTGGGACGGCCGCTGCCGAAGCCACGTTCGTGGTCGCCATCGGGGCGCTGCTGGGCGGTGTCGTCTCGTTCGTCGCTCTGCTGAGCGTCCGGCACGGACTCAGCGAACAGATCAAGGCGCCAGTGGATCTGGTCCTGCCCTGGCCGACACTGACCGGCGTTGTCGCCGTCTCCGCGGCTCTCGCCGTGGCGGCGAGCGCCATCCCTGCCCTCAGTGCCACACCGCGGACCCGGTGATCACGGTTGCCTGGCAAGATGGCCATGATGAACGAGATCATGCAGGTGATGTCCGAGTTCCATCAGGCTGAGCTCCACGGGCGCCGTGATCAACTCGCAGGCCTGCTGACCGAGGATTTCACGTCGATCGGCGAACGCGGGTATGTCCTGGACAAGGCCCAATGGATTGACCGCCATGACGAATTCCGCTACCTGAGCGTGGATCTGACGGATCTGACCGTGCGGACCTATGACCGAACCGCCATCGCCGTCGCCATTCAGCACAGTACTGCTGTCTGGCAAGGCAACCCGATGGATCTATGGACCCGAGTCAGCCAGGTCTGGGTACAACTCGATGGCACTTGGCGGCTTGCCGCCATCCAATTCAGCTCTCTCGACCCGGACTGAACTACCTGACTGCCTTGTCAGCTGGCACCTGGTGGGTCACCCGTCTCGGTTCGTACCAGGTGCTGCCGACGGCTTCACCCGCCATGTTCCAGCTCCAGGAGATGGTTGGGGTGATACGCATGCAGATGCTCGGACCGACAATCCCCACTCGTTCAAAGGGCGCTTCGGCATACCCGTAGATCCGGATCGAACGAGCGATGAACGGGTCGAAGGACACCATGTCGTCGACCACCAGGGCAACCTTTTGGTTTCCGGCCTGAACGTTGCGGAACTTCCGGGTGTCCAGGACGGTATCGCCGGAACCTCCGACCCAGAAGAATGTTCCGTCGAATTCGAAGGCGATCGGGATCACATCGGGCTGCTCGTCCGGGCAAAGAGTCGCGAGCCGGGCGATTGGCTGCGATCGCAAGTACGCGATTTCCTCATCGGTGAACGACATGAGGTGCCTTCCTTGCGGACCGTGTCATTCCGCGAAGATGCTAGCGCCCGGCCGCGCGTCAGCGCCAGCGATCGCTGCCGTCTCTGGGAGGCCCGTATTGCTCCTGCTCGGTGGGCTGCTCGCCGTAGCGGCCGTGGTCCGGATATGGGCCGCCGGGGAACGGCGGCTGCTGCTGTGACTGCGGGTACGGAGGAGTGGCGTAGCCCGGGTCGTCGTAGTGGACCGTTTCCATCGGCCTCGTGATGGCGATTTCCTCCGGAAAGGGCTGCCCGCTATGAGGTGGCCTTGCTGCCTCCTGGGGCCGACCGGCCGGAGGGAACGACGCACTCGGGCGCGGCGTACGCTCCCCCGGTGTCCGCGTCGGTGTGAGCAGAGATCCGATGCGGGAGCCGAAAGCGCCCAGGACCAACAGAACCACGCCGGCACCCAGGAGCCCGACAAACAGCCCGATCAGGCGGCTACCGCCGACCCGCAGGCCTACCGCGAGCGCCTGAGCCCAGTCGGACGACATCCGCGCCAGCACCAGATCCGGCACCAGCCACCCGATGGCCGCTGGGATCAGCGAGATGCTGATGAACATCCAGCCGAACGAACGCACGACCCGGGGCCGGGACGGCGCGACCACCAACGCGCCCAGCGCCGTGAGGATCGCCAGACCGGCCAGGACGCGAGCAGTGTGCGCCAGTTTCGCCTTCAAGTCCGACATCACCGCTGACACGTTTGTCGTACTGCCGGTGAACTGCTGCACCCGTTTCAGAATCCCACCGATCGGCGATGGAGGCTCCGACAGCACGCCACTGTCCAGATCCGCCTGACCAGAAGCGGCGGCGGCCCGGACCTGGTCGGCGTACTTCTCGGTGGTGGCAGCAACCTTGGGATTGCTCTCCTTCAGCCGGGAGGCCACCACATCCAGCAGTGCGGCCCGGTCCTTCGGCGCCGACGCCGACTTCAGGTTGGCCTGCTTCAGCGCCACCAGGGTGCCGGGATCGGCGGCCACCTTGGTTGCCAAGTCATGCGCCTTCTTCTCGCTGAGCCCGGGCACCGCTACCAGCAACTGATCAGCGATGAAGTCCGTCGCCAGGCGCTGACCAGCGGGAGACGACAGGGCCGCGGTGGCTGCCTGAGCCGGTCGGGAGAGATCGAAGAGTCCCGCCGAGGCACTGAACGCCAGCAGAGCGGCGATGGTGAGCGCCCAGGTGAGGCGCACGAAGATGGTGGTGACGAACGAACGCACGAGAAGAGCTCCTTCGATGCCGGGGCTTCGCCCACCACGTTGCCTTTGTCCACGACAGTGCGAGAAGCCCTCCCAACAGGCGACGAGCCCAGCCAAGGCTGACACAGATCGGACCTGCGTGACAGCACGCCCAGGGCCGCACCGGCTTACCCAGCGAAAGCGACGCTTCCCTTCACCTCCGGCCAGGGTTCGCACGCATGATCACCAGATTGTGGTGTCGAGCCGGCGGATCGGGAAGGTGTTGGTGAGCGACGTGGCGGCGATGTCCACGTCGAGACA
>JANNPJ010000337.1:0-11393 GCA_031400005.1 Kineosporiaceae bacterium | reverse complement strand
GCTCGTCGGCGAAGACGATGCCCGGGCGGGTGACGAGAGCCCGGGCGATCGCGACCCGCTCCATCTGCCCACCGGACAGCTCACCGGGCCGCTGCTGCTCACATCCGTCGAGACCGAGCGGCGCGAACCAGGCGCCGGCCTGCGCCACCGCCTGTTTTCGGCTGATCCCGGCAACCATCAGCGGCAGGGCGACGTTCTCCACCGCGGTCAGCTCCGCGAGCAGCTGACCGGACTGAAAGACGAACCCGTACTCGGTGCGCCGCAGCTTCGCCCGCCGCTCCGCCGACAGCCCCTGCACGTCTTCGCCGCGCAGCCGTACCACCCCGCTGTCGGGGGTGATGATCCCCGCAAGCACCTGCATGAGCGTCGTCTTGCCCGACCCGGAGGGTCCCATGATCGCGATCGAATCGCCAGCTTTGATCTCCAGGTCCACCCCGTCCAGGGCGGTTGTGTTGCCGTAGTTTTTGCGCAGTCCGCACCCCTGGAGAACAAGGGCTCCCCGTACCGGTACCGGCGTTACCGCTGCTGTCGTCGATGTCATACCGACAGCCTCGGGGCCTGGCTACCCGCCTCACATCAGCCAGAACGCCGTCCTCGCGAAGCCTGGATCAGCCATTCGGCTGACTGGGCACCCGGAAGGCACGCGGAGTCTGCGTACCTCATCGCGACCTGGCGCGGGTCCTGCCTGCTATGCCACCAACTCGCCCCAACCTCACAAAGCACTACTGACTGCCTTCCAGGCCCGACTGCGTCAAGAGGGTGAGCACCAGATCGCGGGGGAGGCCGTGGGTGTCTTGGAGGAACAGCAGGTCGTCTTCGGTCGGCCGACGGTTGCGTAGCCGTTGCCGAACGATGGAGCGGCCGCGCTGCAGCAGGGTTCGGAACCTATTCTCTTCCAGCACCATATGATCCCGCCACAGCGAGCGATCGGTGTCGAGATCGAACTGGTGAGCGGTGAGTTCGAACAGTTCCGGTGGCAGGTCAACCAGGGTGGGTGAGGTGTCGACGTCCCACAGGATGGTCAGGACGCGACGCAGCAGCCGCCGCAGAACGTACCCGCGGCCCTTGTTCGACGGCAGGATGCCGTCTCCGAGCAGGACGAGGCTGGAGCGCAGGTGGTCGACAACGATGCGCTGGTCCCGCTGGGGTAGCGACCATAGCCTCGTTGTCTCCCGAATCCACGGTTCCAGAAGGTCGGTTTCGTACACCGAGCGCTGGCCCTGCAGCAGCATGCTGATCCGCTCCAGACCCATGCCGGTGTCCACATTTCGGTGCACCAACGGATGCAGGGAACCGTCGTCCTGCCGCAAATAGCGCATCGATACGTGGTTCCATCCCTCGACCCAGCGGCCGTCGGTGCTCGGGGTGCCGGTGGGGGAGCCGGAGCCGGTCCACAGGAAGATCTCCGAATCCGGGCCGCACGGGCCGGTCGGGCCGTTCGACCACCAGTTGTCCTCGACGGTCAGCTCGACCGGGACCTCGAGATCGTCCCAGACCTGCAGGGACTCCTGGTCGAGCCCGACCTGGCTGTCGCCGCCGAAGACGGTGACGTACACCCGCGAGGGATCGACGCCGAGCCCATCACAGAGCAATTCATAACCCCAGCGCAGGCTTTGATCGTGCGGGTAATCTCCCAACGACCAACTGCCGAGCATCTGGAAGACGGTCAGATGGGTATCGTCACCAACCTCCTCCAGATCGGTGGTGCGCAAGCAGCGTTGGACGTTGACCAGTCGCTTGCCCTGCGGATGCGGTCTGCCCTGCAGGTAGGGCGTGAGGGAATGCATGCCGGAGGTGGTGAACAAGACGCCGTCCCCCTCCGGTGGTAGCAGTGAGCTGCCCACGATGAGGCTGTGGCCGCGCTGGCGGTAGAAGTCGGTGAAGCGGGAACGAATCAGCTGCGAATCCATGGTGGTTGTCCTTGTCCGAATTGGGCACGGACGTCCGGACGACAGCCATTGGCAACCCCCGTCGCGCTCGGCGGCAGGCATCGGCGATGAGACCGTCGCCGGTCGGCCGATGCTGGGGTTGGTGTGGTTCAGGTCAGCATGAAGCGGCAGCCGGCGAGCACGTAGCTCGGACCGCCGCGATCTGCTTGATGACCATAAGTGCAACTGTGTTGCTTCGGGGGTGGCTTGGCAACCGGCTATTCGCTGGCGGCGGCGTCATCAATCACGGGCTTTCGCCCGATTCGGTAGTGCAGAACCAGGAACGGCAAGCCGAAGACCCAGAACGCGTGCTCCGCGAGACTGGTGAGCGCGGCTGCTGAGGCTACCGGCTACGGGCTACCGGCTACGAGTTGGCCGGTAGCGGGGGTGTGGGGTTTGGTTCGCGAGCTGCCGGTCATCCGGGCGTAGACGACGATGTTGTCCCGGTAGTGGCCGCGGAGGGCATCGAAGCTGCCGCCACAGGTCACCAAGCGCAACTCGGCACCGGGGCGCGGCCCGTACACGGCCGCCGTCGGGAAGTCCTTCTTCGGGTACCGGGCGACGGACCGGACCACGAAGTGGGCGGTGCGGCCGTCTGCGCGACCGACCGAGAGCCGATCACCTGGCCGAAGTTCCTTGAGTCGATAGAACACGGCCGGACCGTCCTTGGCCGAATCGACGTGGCCGAGGATGACTGCCGGGCCTGGCTCGCCGGGGGTGGAGAGGTTCTTGTACCAACCGGCCGGAGCGTCCCGCTTCAACGGCGGAACCTCGATCGTTCCGTCCGCCTGCAGGCCCAGCGACATCACTGCTGTGTGGACGCCGATCGCGGGAATGTCAAGGGTGCGCGGAACGGAGGGGCCCAGCTGGGGGTTCCGCTTAGCGTCGGCTTTGGATCGCTTACCGGCCGGTTCCTGCGTCCCAGTCCCCGGTAGGGCTCCGGTCCCCGGTCCCGCGACGGCAGCGGACCCGGCTCCGGCGTCCGTTCCAGCGCCCGCCAATGCAGTCGTCGAGGCCGGAGTGCTGGCCGGCATGGCGCCCATCATGATCAAGGCGATTCCGATGCCGGCCAGGATGGCGGAGGCCATGGTCAGGATCAGAACCTCCGATTCCGGGTCCCAGTACTCCCGCCAGGCACTCACCGCCCGCGGCGTTGTCACCAGGCACTCCGCCACCGCCGGACCGTGAACAGCCCTAACCCGATCGAGAACGACAGGAGCAGGGTCCCGGTCAGCACCATGCCCAGGTTCGGAGCCCCGGCGGCGCTGCCACCGCCGGTGTTCGGCGCCGCCCGCGGTGCTGCGGCGTCGCGGGTTGCCGTACTCCTCGGCTGCTTCGTGCTCGTGCTGGTGTTGGTGCTGGTCACCTTGGCGCTTGTCGCTCCGGTGCCGGTGGACTGGCTACCGGTCGCTTCCGGTTTGGTCGTGCCATTGCCGGGGACGGTTCCACCCTGGGCGGTGGCGGACCATGTCGTGGTGGCCGTCCCTGCGTCAGGACCGGTCCCTCCTCCGGTATCGGTCCCTGCTCCCGGATCGGTCCCGGTTGCCGTCGGCGGGGGCAGAGACGAGGTGGCTGAGGGGCCATCCGCAGGGGACGCCGTGCCTTCGTCGTCGTCCACCGTCGCAAGGCAATAGGCGAGGACGAGGAGAAGAGCGAGCACCAGCAGGATGACGACGACGATCCGCCAGATCCGCAGCGGAACGCTCGGTCGGGGCTCCTGAGGTTCTGGGCTATGGGCCACTGGTCCCTGCTTTCTCCCTCGGTCTAGCTCGGTGAGACACCCCTGCACGACGGAGATCCGTGAGACTTCGGGATATCACTCCCTGTTCGACATCGGTGACGCATACCTAAGTAAAGGGGGCGGCAGCCGTTTCTGACCAGGGCTGAGCCAGATTCCTCGGATCAAGCCCCAGACCGAGAGTAATCGCGAGGAGTCAGGGCAGCGACGTGAGCCGGAGCACCGGGAGCTGCCGGTCGGTCTTTGCCTGGTAGCTCCTGAAGCGCGGGGCCTGTCCCGTGACCAGCTCCCATGCCCGGTCCCGCGACTCGCCCTCCAACTGCTCGACCTGGACCCGATTCTTGACCCCGGAGACCTCCACCCAGACGTCATCGGGGTGCGCCACGATGTTGTGATACCAGGCCGGATGGCGGGCAATGCGTCGATGCATTCGGGTCATCAGCGGCATGATCAGCTTTGCGAAGAGGCGTGGCGGTGCGCTCGCGCCGCGGGTACCTTCGGGCAGTTTCTGAACTGGCATCACGTGACCCCTTCCCTTGGACCGAGGAGATCCCATCGGTTTCCGGCAATGTCAAGGAACACGGCAACTTGACCATAAGTTTCGGTCCGAGGACTAGTCACGAATTTAACGCCGCGATAAATCATTCGCCGGTACGCGGCGTCGAAGTCATCCATCCAAAGGAAGAACCCGACCCGTCCGGCCACTTGATTCCCGACAACCGAACTCTGCTGATCACCGTCGGCGCGGGCGAGCAACAGTCCGGTCTGGGCCCCAGGCGGCCGGACGACTACCCATCGCTTCGGGCGACCGTCGTTCGTCAGGGCCGACGAGTCCTCCACGAGGTCGAAGTCAAGAACATCGACAAAGAATTCGATGGCCTGGTCGTAGTCATCGACCACGAGGGCGACAAGATCAATCCGCATTTGGCCAGAATAGGGCCCGCTCGCACAAGGCGGCAGGGGCGAAAGGGGGTTATTCGGCTCTGCCCGACCGGGTTCGCAGCGGTGAGTTCGTCGACCGTCCAGGATGGGGATGCGTTGCAGTAGCAGGGTATTCGGAATAGGCCGGGCTGGCGATCACGTACATGACCGCCCGGTTGTAGCCGGAGAAGATGACATCAAGGACGCCGGGGAGGCGCCTTGCGGACTGACGGGCTAAATCGACCTGGTCCAGATCGCCGTCCAAGAAGATCACCACAACTTGCCTGCCGTCGCGGGGAGTCGGCATCTGTGCCGCGTGATGCACGACCACCCCGCATTCACGAAGGTGTGTCGCGACATCATCGACCGCCAAAGGAGGCGGCGGCGGCGAGGCAGCAGCGCCGACGCGGGATGTTAATTGGGCCAAGGCTAGATCGGCCTGCCAGTGTGCGGTCGTTCGTCTGTTGGACATCGTCGCCTTTCCACGGCTTGGCCTTAACAGGATCGCCGGAGATCAAACGCTCGCGGTCACTCCTGGTACGGATGCGGCAGCGCTATGGCTTTGTCGTCGGGCAACTTTCTTTTCCCGGATTCCGACGAGCAACCGCAGTTCCGGCGTCAGCGTGGCGGGATCTGGTCCCTGGAGACCGCATCCTCGAGATCATCAACGAAGGTGTCCGGTTCCCGAGTGCGGATGTATGTGGAAACCGCACTGTAAAATCCCTCTTGGAACTTGGGGCTCATCGCCTCGCCATGAGCGACCGACAGCAGGACCGGCAGGGACCAGAGGCTCTTCGAGGAATCCTGCTGATACGTCGGCAGCGACGATACGTCCACGTTCCGCACCACCGGCACGGACCCTTTCGCCTTGTTGAAGGCGAGTTGCGTGTTCGACTGGTTGAGGCTGCCGACAAACCCGAGCGCGTTCTTGGCGTTCTTCGCCTTCGTCGCGGCAACGAAGACGTCGACGACCGCAAGGAAGCTGTCAGCAGTGCCGGGGAAGGCCGTTGCCCCGAAGTCTTCACCCTCCCGGGCACCGGCGGCGACGAGTTCGCCGTAGGCTGAGTCGTTCATCGACTCGAACGCGCAACCACCGGTCGACAGCTTCTTTGTGGCCTGGTCCCAGCTTAAGCTCTGGGCATCGGGGTCGGTGTAGCCGAGCAGGTCTCCGAACCGTGTCAGGGCCGTCTTCAGTCGGTCGCTGCGCCAGTTGAAGTTGTCATTGGTCATGTCCTGCCAGCCGGCGATCCCGATCGTGCTGAGCAGGGTGTTCTCGAAGAGTTCGACCGTGGTGAACGGATCCTTGCCGCCCAGGCACAGCGGCACCGCGCCGGAGGCCTTGACCTTCTCCAGATCATCGAGGAAAGCGGTCAGCGAGTAGCCGGCCGATGGCGCAGTGACGCCGGCCTTCTCCAGGACTGCCAGGTTGAACCACAGCACGTTGCTGCGATGCGCCCCCGTCGGCATTCCGTACGGCTTGCCGTCGCGCAGCATGGAGTTCAGGATCACTGGCTGCATCGTCGTCCGTAATCCACCGGCGTCGAAGACCGAGGTGAGATCACGGACGACGCCACGCTCGGCGTAGCCCTGCACCGACTTGCCGGCAAAGGTCTGCCAGACGTCCGGTGGGTTGTCCTGTTGCAGCCGCTTTGCCAGACTCACGATCGCCTTGGCTCCGGCACCTCCCGCGACCGCGCCGTTCACCGAGGTGACGTCCGGATTCGTCTGGCGGAAGGCGGCGAAGAGCGTGTCCAACGCGCGCGCCTCGGATCCCGAGGTCCACCACGACACCACCTCGAGTCGATTGGTGTCCGTGCTGGCGCTGGTCGGGTCCTGCGAGCCGCAGGCGCTCACCGTCAGCGCGAGGGTTGCTGCCAGGGTGGCGGCGACCCCAGTGACCCCGGTGATGCCGAACCGGCCGCGCCGGGTCCGTTGGCCGATCATGGCTGGCTCCCTGCCGTGGTGACATCGCGGCCAGGGATGGCGTTCGGGGCGGCCCGCAGGTCGTAGAGCGCGTAGAGCCCGACGACGGCGAAGCAGGCGGCGGGGACGATGAACGAGATCGCCGGGCTGGTCGCGTCCACCACAACGCCCTGCACGAGGGGCAGGATCGCGCCGCCGACGATCGCCATCACCAACCCGGCAGCACCGAACTTCGTCGCCGGACCGAGACCCTTGAGGGCGACGCCGTAGATGGTCGGGAACATCAGGGATAGGCAGAAGGACAACGCGACCACGGCAACAACGCCGGCGCGATTCGGGCTCGCCATGGCGAATATGCACAGCACAACCGCCAGCGCGGCGAGTGCGGCGAGCACCTTTGTCGCGCGGATCCGGCCGATCACCCAGGTCATCAGGAACCGCGAGATGAGGAAGACCACAAGGCTGATCGTCAGGTAGAGACCGCCTTTCTCCAGGCTGCCACCGAGCGCTTGCTGAACGTAAAGGATCATGAAGGTCCAGGTGCACACCTGCGCCGCGACGTTGGCGAACTGCGCGATGACGCCGTATCGGTAGCGCTTGTTCCGCCAGAGAATCCGGAACAGCGCACCGTTCCCGCCCTCGATCGGGCCGGCGTCGGGGAATTCCTCGATGATCGGCGGCGCCTTCTGGATGGCGATCACGACGGCGATGGCGATCAGCACGCAAGCCAAACCGAGGTAGGGACCCATCACGGCACCGAGCTCGCCCGCCCGGATGGTGTGCAGCTCGGCTTCGGTCAGTGACGAGATATCCACTGGATCGGCGAGTTTGGGGAAGATCAGGGTGGAGGCAAGGACGACGCCGATGATGGTGCCGAGCGGGTTGAACGACTGGGCGAGGTTCAAGCGCCGGGTTGCCGTCTCCTCCGGGCCGAGCGACATGACGTACGGGTTCGCTGACGTCTCCAGGATCGAGCAGCCGGCCGCCATCGCGAACAGGGCCACCAGAAACGCCTCGTAGGTCATGATCTTGCTGGCCGGATAGAACGCGAACGCGCCGATCGCGGCCAGTCCGAGCCCGGTGAGGACGCCGGTCTTGTAGCCGAAGCGCTGGTTGATGAAGGCCGCGGGAAGCGCGAGCAGGAAGTACGCGCCGAAGTAGGCCAGCTGCACCAGGGATGCCTGGAACGTGCTCATGTCGAAAATCCGCTTGAAGCCCGCCACCATCGGCGTGGTCAGGTCCTGTGCGACACCCCAGGCGGTGAAACAGCTGACCAGTGCAAGGAAAAGGAAGAGCATGCCAGAGCCCAGAAGCGGCGGGTTCTTCGCCGACTCAGGCTCCTCCTCCGTGGCCGTCCGAACGGTGTTTGTCATCAGGCACATCTCCTTCGAGGCCCTATGTCACCTCGGCAATCAGATTGTGCGCCGCGGCCATGAGTGTCACGGTAACTCCTGTTGAGCGGAACGGCCTGTCGGCGGTTTCAGCTCGAGACGGCCGGGCGGTCGTTGAGGATTCGTTGAAAGAGCAGGGAGTCTTCCCAGCTGCCGTTGATGTACAGGTACCTGGGCGCGCGCCCGAATTTCTCGAAGCCATTCTTCGCCAGCACCCCTTGCGACGCAAGGTTCATCGGGGATGTGCTGGCCGAAACGCGGTGCAGGCCAAGCTCTTGGTCGGCCAGTCGGCACAGCGCGTCGACGGTGGCGCTGGCCAGACCCTGCCTCAGCACCTCGGCGTCCACCCAGTAACCCAGGGCAGCACTGCATAGTGCACCCCGCACGACGGTGTTCAGCGTTGCGCACCCGAGGATCTGGCTTTCGCGCAGCAGCACCGTGGCCAGCTGCGCGCCTGCCGCTTGCTGCTGAAGCGCCACGTCGAGGCGGCGTTGCTGGCCCGCAAGCGTCCAGAATTCGTCCGGCCGGACCGGGTCGAAGCGACGCAGATGCGCCCGGTTGCGCAGGTACGCATCGAGCAGCGCCGGCGCATCACCGGGTTCGAGCGGACGCAGAACAGCGCCCGCGGGCAGGGTGACGGGGAGGATCATGGGTGGCCGATTATCCTTCGGGATCTTGAAAACTGTGGCCCGTGTGGGGTTAGCGGGCGCGGTAGAGATGCAGGGAGTCTGGGGCGAGTGAGACTCGGCTGCGGGGGGCGAGGAGGCGCTGCCGTTTCGAGGGTGGCCGGGCTTCGGAGCTGTTCCAGAGCAATTCGTACCCAGTGATCGATGCGGCGATCGGCAGGACGACGTCCGCGCGGTAGGCCGCGCCGGCAATCACCATCAAGAGCGAGCCGCCCCTGTCGGGGTCCGGCGTAGTGGTACTGAGGGCCGAGCCGGCGGACGAACGCACGGTCGGGTCGGTGGGCGAACGCAGGGTGGGGTCGGTGGGCGCCCGGCGATCGGCGAACGTAGCTACGGTCGGGTCGGCGGACATGCCCAGGGCGGGGTCGGCGAACAGTACCTGGAGCATCCGCAATCCGCCGTCCTCCCAGTGTCGAGGGGACATTTCCGTGCCGTCCGGAGCGAACCAGGTGAGGTCTTTGAGCCCACCGATCAGGCCCTCCGGCGGGCGGCCGGCGAAGAACCGGTCCGAGCCGAGGATGGGGAACCGCCGGCGAAGCGAGATCAGGTAGCGGGTGGTCGCCAGCAGGTCTTCCTGCCAGGGTCGCAATTGCCAGTCCAGCCAGGAGATCTCGTTGTCCTGGCTGTACGGGTTGTTGTTGCCGTTCTGACTGCGGCCGAACTCGTCACCCGCCACCAGCATCGGCACCCCAGCGGAGAACAGCAAGGTGGCGAGCAGGTTGCGGATCGTCCGCCGGCGTCCGGCGAGAATCCCGGCGTCATTTGTCGGGCCTTCTGGCCCGTGATTCCAGCTGCGGTTGTTGTCCGTGCCGTCCCGGTTGTCCTCGCCGTTGTCCTGGTTGTGCTTGACGTTATAGGCGGTCAGGTCGTGCAGGGTGAAACCGTCATGCGCGGTGATGAAGTTGACCGAGGCCAGCGGGCCTCGGTCGGCGGCGAAGGTGTCCACCGATCCGGCGATCCTGGTCCCGAGGTCACGCAGGCCTCCGGAACTCTCGCCGGCCGCCGCGCGGGCCGCGCCGGAGAGCCAAAAGTCGCGGACGTCGTCCCTGAACCGGTCGTTCCACTCGGTGAAGGGCGCCGGGAACTGGCCGGTCCGCCAACCGTCCGGGCCAACATCCCATGGCTCGGCGATGAGTTTGACGCCGGCCAGCACCGGATCGGCGCGCATCGCGACAAGCATCGGGTGGTCGGGGTGGTACTCGTGCCGGCCGCGGGCCAGGGTGGGGGCCAGGTCGAAGCGGAAGCCGTCGATGTCCATCGCCTCCACCCAGTACCGAAGCGAGTCCAGAACCAGCTGCACGACCCGAAAATGGGTGGCGTCCAGGCTGTTTCCGCAGCCGGTGAAGTCGATGTCGCGACCGTCGTTGTCCAGCCGGTAATAGGTGGCGGCGTCCAGGCCGCGGAACGACAACATCGGGCCCGACGTCCCGCTTTCGGCGGTGTGGTTGTAGACGACGTCCAGCAGCACTTCCAGACCAGCCGCATGGAGCGCCTGCACCATGGCATGGAACTCGATCACCGCATCGGCCGCGTTGTCCGCCGCGGCGTAGGGCAGATGCGGAGCAAAGAAGCCGAGTGTGCTGTACCCCCAGTAGTTCGGCAGACCGCGCCGGGCCAGGTGGGTCTCCGGAACCGAGGTGTGCACCGGCAGCAGTTCGACGGCGGTGACGCCGAGCCCGGTCAGGTACTCGATCGTCACCGGATGGGCGAGCCCGGCATAGGTTCCGCGCAGGTGTTTCGGCAGCTCTGGCAGTCGGCGGGTCAGTCCACGCAGGTGCGCCTCGTAGATCACCGTGTCTGACCACGGTGTCCGCGGCCGGGTCGATCCGAAGGGCTCGCCGGACGGATCCAGCGGCCGGTCCGGAATCACGATGCCATGGGCCGCGTACGGCATTGAGTCGCGGTGATCGGGCACCCGCGGGTTGCCTTGCAGGTCCTCGTCGACCGGATGACCGAACAACTCCGGACGCAACGCTGACGGTGGGACGACCGCCCGCGCGTACGGATCGAGGAGCAACTTGGCCGGGTTGTGCCGCAGGCCGCGGCGCGGGCTCCACTCACCGTGCACGCGCAGGCCGTACCGCTGATCGGCACCGATCCCGGGCAGGAAACCGTGCCAGACGCCATGCGTTTTCCGCGGCAGGTCGATCCGCTGCTCGACCCACCCGCCGCCCGGCCGGGGATCAAGCAGGCAGAGCTGAACCCGGTCGGCATGTGCGGCTAGGACCGCCACCTCGACGCCACCTTCGCGGAGGTGAACGCCGAGCGGATGGGGATGCGACGGCGCGACCATTCAGGCAGTCTGCCGCATCGGCTCGTCGGTGGTTCGGCACCCCACCTACCTAGGATCTCGGATTCGCTCCCCGAGGCGGAGGAGACGGTCGAGGGGTGAGAGAAAGAACCGGAACGCTAGGTTTGGCGCATGACCGATCCGACCGCTCTCCCGTCGTTCCCCCCGCCGCCGGACGAGCACCCGCTGCGCGGCCGTGTGCTTGATGCGCTGATCGATGAGTCGATGCAGCCGAGCATCGATGAGGACGGTGACGTCGCCATCCGGCTGCAGGAGCAGATGCTCTTCGTCCGATGCCTGGACACCGAGCCGCCGATGATGCGGGTCTTCGGCCAGTGGTTGCTCGACGACTCGCTGGCGGGTGACGAACTGACCCGGCTGCGCGCCGCGAACGCCGTCACCGGAGCGCTGAACCTGGTGAAGGTCACGGTGCACGCCGATCGCCTGGCGGTAGCCGTCGACCTGGTCGTTGGCGAGGGCATGGACCTGCGCCCGCTGCTGAAGGCCACCCTGGAG
>JANNPJ010000323.1:0-2353 GCA_031400005.1 Kineosporiaceae bacterium | reverse complement strand
ACCAGTGCCTCGATGAGAGGGCGGCGTTCGCCGAGGAACATGTGCTCGGTGCGGCAGAGTCCGATGCCGGCGGCACCGAAGCGGCGGGCCCGGGCGGCGTCCTCACCGGTGTCGGCGTTCGCCTGCACCCCGAGTGTGCGGACCTGGTCGGCGTGTCGGAGTATTCGGTCGACCGCGGTGATCAGAGGGTTTTCGGCGGGGATCCGGCCGGTGTCGAAGTATTGGACGACGGGGGAGGGCTGCACCGCCACCTCACCGGCGTAGACTTGGCCGCTGGCGCCGTCCACGGAGATGATGTCTCCTTCGGAGAGGATCAGATCGCCGATCGTGACTGTTCGGGTTTCTTCGTCGATGGTGAGGGCGTCGGCACCGCAGACGCAGGGTTTGCCCATTCCCCGGGCGACGACTGCGGCATGAGAGGTCTTGCCTCCGCGGCTGGTGAGGACGGCTTGCGCGGCGATCATGCCCGGCAGGTCGTCCGGTGTGGTTTCCCGGCGGACCAGGATCACCGGGCCGGTCGCCGCCTGAGCCTGGACTGAATCCAGGACGATGGCTCCTACCGCGGCACCGGGTGAGGCGGCCACCCCGGTCGCGATCACCTCGTCCTTCTCCGACGGCGCGAAGGAAGGAAACATCAGCTGGGACAACTGGGCGCCGGTCACCCGGGCCAGCGCCTCATCGAGGGTGATGACGCCCTCGTCGACCAATTGGCAGGCGATCACGAAAGCGGCTGCTGCGGTGCGCTTTCCGACCCGGGTCTGGAGCATCCAGAGCTTGCCTCGTTCGACAGTGAACTCGATGTCGCACAGGTCCCGGTAGTGCTGCTCCAGGGTGTCCATGTTCGCCATCAACTCGTCGAAGCTCTTCTGGTCGAGGCGTTGAAGTTCGGTCAGCGCCATGGTGTTGCTGCCGCCGGCGACGACGTCCTCGCCCTGGGCGTCGCTGAGGTAATCCCCATAGACGCCGCGCTCACCGGTTGCTGGGTCGCGGGTGAAGGCAACGCCGGTGCCGGAGTCGGCGCCGAGGTTGCCGTAAACCATGGCCATCACCGTCACCGCGGTACCCAGATCGCTGGGGATCTGCTCCTGGTGGCGATAGGCGATGGCCCGTTCGGAGTTCCACGACCGGAACACCGCGTGGATCGCGGCGAGCAGTTGCTCCTGCGGGTCCTGCGGAAAGCCGTGCCCGGTGTGGTGGCGGACGATCTGCTTGAACTCGTCGATCACCTGACGCAGGCTCTCGGCCGGCAGTTCGGGGTCCGACACCACCCCCGCGCGCCGCCGGGCGGTGGCGAGCACGGCATCCAATTCTGCACCGGGGATGCCGAACACCGTCTTGGCGAACATCTGGATCAGCCGGCGGTAGGAATCCCAGGCGAAGACCTCGTCTCCACTGACCGCCGCGAGCCCGTGCACGCTGGCATCGTTGAGACCGATGTCCAGGACGGTCTCCATCATCCCGGGCATAGAGAATTTGGCCCCGGAACGGACCGACACCAGCAGTGGGTCGTTCGCGTCACCGAGCGTGCGTGCCGTCCGGTTCGCCAGAGCCGCCAGATGCGAGCAGATCTCACTCTCGAGTGACTCCGGAGCCGTTCCCGTCGCCAGGTAGGACTGGCACGCGGTCGTGGTGATGATGAATCCCGCAGGCACCGGCAAACCGATCCGGGTCATCTCAGCCAGGTTTGCGCCCTTGCCACCCAAGAGATCATTGAGTTCGGCAGCACCCTCGCTGAACTCGTATACATACGTGGTCCCCCGAGGTGTGCTCAGCTGCGTCATCGCAATCCAACTCCAGGTGATCGGAATCATGCTCCACACCTCCATGGTCGGTAACGCCGAGCGGACCCGAAAGGGTCTAAAGACCCCCTCTGTCGAGGCGTGTTGCTGCCGTACTGGGCCATCTGACTGTCGCTGGTCGATTCGGCGCCGGGTCTTTGGTCCCTGTTCCTGATGAGTGCCGGGGTGTCGGATGAGAAAATGAATGATTTCCACGAATCGGGGCTCCCAGAGCCAGACATCGACCGTTCCGGGGCCGTCGAACACCTCGATGAGCAAGAATGCTGGAAACTGCTTACCGAAGCTGGTTTCGGTCGGCTCGCGGTTGCTGCCGCGGGGGACCTCGACGTCTTTCCGATCAATTTCGTCGTGGACCGGACCGACCTTGTCTTCCGGACTGCCGAAGGCACCAAGCTGGTGGAATCGGTGATCGCTGACCTCGTCGCGATTGAAGCCGATCACCGCGACCCTGTTGCCGGGGTCGCCTGGAGCGTGGTGGCCAAGGGGACTCCTCGCCTGCTGAAGCGGTTCGACAGCATTTATGCGGCGCAGCGCCTCGACATCAAACCCTGGAT
>JANNPJ010000682.1:0-6373 GCA_031400005.1 Kineosporiaceae bacterium | reverse complement strand
ATTCTCGGTCGCGCCGCTCGGTTACCAGGACCTGCCGGACGATCTGCGAGCCGAGTTCGCCACCGCCACCCTGACGATCATGAAGGGTGACCTGAACTACCGCCGCTTGGTCGGCGACCGGCACTGGCCGGCGACCTCAAGCTTCGCGGATCTGACCGCCTACTTCCCCAATCCGGTGGTGGCGCTGCGAACGCTGAAGTCGGACGTTGTTGTCGGCCTCGATGCAGCCACGCTCACCGCGCTGGACGGCACTGGCACGCCGTGGCGAACCAGCGGACGATACGGCCTGATCCAAGCTCGCGCCTGACCCAGGCAAATCGGACGTCCGGGCGGTAAGCACGTGTTCCCGCAGGATGACCCCTGAAGGGGGGCATCTTGCGGGAAGACATGGGCCAGACCGCTGCAAGCCAGTCGCGCACTACAAAGGGCGAACGAGATCTACTGGCCGGACTGCGCCTCGATCAGTTGTCTGATCTGCTTCTTCGACATCCCGCTGTCCATGAGCATCTTCCGCTGCGCTTTGGTCAACTTGCCGCCCGAGCCGATGGCACCGGAGCCGTCGCTACCGGAGGGGAGGGCGACGCCGGCGCCGCCCAGCGAGCCGGCCGGGAACTCCTTGAGCAGGGACTCGACGTCGATCTCAGTCGCACCCGACGGCGCGGTCACCTTCCCGGAGTCGACGTCGACGCCGATGTCGACCGCCAGCTTCTTACCCGGCACCGGTTTGTCCAGGAACTGGGTGATGTCCAGCGAGACGGCCGAGAGCTTCTCGTCCTTGACCCACAGATCGACGTTGAAGGTCTTGTCCGGGATCTGACCGATCGCCTTGCGCACCTCGACCTCGGACTCCTTGCCGACCAGGGCGATCAGGTCGTTGGAGACCGCCTCGGCGACCTGCTTGGCGGGTGCCCCGAGCCGGTAACCCTTGCCTCGTTCACCATCACCGAGTTCGGTGATGGTGGCCTTGTCCTGGTACGCCGTCTTCAGGCTGTTGAGCAGTTTCTGCAGTTTCGCGGCGTCCACGGAAGGACTCGGCGCCGAGGTGGGCAAGGCGTCGAGCACGCCGCTGTCCTTCGCCGCGGCAGCAGCCTTGACCAGGTCAACGGAGACCCATTCGCCCTTGGCTGCCTTGGCCAGCGGGGCCAGCGCCGGCGGCAGACCGGCCAGCTGCTGGTCGAGCGAGTCGGGGTTCTCCCCGGCCAGGGTCAGGATTTGCTTCGCATTCGCCCGGGCGTAGATCTTGCCGTCCACGCTGCGTAGTTCGACGAGAGCGTCACCGGACAGCCGTACCGACATCGAGAACGAGCCCTGCTTCTTCAGCAGTTCGCTCAACTTCGCCGGGTCGCCGAGCACGCCGAGCAGGTCCGAGGAGCCGGCGCTGCTGGAGCTTTCCTTCGCCGATTCGCCGAAGGTCTTCCCTTCGGGCGCCTCGACCGCGAACACCACGTCACCGGTCAGCACCTGGTCCAGGGTCTTCTGGTCAGCCTTGGACATCGGGTCGCCCTGGGCCGTGGAGATCGCAGCGACATCGGCGGTCGTGGTGTCCAGGGAAACCGTGAAGGTCGCACTCTTCGCGGACTCGAAGTTTGACAGTGCGTCGGACACCGAGTCCTTGGCGGACAGCTTCTGCACCTGCCCGCAACCGGTGACACCGATCGCCACCGCCAGACTGATTCCGGCAACCATCATGATCTTCTTGCGAGCGCGTGCCACTGCCCCACCCCTTGATATCGATCCGACGAAATCTCGCCGCTGGTTGTGCCGGAGCCGTGAACCCATGGGTTAAACGTCGGCTCGGGCAAGCCTGACGTTAACGCAAGACCTTTCCGCAGATGTCCGGAAACAGGCGATCGGCCTACCGCCGAGTCAAAATTGCTGTCACCTGTTCGGCCGACAAATACTTGATCACTTCGCGAAGGGTAACGCCGGAAGCACGATCTGCTCGCGGCAGGATCCAGGCATACACCAGGTCGGGACGACGTCGCGAAGTATCCCGAAGCACCCAACCGATCGCTTTTCGGATAAAGAATTCTCGTTCATCCAGCATCGCGTCCGCATAACGGGTAAAACGGTCCCAGTTGCCGCCGCCGGCGACCAGCGGCCGCCGATGGACCAGCAGCGCGCTGCGCCGGAGCCAGAAATCGGCATCGCCGGCCCAGCGATCAAGCAGACCGGCGATGGGGTCGCTGGTCTCATCGGCTCGACCTGGCCCGGAACCACCCAATCGATCGAGTGCCGGGCCGATGGCGTCTCCGGCCAGCACATCCACCAGAGCCCAGGTCCGCGACTGGCGAATCAGCCGCTCCCATAATTCGGCGTCCGCCAAGCGCATCAGATCCGGCCGGGCGGCCAGTAGGAGTGCTGCGGCCAAACGGCGTTCGTGCACCGGCCGATCCGCGGGGGTGTCCCAAAGCTGGTGGACCAGGTCGTTCAGCCGGTCGTGATCCAGGTCGGGAGTGGACCGGAGCAACCGCCGGACGGCGGCTCGAACGTCCGGCACCCGGGTGCCGTAGTGGACCAACTCACTTCGTAAATATGCCTTTTCGTGGACGGCGCGATCGTGGGTCGCGGCGTCCCGCAAGTCCCGATCCAGCGTCCGGAGCGCTGCGTCGATCTCGGGTCCGGAATCAAGAGCCATCCGACCATGGTGCACCCGCGCTCACCGGCGTGGCTGAGTCACCGCCAGGCGGAGCGCGATCATCCCGCCACCAAACCCGCGATCATGCACGGTTACCCGCCACCGGGGGCGCGACGGAGACCACAGTGAGCCCGGCCCCGCGAGCAGCGCGGGACGGCAAACTGAGGTGGTTCGCCCCGACGTCCGAAGGAGTGCTGTGACCGGCCTACAGCAAACGCCGCGCGCGGCACGCCGCCCCGGTGCCAGGGAGTTGATCGAGCGAACCCTGGACCCGGGCAGCTGGCGGTCCTGGGATGCCCCCGTGATCGATATCGGCCCCATCAACGACCACTACGCGGCCGAACTGGCTGCCGCCCGAGAGCGGACCGGGTTGGACGAGTCGCTGATCACTGGGGAAGGGACGATCGGCGGTCGAAGGGTTGCCCTGATCGTCGGTGACTTCGGATTCTTGGCCGGATCGATCGGCGTGGCGGCAGCCGAACGGTTCGTGCTCGCCGCCGAGCGGGCCCGGCGGCTGCGGTTGCCACTGATCGCTTCGCCGTCCTCCGGCGGCACTCGGATGCAGGAGGGCACGGTCGCCTTCCTGCAAATGGTGAAGATTTCCGCAGCAGTGGCCGCGCACCGCGCGGCCGGGTTGCCGTACCTGGTCTATCTCCGGCACCCGACCACCGGAGGAGTACTCGCTTCCTGGGGAATGCTCGGGCACGTATCGGCCGCCGAGCCCGGCGCGCTGCTCGGTTTCCTCGGCCCGCGGGTCTACCAGGTGCTGCACGGAGAGCCGTTTCCGGAGAACGTCCAAACCGCCGAAAACCTTTTTAAGCATGGGCTTATCGACGCCGTTGTCGGGCCCGAGGATCTGCGCCGGATCGCCGTCGACGCGCTCGATATTCTCACCCGGGCAACGTCTCCCGCCGCGACAGCGCCCGACGCCGGGCCGCGAACCGGTCCGGACGACGAGAGCGAGAAGGGCCCGGACGACGTAGCCAGCACGGACGACGAAACAGGCACCAACCCGGACGCCGTGCCCGACGTCCCGGCGTGGGAATCAATCACGCGCTCCCGGCGTCCGGAACGACCCGGCGTCCGTGGGCTGCTACGGGTTGCGGCCCGGACAGTGGTGCCGCTGAACGGCACCGGCCAGGGTGAGCGAGATCCGGGCATCCTGCTGGCGTTGGCCCGATTCGGCGAGGCCGGCTGCGTCGTTCTGGGCCAGGATCGGCGGGGAGCGCACGCCCCGATGGGACCGGCAGGGCTGCGCGAGGCCCGGCGGGGAATGCGATTGGCTGCCGAACTCGGCCTGCCACTGGTGTCGGTGATCGACACGGCCGGGGCGGCGCTCTCCCAAGCAGCGGAGGAGGGCGGCCTGGCGGGCGAGATCGCCCGTTCCCTCGCCGATCTGACCACCTTGCCGGCCCCGACACTGTGCCTCCTGCTCGGCCAGGGAGCCGGTGGGATCGCGCTCGCGCTGCTGCCTGCCGACCGGGTGCTGGCCGCGCAGCATGCCTGGCTGTCACCGCTACCTCCGGAGGGCGCCTCGGTGATCGTGCACCGGACCGTCGACCGGGCGGCCGAGTTGGCCGCCGCGCAGGGCGTGCGCTCGGTCGACCTGATGCGTAACGGCATCGTCGATCGGGTGATACCGGAACGTCCGGACGCCGCTGACGAGCCGGAGGCCTTCCTCCAGCGAATCGGTGCCGCCCTGGAACAGGAACTCCTCGCCGTCCTGGCCCTTGATCCGGAGCATCGTCTAGCGACCCGGCTGTCCCGTTACCGCGCGCTCGGGGTACCCCAGTGACCAACCGGGGACCCATCAAAAGCGGCTGAAGTTACCTGCGAGTACAGTGGAAGGCCAGTGTCGCGGCCTGGATTCTGTGCGCAGATGACACAGCCCACGTCTCGGCGCCATTGCGCGACGTCGTCCTGCTGAAACACTGACCCGATCCTGGTCCACCGGAACACCGGCCGGACCGCCCGATAGAGCCGACGGGAGCACCACCGGCGATGAACAGCGTTCTCCAGATCGTGGCTATCGCGCTGAGCACAGTGCTGACGCTGGCCGGCGTGGCCCTCCTCACCCGAGCCGGTTTGACCTTCTACCGTGTGGTCACGATCGGCACGCCAGACCCCACGCGAACCGACCAGCCCGGTGCCCGAACCGCCACCTTGCTGCGCGAGTTCCTCGGCCACACCCGAATGTCCCGATTGCCCGTAGTGGCAGTCGCGCACTGGTTCACCATGGTTTCGTTCGGGTTGCTCTTCCTCAGCCTGGTGACCGCCTACGGCCAGCTCGTCAATCCCGAGTTCACGATCTTCCTGATCGGCCACTTTCCGCCATACGAGTGGGTGGTCGAGGGCATCACCCTGCTCGGCATCATCGGCATCGTCACGTTGATCGCCATCCGGCAGAAACACCATCCCCGCAGCGAGGGCCGCTACAGCCGGTTCTTCGGCTCGAACTTCTGGCAGGCCTACTTCGTCGAGGCCATCATCCTCAGCGTCCTGCTCTGCATCGCCGCGCTGCGCAGTCTGGAGTACGCGCTCGACACCGAGCACCGGGGTGCGCTGCACTACCCGCTCGGCCAGCTCATCGGCTCGAGCCTGACCGGGCTTTCCACCAGTGCACTGGAGAACGCGATCATCGCCGTCGCGATGGTCAAGATCGCGATCTCGATGACCTGGGCGATCACGATCGGTCTCCAGCCCACAATGGGTGTCGCCTGGCACCGCTTCCTGGCCTTCCCGAACATCTGGTTCAAGCGCCACCCGAAGCCCCGCTCCAGCACCGCCAGCACCACCAGCCTCGGCGCGCTCCAGCCAATCTCGGTCAAGGGGCAGGTACTCGACTTCGAGAACCTGGACGATCTGGACGAGGACGCCGCACTCGGTGTCGGCGTCGTGGAGAACTTCACCTGGAAGGGCCTGCTCGACTTCAGTACTTGCACCGAGTGCGGTCGCTGCCAGAGCCAGTGCCCGGCCTGGAACACCGACAAGCCGCTGTCGCCCAAGATGCTGATCCTGGCGCTGCGCGATCACGCGCATGCCAAGGCACCATGGATTCTGGCCGGCGAGGAGGCCCGCAAGGCGGCCGAACTGGCCGGGTCTGGAGCGGGCGCCAGAGCCGGGTCTGGGTCAGGCGCGACTGCGGACGTCGTATCGGGCGACGCGAGTGGCCTGCAAGCAGCGCGGCTGGAGTCCGAACGACCACTGATCGGCGACACCGGGTATTCCGCTCAGGGCGGCGAAACCGCCAATCTTCTCGCCGCCTACGGGCAGGCGGGCGGCGTGATCGACCCGGACGTGCTGTGGTCCTGCGTGACCTGTGGCGCCTGCGTCGAGCAATGCCCGGTGGACATCGAGCACGTCGATCACATCATCGACATGCGGCGCTATCAGGTGCTGATCGAGTCGGCCTTCCCGAACGAATTGAACGGCCTGTTCAAGAACCTGGAGAAGAACTCCAACCCGTGGGGGATGTCACCGCGGCTGCGGATGGACTGGGCGAAGGACCTGCCGTTCGAGGTGAAGCAGGTTGGTACCGACATCGAGGACGTCAGCGAGGTCGAGTACCTGTTCTGGGTGGGTTGCGCGGGTGCTTACGAGGACCGGCAGAAGAAGACCACCCGGGCGATCGCCGAACTGCTGAACACCGCGGGCGTCGACTTCGCCGTTCTCGGGGACGGTGAAGCCTGCACCGGTGACTCCGCTCGCCGCTCCGGCAACGAGTTCCTGTTCCAG
>JANNPJ010000236.1:0-13548 GCA_031400005.1 Kineosporiaceae bacterium | reverse complement strand
GGCGACGTCACGAGCATGATCCAGCGTCTGAGTCACCAACAGGCCACCGGCTCCGGCGAACGCAACCATCGCGGCCACCACCATCATCGCCAGGCGTCGAGCCGCCGAGCGACCGCGGCATGGCTGATCATCCGAGCCGCGCAGCAGCGAGGAGGTGGGGAGCTCCTCTCGCCCAATGGTGTTCAAGGCCGCCCCATTTCGTCCGCGAGCCGCAGCCTGCAACGCCCGACACCTACCTGATCGGCGAAGTATCACTCGCCTATAGGCCCGCTCACCCGAACGGAGCAACGGCGAGCGAATCGCCGTCCGGTCGATCTGCGCAGGCGCGGCAGGAACAGCCCTAGCCTTGGGCCTCGGCCTCGGCCTCGCGCTGGCGTTCGGCGCCGGTGTGGAAGAACCGGGTCAGGTACTCATCCTCGGAGAGGTCGCTGGTCCGACCCAGCGAGAACACCTCAGCGCCGGACTCCAACTCGTCGATCATCGCGTACGCCTGCACGAAGCCGTTGAACTGGATTTCGTTCACCGTTGCGTACGCCACGGCCTCGCCCTCGGCAAGCTCGATAGCGGCGTCCACGTCGCGCGCCAGCCACACCGTGATCCGCTCCTCGAAGACGTCAGGGTCTTGATGATGGAAGACACACCGGGCGCCGAACCACGTTGCTGGGACTTCATCGCTGCTCATTGTCCCAGTCTGGCAGTCCCGCGGGAGAGGGTGCGAGGTGCTCAGATCCAGTGGTTGTCGTGACGAAGCATGAACTCGGCCCGTTCCTCGGCGCTCATCGTGCGGCCGTTCGCCACCTCGACCAGCGTCTCGAAGTACTCCTCCCGAGGTGCTCCCGGGGTGAACAGCAACAGCATGGACGCCGGCTCGCCAGATTCGTTGCGGAACCCGTGAATGCCGCCGGGTGGCACGTAGAGGAAATCACCGGCGGTCCCGTCGATCCACGTCGTCCCGTTGAACAGCCGCACAGTTCCAGAGAGAATATAGAACGACTCGCTGATCGACGTGTGGAAGTGGGGGTCGGGTCCACTGCGGCCGGGACCGAATTCCCAGCGGTACAAGCCAAACTGGCCATCGGTGGAGGCGCCCGTCGCCAGATAGTGCATCTGACTGGATGGCAAATTCGTTAGTTCGGGCGGCGTGTTTGCAGGGCGCAACGCAGCACTGACTTCACCCTTCGCACCGCGATACCTCGGTTCTGGATAGCCCGATTCTGGATAGCCCGATTCTGGATAGTTCCGTTCTAGGTAGGACATCCGCAACTACCTCTCCGCCGCACTCCGCATCTAGGACAATTCACCCTATCTCAGCATGCGTCCCTGGGTTCAGCTCGGCTTGCGCAGCACCAGCCGGCCGATCGGGTTGAACCAGAACGCCCCCGCCGCAGGGCTTTCCAGCCGGACTTCGGCGTTCAGACCCGAGGTCATCCGTGCCGGATTCCGCAGGGCCGCACGGAAGTCGTAGATCCAGGCCTGCGCACCGGGCCTCAGCACCCGGACGACGTCGCGCAAACCGGACGCCGGATCGGCCCAGTGATGCAGGCTGATCGAGGAGACGACAAGGTCAACCGAGTCGTCCTCGAACGGCAAGGCGGCCACGTCTGCGACCTGAAACCTGATCCGCTCGGCGATATTCAGCTTCGCCGTGACCTCCGTGCTGTGGGCGACCATCTCGGCAGACAGGTCTACCGCCTCCACCGAGAGCCCTGGACAGGCGACGGCGATCATCCGTGGCACCCGCCCTGGCCCGGTGCCAACATCCAGCACGACTGATCCGGTGGGTAGTCCGGCGGCGGCGACATCATTCACAACCCGCCGGTAGAGCAACCGGTCGAGAACTCTGGCTTGCCGCTCGTACCACTGCGGATGCCTGGCCAAGCCGTACATGTTGGCGTGGGTCCGGGCGGGATGGGTGTGGCGATGAAGTAGATGCATGACCTCTCCTTAGTTGTACGATGCAACCCTCGATTCAGTGTAAGAGCCATAGTTGCAAGACACAACCGTGAACGGCGGTCAGTTCTTCGTTCGGGTGAAACGAGCACTCGGCTCGCCGTGCAGACGGCCAGCCGGAAGCGTGCGCCCACAGAGCACCAGGAGCAGGTCCTGGGCCTTGCCGGTCAGCGCCGTCCCGGACCCGAAACGCCAGTCCAGGTCGTCGGCAATGAGCTCGATTCCTTCGAGGTCAACACCGAAGTAGCCGACCTGTTTGGCATTGATACTGTCCAGGACGAAGCGCAGGCGTTCCGGTGCGACCGTCCGGTCCAGGTCGAGGGCCGTAGTGATATCCAGGCCATGGATCACGTCATGGCTCAACGCACCGACGAATCCCCCGCCGGGAGGCTTCCAGGCGAAGGTCGCGTTGTCCGCCAGGCTGGCGGTGAGTTCCTCGGGTGTCAGCGCGGCCGCATCGGCACGGGCCGCCCGGTCGGCCATCCGGTTGAATCGACCGCGAGCCTTCACCATTCCGACGAGGAACTGCGACCTGGAGTACCGGAACGGCATGGTGATGTGGGCGACCGTCTCGCGCACTCGCCATCCCTGGCACAGGGTCGGCTCATCCCACCTGGTTGCGGGTAGCGCGCCGAGGACAGCGGCCAACTCGCGGCGTTCGCTTGTCGTCGCGGCCCTTACTTCGGCGTCCGAACTCATGATCTACCTCCGGTGAATGCGGTTGTCTACTGACGTAGACGCAATCCGGGTGGCTGATTCATCGACGGGAGCAGAGTGCATCGGGCCGCACCGCGGCTGGCAGAACCTCCGCTCAGGTGCCCAGCTTCACGCTGGCTGAGCGATGACGCGCGCGGCGGGAGGCGCTGTATGCCGGTGCCCGCAACCGGGCGAGCCACTCCGGTTGCGGCAAACCGGGTACGGGATGAAGCACCGGATCGAAATCGACGTCCTGATGCACCGCGTTCTCAGATCCAGGCTCCGGAAGGTCAAGGTGAGCGAATCGGTGCCAGCTCCCACGGTAGGAGGCAACCTCCAGCGAGAAGCTCAGCACCCCGGGGAAGGCACCGACCAGCAGCGGGCCCGATGGGGTGTGGAAGGGCACCAGGCTGGTGTACGTCGCGCGGCGCGGATTGATCGCGGGGCGCAGCACGTGGCGCGCGCCGGGCGCGCGCCCGGCGCTGGTCAGGAGGAGGTCATGAACGGCGCCCTCCGGCGAGACCATCCGGATCGCCAGGCCGAGCAGATCCGGCAGCGGCGGCGGCAACCCCGCACCTCGGGAGAATCGGGCCAGGACGGCGTCCTCACCCGGCTCATCGATCCAGCGAACTCCGCTGAGCCGCGGCAGCCCTAGCCGGTGCACCGTGCCGGCGTAGACCGCGCCACGCGGGTGCAGTGCTCGCGCGCCGCGCACCCGGGCCACACTCGAGAAGACGACGTCGATAACGGTTGAACCGATATGAGGCATACCCCTGCCTACCCGCAACCTTCCTTCGGTGCAGTTCGACAGCCTCTATGGTTGTATGACGCAACGTTTGAAGTGGAGTAGGCGGCACAGTTGCCAGACATGACCATGGCGAGCGGGCCATTTCCGGACGACGTCCTGCGCCGGGCAATGCGCCGCCTGGTCCGGCTCAGCGGCCTCCTCGAGCCGCACGATCACGGCGGCCTGCGGGTGACGATGTCCGAGGTGATGGCCCTGGGCGAACTCGCAGAGGTGGGGACGATCTCCCAGCAGGATCTCGCCGCCCTGCTCGGTCTGGAGAAGAGCACCGTGAGCCGACTGGCGGCCGGCCTGGAAGGCCGAGGTTGGCTCGTTCGCGAGCGCGACCCGGCCAATCGGCGGTTCTACCGGCTACGGCTGTCCGACGACGGCCGAGCGGCGGCCGAACGGATCGGCGAGGATCTGCGCACGCACCACGCGCACCTGCTCGGTGAACTGACCCCGGCCGAGTTGGAGGCGCTCACGATCGGGCTGACCGGGCTGGCCCGGGCGATGGAAACTCTGCACCGTGAACCCGGTTCGGCTCAGAAGAGCAGCCAGACGGCCAGGTAGTGGGCGAGAAAGGCGGCGATGGTCATGGTGTGGAACACCTCATGGAAGCCGAACCACTGCGGTGCCGGATCCGGTCGCTTCAGGCCGTAGACGAGCGCGCCAAAGGTGTAGAACACGCCGCCGAGGACGATCAGTGCGAGCACAGCCGGATGATTTGATGCACGGAAATCTCCGGCCCAGAACAGCGCGGCCCAGCCGAGCCCAACGTAGATCGGGACGTACAGCCAGCGCGGAGCATGTACCCAGAGAATCTGGAAGCCGGCGCCGAGCAGTGCTCCGGTCCAGACCACGATCAGCAGGCTCCGAGCGGCCGAGAACGGCAGCATCAGCACCGCGAAGGGGGTGTAGGAGCAGGCGATCAGAATGAAAATGTTGGCGTGATCCCACCGCTTGAGGCGGATCCGGATGCGTTCGGACCAGATGCGGGTGTGATAACTCGCGCTGACCGTGAACATCAGCACCGACCCGAAGCAGAACACCGCCGAGGTCAGCTTGGCCGCCAAAGTCGGGGCAAAGCCGACCTGAATCGCTCCAGCTACCGCGGCCAGTGGCGCGGCCACCGCGTGCAACTGCCCCCGAAGTCGTGGTTTGACCTCATTCGCTAGCTGGGTGACGACGGACATAGCCTCAGTATGGGTGGCCCTCAGGAGTAGAGTCCTGACCGTTCAACGTGAACTCTTTGACATCAATTGTTCGGAGCGAACAATGGAACCGGTGTCGCCGACTGCTGAACCGGCAGTCACCGATCTGGAACTCAGCGCAGACATCGCCGCCGCGCTCCGCAATCTGCTGCCCATGCTGGCCGAGCGCACGGTGGCCACGGTGATGAACGAGGTACCCGAATACGCGGGCACCTTCAACGGCGAGATCGGCGCGAAGATCTCCGGTGCCGTCGAGATGGCCCTGCTCGGGTTTCTCAAACTGGCCTCCCGACCCTGGCCGTGGCGCTCGGACGCCGGTACCCCACTTGGCCCCGCGCTGGATGCGGCCTATGCGCTGGGCCGAGGCGAGGCCCGCAGCGGCCGATCGGTGGACGCGCTGTTGGCTGCCTACCGGGTGGGGGCACGGGCGGCGTGGCGTGAGTTGGCCTACGTAGCCGCCGCCGCGGGGATGCAGGTCGTGACGATGGCCCGGTTCGCCGACCTGATGTTCGCCTACATCGATGAACTCTCGGCAGCGAGCGTTGCCGGGCACACGGATGAGCTGTCCCGGACCGGACGGGTGCGGGAGCGATACCTGGAGCTGCTTGGCCAGCATCTCCTGACCGGTGCCGCATCCGACGTCCTGGTGGCGGCCGCCGAACGGGCGAACTGGCCGGCCCCGACCACGTTGACCGCGGTGCTGCTGCCGCTGGAGAACGTGCGCACGGCGACATCGCTGGTCCCGGCCGGGACTTTGCGCCTGCGCGAGGAGCTCCCCGACCTGGAGGATTCGCCGGAGACCGCCCTGCTCCTCGTTCCGGACTCGGCCGGACCCGAGCGCCGACATCTGCTGCGAACGCTGGCCGGCCGACATGCCATCGTGGGCCCGGCAAGGCCGTGGATGCAGGCCCGCTCCTCGTACCTGCGAGCCGTGCAGACCCGCAGGCTTGAACTACCGATGGCCGATCGCGCGACCGGTCTGGACACCGAGCAGTACCTGGCGGAACTGGTACTCGGCGCTGATCCCGACGCGCTGGCGGATCTGCGGGCGCAGGCCCTCGCCCCGCTGGCCGGCCTGCGACCGGAAGCGGCCGAACGGTTGGCCCGGACCTTGCGGTCCTGGTTGCTGCATCAGGGCCGACGAGACGACGTGGCGGCCGACCTTTTCGTCCACGCCCAGACCGTGCGCTACCGGATGAGCCAGCTCCGCGAACTGTTCGGCGATCAGCTCCAGGACCCCGCCACCGTCCTGAAGCTGATCATCGCCCTCGGCCCTGCGGGCGACACGCCGAGCCGGTGAGCGGCTCCCCCGTTCGGCGTGATCTTGCACGAACTGACACGTCACCGCCCTCGATCTGTCATTTCGTGCAAGATCACGGGGAGAGTAGACCCAACCTGATCCAGGTGGCGACGGAGGGAATGCCGTCGGTATCGACGAGGAAAAGCATGTACCAGCCGGGCGGCGCGACATTCGGGTTGGCCGGGATACTCAGCTCGAGCGAGCCGGTGCCACGGGCGGTGATGGGGAGGTCGACCAGTCGCTGGCCGCTGTCGAACGAGTGCGTCGTCACTCCGTTCTTGATCAGCGAAACCCAGCGAATCGTCGATGCTTGCGGCGTCCCAACCGTGATCACGTCCCCGTGCCCGGCGCTTCCCGGGGCGGTGGAGATCTGTGGACGCGGCCCCTTGAACAGATACGGCGGGCTGAAGATCTCCAACTGCATCTCCTCCTCCGGATCCGGCGGCTCCCAGGTCACCGAATGCCCGCCCTCCGGGTTGCCTCCGGCCGCGACGACCCGCCCGTCCGGAAGCAGCAGGGCGGTCGAGTGGTAGAGCCGGGCGACACTCGAGGCGGCCAATACCGTCCAGGTGTCGGTGGCCGGGTCGTAGATCTCCGGTTCGAGCCGAGCCAGCGGTTGCTCCTCCTGTTTGAGCGAGCCACCGCCGGCGTACACGGTGCGATCGGGCAACAGGACGGCGTTCAGATGCAGCCGGGGCAGGCCCATCGGCGCGCCCGCAACGTAATGCGGATCGGGCCCGGACAGATCAACGAGGCTGACGGCGTCGGTAGCATCGGTCTTGTCGGCCTTGCCGACCGGTCCCCCGCCGCAGATCAGTACCCGTTGATCTTGCGCCGGTGGCAACAGCACACTGGCCGACTGGTTGCGGATGTCAGGCTCCAGCAGGTCGGGGACGGCCGTTGTGGTCACCGGGTCGTGAGCGATGTCGAGGATGCACGGCTGGACGTCGAGCGGGTCGTCCATCCGGCCGCCGGAGAAGAACACCTGACCGTCGTCAAGCAGGAACAGATGCGCGTACAGCGGCAGTCCGGGGAAGCCTTGAGTGAATTCCTTGGCTTGCCAGCTGTTTGACGACGGCGTGTAGGTCTCGACCGCCTGGTTGTGCCCGTCCCCGTTCTCATTCAGCCCCGTCGTGGCCAGAATCCGGCCGTCGCCCAGCGAGATCAGCGTCGGGTACCAGCGACCGTGCTGCATCGGGGCGGCGAAAGACCATTGCCCGGCGTTGGGGTCGAAGATCGCGACATCCTTGCGACCTTTGAAAGGGTCGTAATCGAGCGTTCCACCGGCCGACAGCATCCGCCCGTCCGACAGGAAAGCATCTCCGCCGCAGAAGAAATCGAACGGCCGCCCGTTCACCGTGCGCAAGGTTGCCGGGTGCTCAAACTTGTTGTCCGGCGGCGTCCAGACCACGCTGGTGAAGATCCCCTCGTCCTCGTCACCGAACAAAGGACTGTTGAAACGGGTAGCGCTGCTGCCGGACCCGGCAAAGAACAGTACCTGGCCGTGTGGCAGCAGGGCGGCGTGCACTGCTAGCACCCCGGAGTGGAACGGCAGAAGTTCCCATTGCCCGGCCTTACTCGGATCCGGGTCCAGGTCGAGGACCTCGTAGCCGCCGAAATTCTGCCCGGGCGGCTGATCGACCATGAAGGCGAACAGCTTACGCTCGCCCTCGATCCGGGCAGCGGCGATCGCCCCACCCTGGTTCTCCCAGGAGAACCAGAACGGGACACCGCGCCAGCGCTCCCAGCCGCCGGCCGGCTCGCCGTCCTCATCGACCTGCTTGGCGGTGCGGTAGAAGGCCTGGTTCTGCCCCACCGCATTATCGATCATGAAGAAGGCGATGTCCTGAGCACCGGCCGGTCCGGCCGCGCCGTCCGTCGGGAGGACGGCGAGCCCGCAACCGGCGTTCTCCCAGGAGAACCAGTCCGGGACGTCGATCCAGGGAGTCCAGGACTCGACGGTTCCGTCGGCCTCCAGTCGCCGCCCGACCCGGTACACCCCGCGGTTGATCTCCGGACCGTTGTCGACGGTGAGGACGACGAGATCGACTCGGCCAACGGCGTCCGGTGACGTCACCGTCACCGCGATGCCCTGGTTTTCCCAGGAGAACCAGTCCGGGATCTCGATCCACGGAGTCCAGCCACCAGTCACCGCGCCGTTCGGGGTCAACGCCCGGCCGATCCGGAACAACCCCCGGTTCGGCCCCGGTGGACTGTCGATCATTGCCACCACGAGGTCGTGATCACCATTGCCGAGCAGGTCTGCCAGGGCTATGTCGGCGCCCTGGTTCTGGTGCGAGAACCAGTCGGGGACGTCGACCCAGGGCGACCAGTCGCCGGTCACCTCGCCGTCCCGGTCGAGGCCACGGCCTACCCGGTAGATGCCCCGATTCTGGCCGGGTGGATCGTCCACGGCAAAGACGACAACATCTGGTTCCGCGCCGGTGAGCGGAGCGACAGCGATCCCGCCCCCCTGATTCTCATGTGAAAACCAGTCCGGCACGCCAAGGAATGGATTGGGCACAACGCTCACCTTCCGTCGTGGATGGATGGGTGCCTGCGGGGCAGATCCGCAGCCCTGCGGATCCGCCCTCTCAGAGGGGAGGTCCAGCGCGCTAGGCAGATACACCGCAGATCCACCGCAATACCCGGGACACGTCGAGAACATCCGGGGATGACCGAGCGCTGTCTCGTCAGTAGGCTGCTGAGGTGGGATTTCTCCGTCGGTCTTCGGCCGGGCACAACGGCGCCTCGGAAATGGAGGCAATCCGCCGCTTCTGGTCGTGGTGGCAGTCGGAGGGCGCGGAACAGACCGCATTGTCCATTGTCGACCATGAACCCGAGCGAATGGTTGCCGCACTGAGCAAGCAGATCAAGGCCATCCAGCCCGGACTGGCCTGGGAACTGGGCCCGGGCACCAGCAACGCCCATGTGCTCGTGGTGTCCGCCGAAGGTGACCCGGAACTTCGCGGTGTCGCCCGGCGGTGGCGGCGCGCGGCGCCGGCTGCGGACGGCCTCTGGGAGTACTCCGATGCGCGGCTTCCGTCACCCGACCCGGCCGATGTGACGCTGAGGCTGGGCGAGATCGATGTGGACGTCGTTTCCGCGACCGCCTGGGCACGGGTGGCCGGCGCCGATCTCAACGTCGCGGTGTACCACCCGGCGTTCACCGGTCTGGCGGAGCAGGAGCGTCGGCTCGCCACCCGCCTGCTGCTCGACACCGTGCTCGGTGAGTCGGCCGTGGAGACCTGGATAGGCAGTATCGAGACCACCACCGAGGAACCGCTCGATCCGGTACCCCTGATCGGTCTACGCGCCGTCGTCCGGGAACTCACCGAGCGGTTCACCGACGCTGATGGCGAACCCGCTTGGGTCTTGATGGAAGGCAGCACCCAGGATGGTAAACGAGTGCTGGCGGGTGCTCAGATTCCGCTTCGTGCCGCCACGGCACCCCACCTGGACACCTACGTCGCGGTGAGCGTGCCGTACTCCGATCGCACGCCGGACGACCTGCCGACCGACGAGTCTCTGACCCCATTGCAGAACTTCGGTGACCATCTGAGTTCCCGGCTCGGTGCCAGCGGGCGACTGGTGGCGCACGAGACCCATGACGGCGTGCGCATACTCCACCTCTACGTCGACGGCAGCACACCAGCCGTCGAGCAGCTTCGCCCGGTGATCGCTGGCTGGGACCAGGGCAAGGTCTCGATGACGGCGATCCCCGATCCCGGCTGGCAGCACGTCCAGCACTTGCGTAGTTAGCGCGTCCCGATCCTGGTCCAGGGCGGCGGGCAACCGGCGGCCCAGGTAAGCGCGTGTTACCTGGTGACCTGCGCGACTGGACTGGCACGGAGGGGATGTCATGGCCGAACCGCAAGGGTTCCGGGAGTTCGTGGTGGCGCGTCAGAATGCGCTGCTGCGGACAGCCTGGCTCCTGACGGGCAACTGGCAGGACGCTGAGGATCTGGTGCAGGTGGCGCTGGTAAAGAGCTGGCGACACTGGCGGCGAGTCAGCGCTGCGGGTGACCCGTACGGCTACGTCCGCCGCGTGCTCGTGACCACCCACATCTCGTGGCGCCGACGCCGGTGGCACACAGAGCTGCCGGTCGATGAACTCCCGGAAAGCACGGCGATGGATGAGTTCGCCGGGGTGCAGCTTCGCGACGCGTTAGCCCGTGTGCTGCCGCGCCTCGGGGCACGACAGCGCGCGGTGCTGGTACTGCGCTTCTACGAGGACATGCCCGTGGAACAGGTAGCCGCATTGCTGGGGATCAGTCAGGGAACGGTCAAGAGCCAGACATCGAAGGCGCTGGCTCAGCTGGCCCGGGCCCAGGAGCTTGAGGGGATCAGATGATTACCGACATTGATGAAGCCCGCATCAGCGAGGCGTTCCATGAGCTCGTGCCGGAACCCCACGCCCGTCCGGACCGTTTCGAACAGGTGGCGGATCGGGCCCGCCGCGGTACCCGGCGCCGGATGGCTGCCGGCGGGCTCGCCCTGGCGTTCGCGGTCGGCGGGGTCAGCGCTCTGTTAACACCCGGCGAGGACGCCGTTTCGGTAACCCCTGCGGAATCAGCGGGGCCCGTGCTCGGTTGCAACCCGTGGCCACCTCCGACCACCGGACCGATAGACATGACCCCGGCGGAGAAGGATCCGGTGACCGGAGAGATCACCTATCCCGCTATTCTGATGCCACCGCTGGATCCGGGGATCGCCGCGATCTGTGACCAATTGGTGCCGCTCGTGGCCCAGAACCCCGGGCTGGTCACCGCCCCGCGAGTCCTTGCCACCGCCGTCCATGCCGCCGCCAGGCAGATGTACACGAGGCAACTCCCCGACGGCAGCGCGATGCACTGGGGGCTTAGCTCTGGCGATACGATCCGCGAGGACGACGCGGGCCGGTGGACCATGCAACTGCCCGGCTCGCCCTGCCACGCCAGGGACGGGGCGGCCGGGACCGGCGAGTCCATCTACCAGGGCCGAAATGCAGCAATTCACATACGCGTTCACCGGGAGGACTGCTGGGCTTGGGCCGAAGTGACCCTGGTGCCGGAGAGCGCACCGTAAACGTGCTGAGCACCCCCGACCTTTACAGCCATCCCGAAGCGCCCTTCCCGCGCGGCCAGATATGATTGGCTCGCCGCCGACCGGAGCCCACCGTCGGCGGTGATATCTGCAGGAGGTGCTGACAGGGTGCGGTTTTCAGGGGGGAGCGGGGGTCAGCGAGGGGGTCTGAGGGCCCGGTTCGGATCGGCACCGCAGTTGATGATCTGGTTCGTGGTGGCCTCGATGATTCTGGGCGTACTGGCTGGCGGCCTAGCCATCCCGGTCGCGGCGGCGGTAGGCGGCGGGGTGAGTGTCGGGGCGGACCTGTTGGATGGTTCGGCCAAGGTGGCTGATCCGAAGCTGCCTCAGACCTCGGTGATATTGGCCGCGGACGGCTCCACCATCGCGTCGTTCTATGTCGAGAACCGCACCGAGGTACCGCTGGCAAGAATCTCACCTTGGCTGCAAAAGGCAGTGGTAGCAGTCGAAGATGCCCGGTTCTACGAACACGGCGGGGTGGACGCGCGCGGAGTGCTGCGGGCCTTGGTCAACAACCAGACCGGCGGCAGCACCCAGGGCGCCTCGACGATCACGCAGCAGTACGTCAAGAACGTCAACCTGGAGAAAGCCACCGCCGCCGGAGACAAGGCCGCCGCCCGAGCGGCCGTGGCCAACACCATGGAGCGGAAGATTCGGGACGTCAAGCAGGCCGCCGCTCTGGAGCAGCGCCTGACCAAGCAACAGATCCTCGAGCGGTACCTGAATATCGTGTTCTTCGATGATCAGACTTACGGCGCCGAGGCGGCCGCGAAACGATATTTCGGTGTACCTGCGGCCAAACTCAACATCGTCCAGGCGGCCACCCTGGCCGGCATGGCGCAGAACGCGGCCACCTACAATCCGAAGGAGCACCCCAAAGCGGCCAGAGCCCGCCGTGACATCGTCCTCGACGCCATGCTGGACCAAGAAATGATCACGCCAGCGGAGCATGCCAAGGTGATTGCGACCCGGATCAAGGTGACCGGGTCGATCCTGCCCAATGGGTGCATCAACGCGAGGTTCTCGGCCGGTTACTTCTGCCAGTACGTGGTCCAGTCGATCGTCAACGGGACGTCGTACTCGGTCCTCGGGAAGACCCCGAAGGCACGGCTGCGGGCCATCGAGACCGGCGGACTCCGGATCCGGACCAGTCTCGACCGCGACACTCAGCGCGCGGCCGTGAAGGCGGTCAACGACCGGGTTCCGCGGCGTGACTCCAGCGGGCTGGGCGCGGTGGCAGTCACCGTCGAGCCGGGAACCGGCGAGGTCCTGGCGATGGCCCAGAACCGGAAATTCGGCGTCACCGCCGGAAAAGGACGGACCTCGGTCAACTACGCGGTTGATCGGAACCTTGGTGGTGCCAGCGGATTTCAGACTGGCTCGGCGTTCAAGCCGTTCACCCTCGCCGCGTGGCTGCAGGACGGACGCAACCTCGGTGAAACCGTCAACGCGACCCAGCGGAGCTTCCCCTTCAGCTCCTTCACCTCCTGCGGCGAATCGCTGCGCGGCACCAAGCCCTACACCCCGGCCAATGCCGAGGCCGACGAGTCCGGGCCGATGTCGGTGAAAACCGCCACCGCTCTGTCTGCGAACGTGGCATACGTCGACATGGAGTCCCAACTGGACCTGTGTGACATCGCGAAGACCGCCGAATCGCTGGGTGTACACCTCGCCGTCCCCCGGCAGGAGTGCAGCGATACCAAACCGGCCAGCACCAGGCTGAGTACCTGCCTGCCGTCACTCACCCTAGGGGTGGAGGGCATCGCCCCGCTGACGATGGCCGCGGCCTACGCCGGCTTCGCCTCCGGTGGCACGTATTGCTCACCGGATCCGGTCGTCTCGCTGACCGGGCCGAAGGCCGACGGCGTGTCCCGAGCCAAGATCAGCGTGCCGGGATCCTCCTGCCGCAGGGCGCTGTCGTCCTCGGTCGCCGGTGACGTGAACACCGCCTTGAAGCAGGTCCTCACCCAGGGCACCGCCGCGCGGGTCGGCCCCCTGGACCCGTGGCCCTCTGCGGGCAAGACCGGCACCACCAACGGCCCGTACGACTCCTGGTTCGTCGGCTACACCGCGCAACGCAGCACCGCAGTGTGGGTGGCCGACCCCGGCCAGACCGACGGCGACTCCACCACCCGGCGGCGCCTCACCGGAATCAGCGTGGACGGGCGCTACTACGGCACGATCTACGGCGCCACGATCGCCGCTCCGATCTGGAAGGAGTTGATGACCACCGCGATGGAAGATCTCCCAGCCGAACCGCTGCCCTGAAATTCACGCCTGTGTCTGACCCGCCTGCGCTGAGGATCAACGAAGATGTTCCGGGCGCACGCCCCTGCCGACGAAATACGCTGGAATTGCCTGCAAGACAGGAAATTTCTGCAACAAGTGGAGCGCTCGCGGGGCTCTTACCGGGTGACCGTCTGCCGCCAAGATCGGAGCGACCAGTCGAGCCTGCGCAATCCGCTGCACCCCCTGGGTGACAACCGTCGGCAGCCACCGGCGCCGTTCGACTCGGGCCA
>JANNPJ010000226.1:0-3257 GCA_031400005.1 Kineosporiaceae bacterium | reverse complement strand
TTTCGTCGACCTCAGCATCGTGAACGAACTGGACGTCGTGGAGCGGTCTTCGGCGATCGCCGAAAAGCATGGTCACTATTTTCGGGAGCTCTTCGCCCAGTGGCGCCCACTGGCCTCGCCCCGGGTGATGGCCGACGCAGATGCAGTGCTGTCACATCTGTCTTCATGACAGTTACTTCGGCTGTGCTCTCGTTCGCCCTTCGGGGATGAACTGCGGCAGCATGGCCACGTAGAACGCGCCGATCTTGGGGTTCAGCAGGTTCGTCAGCCCCCCGCCGCCAAGTGTGGAGCATCCTGTTGACGCCGGCCAGGGTCAGCGAGGACGTGACCCTTGACTGGGTTGCCTCAGGATGGATGAATGGCCGTACAAATTGGATGATCGCTAACTTGGGTCGGCTCACCTCAGCGCGGCAGCCAAAAGGAGATCGATGCACACGTTCGGCTCAGGAACCGACGAGACCATCTTTACCTGGGGTGCGCCACCGTTGAAGTTCGGTGCCGGAGCGGTCGATGAGGTCGGCTTCGAGATGGCGCAGCGCGGCGCCGATCGCGTGCTAATCCTCACCGACGCCACGGTGCATTCCCTGGAAATTCCCGCCAGAATCGGCGAATCCCTGATGAAGCAAGGCATTGCGTCGCAGATCTACGCCGGCTGCCGGATCGAGCCGACGGATGACAGCATGAACGAAGCCATCGCGTTTGCCCGCGAGCAAGGCCCCTGGGGCGGTTTCATCGCGGTTGGTGGCGGTTCGTCCATCGATACCGCCAAGGCGGTGAATCTCATCATCAGCAATGGTGGCGAGCTGATGGACTACATCAACAAACCAATCGGCCAGGGCAAAGCACCAACCGGCCAGCTCAAGCCACTGATCGCCGTGCCGACGACGGCCGGCACCGGATCGGAGAGCACCGCCATGTGCGTGCTCGACGTGCTGTCGATGAAGGTCAAGACCGGGATCAGCCACTGGCGACTGCGTCCCACGCTGGCCGTGGTCGACCCGTTGCTGTCGCTCACCCTCGCGCCGGAAGTCACGGCCGCGGCCGGGATGGACATCCTCTGCCATGCCCTGGAGTCGTACACCGCGCGCTATTACACCACTTTCGAGCGCAAGCAGGCCGAACAGCGGGTGACCTACTGCGGCTCCAATCCGGTGTCCGACCTCTGGTGCGAGAAGGCGCTCACACTGATCTCCACCTCATTCCGGACGGCGGTATTCGACGGGGCGAATCTGGAGGCGCGCAGCAACATGATGCTCGCCGCGACGTTCGCCGGGATGGGCTTCGGCAACGCAGGCGTGCATATCCCGCACGCCAACGCCTATCCCATCGCCGGGATGGTCAAGAACTACCTGCCCAAGGGATACCCGAACCACGAACCGATGGTTCCGCACGGGCAATCGGTATCGCTGACCGCACCCGCGGCCTTTCGGTTCGGCTTCCCCAGCGCTCCCGAGCGGCATCTTCGGGCCGCCGCGCTGCTTGCCCCGAACCTGGCCAAGCTGAATGATCCGCGTGAGCAGCTTCCGTCCGCCGTCATCGATTTGATGCGAGATATCGATATTCCCAGCGGTATCGGCGCCGTTGGTTACACCGAAGCCGACATCCCGAACCTGGTGCCTGGCACGATGAAGCAGCAGCGGTTGCTCGCGACCTGCCCGCGCACGCCCACCGAGGAAGACATCGCTGACATTTTCGTCGAGTCAATGCAGAACTGGTGATGCTCGCCGCGCCCGGCCAGTGATCGGTCGGTTGGCACCTGGTCGCAAGCATGATCACGGGAATCGAACGTCGACAATCTCCTATTCTGTGGCTTTTGTGCAGTCATCGGTAGCCCCGGCCAGCAAGTTTGTCACTCAGTGCGAAAGATCACGGAATCTCTCGCACCGCTTCATCTCAGCAACGTACCTTTCCGGGCATCACCCATGCCAAGGCCGACTTCGGCCTGCGAGGAGAGATTATGTGGCGCCGGTCCGCGTTCCGCCGTTCGTCTGTGCCGCTGGTTCTGACGATGTCTGCGCTCCTCGCCTCCGTCACGCTGAGCGCCTGCGGCTCATCGGACGACGCGGAAGAACCTGGCCAAACCAGCGGTCCGCGTAAGGTTTCGGTCGGGGTCATCCCGATCATCGATGTCGCCCCGCTCTATCTCGGGATTAAACAAGGGTTCTTCTCCAAGCGCGGGATGGAGGTGAGCGCAGTACCTGCCCAGGGCGGCGCTGCGATCGTGCCCGCAGTGCTCGCGGGGGAGAACCAGTTCGGGTTCAGCAACGTCGTCTCTCTCCTGATCGCGAAGGAGAAGGGGATCCCGCTGGTGTCGATCGCCGGCGGTTCCAGTTCGACCGGTGATCCGCAGAAGGATGTCAACGCCGTTCTGGTGGGCAAGGGTTCGACCTTGAAGACGGCGGCGGATCTGGTCGGGCGCAAGGTGGCGATCAACTCGCTGAACAACATTGGCGACACCACGATCAGGACCGCTGTGGAAAAGGCTGGCGGCGACCCGTCGAAGATCAAGTTCGTGGAGATGCCGCTTCCCGACATGCCCGCTCAGCTGGCTGCCGGAAAGATCGACGCAGCCTGGGAGACCGAACCGTTCCGCAGCCAGATCATCGCCGATGGCGGTCGGATCCTGTTCGACAACCTCACGGAGACCTACCCCACCGTGCAGATTGCTCAGTGGTTCACCAGCACAAAGATCCAAAAGGAAGACCCCGAGCTGATCAAGAACTTCACTGAGGCCATCAACGAGTCAATGGAATACGCCAGCGCGCATCCCGACGGAGCACGCGCCGTCCTCAGTACCTACACCAAAGTCTCCGCCCCCGTCGCCGCCGCGCTTACCTTGCCCAAGTGGCCGACCGGCCTCGATGAGGCATCAGCGAAGGCCCTCGGCGATGCCGCCCACAAGTACGGCACCCTCAGTAAGGAGCCTGATGTCAGTGGCCTTTTCGGCAAGTAACCCAGGCTCGATAGAACTGTTGATGCTCGCTAGTCAGCGGGGCTGAGGTCACACTTTATCCACGATCACGGCGGGCTGGGCTTCGACAATCTCTTATTCTGTGGTTCTTGTGCCGGTCTCGGTAACCCTGGCCAGCAGGTTTGTCACCCAGTGGGAAAGATCATGAAATCCCTGGCGCCGTCCATCTCAGCGGCGTAGCTTCCCCGCATCACCTATGCCGAGGCAGCAGTCTCCGGCCGCGAGGAGAGATCATGTGGCGTCGTACCCCGTTCCGCCGTTCGTCTGTGCCGCTGGTTCTGACGAT
>JANNPJ010000673.1:0-16263 GCA_031400005.1 Kineosporiaceae bacterium | reverse complement strand
CGCTCGATCCGGTACGGAAACCGCCCCCAAGCCACCAGAGCTCGGGTGGCTTCCGCATAACCTTCGCGGCCCGTCTCAATGTGATTGGAGCTGCGGTCGACCAATTTGCTGACAACTGCCGTCAGGACAGAAGACCCCAAGGCTGCCGTGAGCACCAGCGACTCAGTGGAATTGATGTCTGCCATCAGGTCGAAGCCTACCCAACAACTGCGGTCGTCTTCCGACAGGGTTTACCGATTCGGCCACAGCGGGGTACCTCCGCAGGATTGTCGGACGGGCCTGCGATGACCGGACAGGACCGTGCCCCGCAGTTCCTTTGCCAAAACCGCGAGCTGGTCCAACTGGCGGTGATCCTCAGCACCCCCGCACACGCCGCGCCACACAAACCGTTGACCTGTCCGCGATGCTCCTGCTGGCGTTCCCAGTCCACGAGGTTTTCAGCATCGTGCACGTCGATGAACCCGTAGTGGACGTCCACCGTGCCGTCGAATAACACTTTTCCGGACACCCGCAGCTCCCCGCCTTTGTTGTTGACCGTCCGCTGGCAGATCATGTCAGCCAGACCGGCACCGGCGGAAAGGTCCGTCGTCGGGGCCTCAGGTATGCGACGGGTCCGGCGGAGCCGCTGGCGCTGCGCGTTCCAGCGTCAGCATCGCGTCGAGCAGGTCGTCGATCGTGATGGCCGGGCCGGTGTGCACCTCAAGCGCCTCCGCCGGCAGGTCGAGTGTCTCGACCGGCACGAAAGCTGAGAGCAAGCGGATGGTGGCCGCGTCCGCGGCACGGCGGAACGTCCGGTCGCAGCCCGGGCAGTCGACTCCGTAGTGTTCGCGGCCGGGCACGTTCGTGAGGACCAGCCACACCTGCTCGGCCAGGAGCTCGACCTCGCCGCAGGCGGGACAGCGGGCAGTGAGTCGCGCAGCGTCGGTCATGGTTCCCCCTCCTGGGATCCCGTCCACTCTCCGTAGAGCATCGAGCGGCGCGAACGGATACGTCTCCGGCCGCGCTGCCGGATGTCAGGTCAGGGCTGGCAGGCCCAGAGGCAGCCGTCCTCGGCTGGCCCTCCGGTGTCGCGCACATCAGGCGATGGTGTGCCCGCCGTTGACGGCGATCCGTTCGCCGGTGATGAACCCTGCCGCGTCGGAGGCGAGCCGGTCGGCGACCTGCCGGACCATCTCCGGCGTCCGGTGAACAAGATCCACAGGCCGAGGGCGGTCCCGAGATCCCAGTGGTAGAGCGTTACCCAGTCAGGCAGGTCAGGCAGGCTCGAGCCGTGCGGTCGAGCGCCGGACCACCAGTTGGGTGGCTAGCTCGACGTGGTGCGAGTCCAGGTTCTCGCCGGCCGCGAGTCGCATGGCGGTGCGCAGCGCGACCGCGCCCATGTCCCGCAGCGGCTGGCGGATGGTGGTCAGCGGCGGGGACGAGAGCTGGGCGACGTAGGTGTCGTCGAAACCGATCACGCTCAGGTGCTCAGGCACGCGGACGGCGAGCGAGCGGGCGGCCTCGATCACGCCGAGCGCCATCTCGTCGCTGCCGGCGAACACCGCGGTCGGCGGCTCCGCCAGCTTCAACAGCTCCAGACCCTCCCGCAGGCCGGTCTCGTAGAGGAAGTCCCCGGTGCGCAGGTACCCGTCCGGCACGTCGACACCGGCCGCCTCCATCGCGGCCCGGTAGCCCTGCTGGCGGGCCTGGTTGCAGATCGCGAACACCGGCCCGCCGATGTACCCGATCCGGCGGTGCCCGAGCGAGAGCAGGTGCTGGGTGGCCGCGACCCCGCCGGCGAAGTTGGTCGACCCGACGCTGGTGATCTCGACCACCGGCAGGTGCACCGGGTCCATCACGACCAGCGGTACCCGGGCCGCGGCCAGGGCCTCAACGTCCTCGGCGGTCAGGTTGTGGTCCATCGTCGAGATCACCGCCCGGCGATCGGTCGCGACCAGGTCGGCCACCCACTGCGCTACCCGCCCCGGGGCGGCCGCATTCGCCGGGTGCCGGGTGACGACGACGGCGATGCCCGAGGCGGCACCGGCATCCAGCACGCCCTGGATCAGCTCGATGCTGTAGGCGCTCATGTCGCTGTGGAAGAGCAGTTCGATTGTCGGCTGGGCCGGCCTCGCGACCGCTCTGGCCGGCTCCGGCCGCCGGGCGACGTAGTCGTGCTGCGCGAGCAGCACCTGGACCAGGGCGCGGGTGGTCGGGGACACGTCCGCCCGGCCGTTGACCACCTTGGAGACGGTCGCCACGGACACCCCGGCCGAGGCCGCGATGACCGCGAGGGTCGCCCGGCCCGAGCCTTGCTTCCCGTTCCGGGGCGGTACGGCTGCGTCAGCCACCTTCGGTCATCGTCTCTGCGCGCTCGATGGTGACCGGAGTGGTCAGCGTACGGTCTGCGCCCACCACCCTAGTCGGGCCGGTCAGCCGGACGGTCGCGCGGCAGGGGAGATCGGCCACGGACGTGCCAACCAGCACCTCCAGCTCGCCGGGTTCCACCTTGCGGGCCAGGTCCCGGCCGGTGTACGCGGCCCGGTCTGCGTGCACCCGGAACGTGACCCGGACTAGCTCCCCCGGTTCGACCGGGACCCGGGCGAACCCGACCAGCCGGCGAACCGGCAGCGTGACTTCGGCGACGACGTCGTGCAGGTACAGCTGGACCACCTCGTCACCGGCCCGCGACCCGGTGTTGCGGACCCGGACAGAGACGGTGAAGTCGCCGTCGGTAGCCACCTCGGTGTCGCTGACCTGCAGGTCGTCGAGCTCGAAGGTGGTGTAGGAGCCGCCGAAACCGAAGGGGAACAGCGGCGTCGGGTCGAGGTTGCTGATACCCACGTTCTCCACGCCCAGCGGCGGCTGCAGGTAGGTGCTGGGCTGGCCGCCCGGCGTCCTGGGGATCTGCACCGGCAGCTTGCCTCCGGGCTGCACCCGGCCCGACAGCACGCCGGCCAGTGCGTTGCCACCCTCCTCACCCGGCATGAACGCCTGGATGAGGCCGGCGGCCCGCTCCCGGAAGTCGCCCAGCGCGTACGGTCGACCGGAGACGACCACCACCACGACCGGGACGCCGGTGTCCAGCAGTTCGGTCAGCAGGTCCGCCTGGACTCCCGGCAGCCGGAGATCGTCCGCGTCGCAGCCCTCGCCGGACGATCCGTGCCCGAAGAGCCCGGCGAGGTCGCCGACGAACGCCACACACAGGTCCGCACCGGTTGCCGCGGCTACTGCCGCCGCGATCCCGGACCGGTCGGAACCCTCGACCGCGCAACCCTTCTCGTAGACGACCTCGGAGTCGGGCAGCTCCGCCGCCAGCGCGCCGATGGCGGTCGGGACCTCGATCCCGAGCCCGAACTCCGGGTAGCGGGGCAGCACGTGGTTGGGAAAGGCGTAGCAGCCCATGAAGGTTCGGGGGTCATCCGCGGCCGGGCCCACCACTGCGACCCGGCGTGGTGCGGGCCGGCCTGGGCCCAGCAGCGGCAATGTGGTGCCGGCGTCCAACAGCACGATGGAGCGTTCGGCGATCTCCCGGGCGATCTCGCGATTCGCGGCGGAGTCCAACTCGACCGTGCCCGCACCGGCTATGGAACCCTCCGGCGTCCAGTCCGGGTCAAGCAGGCCGAGCTCCACCTTCTGCAGCAGCACCCTGCGGGCGGACCGGTCGACATGCTCGACCGGGACCTTCCCCTTGAGTACCCGCTCGGTCAGCGACTGGCCGTAGCCCAGGGTGTCCGGCAGTTCGACGTCGATCCCGGCCGCCAGGGCCAGGACGCCGGCATCCTCGAAGTCGGCGGCGACCCGGTGCATCGTGGCCAGGAACGGCACGGCCCAGTAGTCGGAGACCACGGTCCCGGTGAAACCCCATTGCTCGCGCAGGACCTCGGTCAGCAGCCACGGGTCGGCACCGGCCGGGACACCGTCCACGTCGGAGTAGGAGTTCATCACCGAGCCGACGCCGGCGACGCTGACCGCGGTCTCGAACGGCGGCAGGATGATGTCGAGCAGTTCGCGCCGGCCCATCGGCACCGGACCGTGGTTGCGCGCGGCCCGCGAGGCCGAGTAACCCGCGAAGTGCTTCAGCGTCGCGATCACCCCGGCGCTTTGCAGGCCCTGGACGTACGCCGCGCCCAGGGTGGCGACCAGGTGCGGGTCCTCCCCCATCGTCTCCTCGACCCGGCCCCAGCGGTAGTCCCGGACGACGTCGAGCACGGGCGAAAGTCCTTGGTGCACACCAACTGCCGCCATGTCCCGGCCGATCGCGGCGGCCATCCGCCCGATCAGCTCCGGGTCGAAGGTGGCTGCCCAGGCGATCGCGGCGGGGTAGACCGTGGCGCCGAAGGCGGTGAACCCGGTCAGGCATTCCTCGTGCACGATTGCCGGGATGCCGAGCCGGGAACCGGCCACCACTACCCGCTGCTGCGCGACCACGTCGGCCGCGCCCTGCTGCGGGGTGAGCGGCCTGCTGCCGTGCACCCGGGTCAGGTGGCCCAATCCGAACCGACTGGCCTCCGCCAGCGGGACGGTGCCGGAGGCGGCGAAGACGTCCTGCATCGGGGCGACGTTCAGGGCCGCCTCGTCCTCGGGCGCGGGCTCGCGCTCCGTCATGTCGTTGCTGGCCCAGCGGCTGCCGAGCTGGCCGACCTTCTCCTCGAGGGTCAGCTCGGCCAGCAGCAGCTCGGCCCGCTCGTGCGCAGGCAAGGACGTGTCCCGCCACGGCTGGCAGGCGGCGCCGTCGGTCCGCGCACCAAGATCCGCTGTCGTCACAGGAGGTCCTTCCAGCTGAAGTTCAGTTCACTCTCGAAATGTTTCGAAGAGTACTGAAGCTTAATCGCATGAGTGGTCCGGACAGCAAAGACCATCTGTCCAGCACGTTTACGACCTAGGTGGGACCACTGTCATGTGTGCGCAACCGTTACGCAACCCTATTGACACGAGGAATCTCGAAAACTAGCTTTCCTTTACGGTCATTGTCGAAAACATTCTTGCCCGGGTCGGCAAGCTCGGGAATCCGCACCTACAAGCGGCGACGGCCACCACCACTTCGGACGATCGAGCTGCCGCGACCGCGGCTGGAAAAACGGAGATCACTGTGGATCCCAAGACGACGTCACGCCGTAACTTCCTCAGCCTCGCGCTGGGCGCTCCGATCGGCGCCGCCGCGCTCGCTGCCTGCGGGAGCTCGGGCCCCGGCACCGAGACGGGCGCCAGCGCCAGCGCCGGCGGCGCAACCGGTGCCGCCACCTACTGGTACCTCTCCGGCAAGCCGCAGGAGGAAGTCCGCAAGGCCGCCGTCGAACGGTTCAACAAGGCGAACGCGGGCAGCAAGATCACGACCACGATGTTCGCCAACGACGACTACAAGACGAAGGTCAAGACCGCGCTCGGTGCCGGCCAGGCCCCGACCATCCTCTGGGGCTGGGGCGGTGGCGGCCTGAAGAGCTGGGTCGACGCCGACCAGGTCGAGGACCTGACCTCGTTCTTCAGCGACAACGCCGCAGTCAAGGACAAGATCTTCCCGTCCGCCTTCGGAGCGGCCACGATCGACGGCAAGATCTACGCCCTACCGACCGAGACCGTCACGCCGATCGTCTTCTACTACAACAAGCAGGCGTTCGAGAGGATCGGCGCCCAGCCCCCGCAGTCCTGGGGCGACATCATGGACCTGGTGCCCAAGTTCAACGCCAAGAACATCGCGCCGTTCTCGCTGGCCGGCCAGTCCCGCTGGACCAACATGATGTGGCTGGAGTTCCTCTTCGACCGGATCGGCGGCAGCGAGGTGTTCGACGCCATCTTCGCCGGCGAGAAGGACTCCTGGTCGAACCCGGCCGCTATCGACGCGCTGACCAAAACCCAGGAACTGGTCAAGGCCAAGGGTTTCAGCAAGGGCTTCTCCTCCATCGCGGCCGACAACAACGCCGACCAGGCGCTGCTCTACACCGGCAAGGCCGCGATGATGGTCCACGGCGCGTGGACTTACGGCAGCATGAAGGCGGACGGTGGCAAGTTCGTTACCGGCGGCAACCTCGGCTACATGAACTTTCCGCCGGTCGACGGCGGCAAGGGCGACCCGAGCGACACCGTCGGTAACCCCGGTCAGTACCTGTCGATCTCCTCCAAGGCGACCGACGCTGAGAAGGAGGTGGCGAAGAAGTTCTTCGCCACCGAGGCCAACTCCGACGCCACCCAGCAGGGCTGGGTGGACAACGGCTCGGTGCCGGTGGTCAAGGGTGTCGACTCGAAGTTCGGCAACGCGGAAGACGCCGAGTGGCTGAAGTACATCTACGACACCGCGGCCAACGCCAAGGTTTTCGCGCAGTCGTGGGACCAGGCGCTCAGCCCGGCCGCCTCCGAGGTGCTTCTGGACAACATCGCCAAGCTGTTCCAGTTGCAGGTCTCCCCGCAGCAGTTCGCCGACAACATGAACAAGGTCATCGGACAGTGAGCTGCGCAGAAGCGAGGGACGTGGGAGCGAGGCAGCAACCGTGACCGCCGTCGCTCCGCCCGGCATCGAGGCAGGCCTCCCCGGCAAGGTCGCCTCGCAGGCCGGGCGGAGCGGCCGGGTCGCCTACCTCGCCGTCCCGGCCCTGCTGTTCTTCGTCGCCTTCGGCGTCGTTCCGCTGATAGGCGTCTTCTACCTGAGTTTCAGTAACTGGAGCGGAATCGGCAAGATCACCCCGGCCGGTCTCAGCAACTGGCGGTCGATCCTGGCCGACCCCGGCCTGCGGCACTCGCTCTACGTGACCTTCCTGGTGATGATCCTTTCCTGGGCGGTGCAGACCCCGGCCAGCATCCTGATCGGCGCCTTCCTGGCCGGTCACCAGCGGTACCGGGAATGGCTGGCGGTCTTCTACTTCATCCCACTGCTGTTCAGTTCCGCGGCGGTGGCGATCACCTACAAGGGCTTGCTCGACCCGAACTTCGGGCTCGGCGCCGGCCTGGGCATCCCGTTGCTGGCGCAGGACTGGCTGGGTGAGGGACGGCTCGCGATGGGCGTGCTGATCTTCATCGTCTCCTGGCAGTTCGTGCCGTTCCACTCGCTGCTCTACCAGGGCGCGATCCGGCAGATCCCGCGCTCGCTGTACGAGGCGGCCCAGCTGGACGGGGCCGGCCGGGTCCGCCAGTTCTGGAGCATCACGCTGCCGACGCTCAGATACACGATCGTCACCTCCTCCACGCTGATGGTGGTCGGCTCGCTGACCTTCTTCGACCTGATCTGGGTGCTCACCGCGGGCGGTCCGGGCGACGCCACCCGGGTGCTCGCGCTGGACATGTACATCCGCGGCTTCCGCGGCAACCAGATGGGGCTGGCCAGCGTGATCGCGGTGATCCTGGTGCTGTTCGGGCTGGGTCTCTCCCTGCTGTTCCGCTGGATCGGTGGCGGCAGCTCCTCGGACAGCCAGCTGGAAGGGGCCTGAGATGGCGACCACGATGAACCCCGAAGCGCATCTGGAACCCCTGTCCGGTGGCCCAAAGAGATCCAGGGGCAAGCTGTTCCGGTCGGGCAGTGGGGAGCGGCCGAACTGGTGGGGCGGGCTGATCTCGTTCCTCTGGCTGGCGATCGTGATCATCCCGATCTACTGGATCGTGATCACCAGCTTCAAGGACCAGTCCACCTACTTCGTCACCAACACGATGAAGCCGCCGTCGGACCCGAGCCTGGACCCGTACCGGCGGGTGCTGGAGTCGAGCTTCCCGCGCTACTTCCTGAACAGCGTGATCGTCACCGTGGCCACCATCGTCCCGGCGGTGACGATCTCCTTCATGGCCGCCTTCGCGATCGTCCGGGGCAGCGGCTGGTTCCTGCGCTGGACGACCGTGCTGTTCCTGGCCGGCCTGGCGCTGCCGCTCCAGGCGGTCGTCATCCCGGTGTACCTGATCATCATCCGGCTGAAGCTCTACGACACCCTGCTGGCGATCATCCTGCCCTCGATCGCCTTCGCCATCCCGCTGTCGGTGCTGATCCTGGCCAACTTCATCCGGGACGTGCCCAAGGAGCTGTTCGAGTCGATGCGGCTGGACGGCGCCAGCGAGTGGGGAACGCTGTGGTATCTGGCTTTCCCGCTGGTCCGGCCCGCGCTGGTCACGGTGTCGATCTACAACGGGCTGACCGTGTGGAACGGCTTCATCCTGCCGCTGATCCTGACCCAGAGCCCCAACCAGCGGACCCTGCCGCTGGCCCTACAGGCATTCCAGGGCCAGTTCCAGGTCGACATCCCGGCCGTGCTGGCCTCGGTGGTGCTGGCCACGCTGCCGGTGATCGTGCTCTACGTGCTCGGCCGGCGCCAGCTGGTCAGCGGCCTGACGGCGGGCTTCAGCAAGTGAGCCGGGATCGCGGGTAGATCTGTGCCGGCGACGGCGGCGCGCATCACCACCGACAGGGCAGCCGGGGTGGAGGATGGAGCGCAGGAACCCCGCCTTTTCCAGGTCCAGCAGGAGGAGACGTGGACGCCGACGCTGTGAGGGCTGTCGCCGAGGGAGCTGCGGACGACGCCGGTGGCGTCGATCCGTGGCTGCTTGGCGAGTTCCTGACGAACGTGGTCGAGGCCGCCACCTCGGGGCGTCGGCTCCGCCGCACGGAGCTGACGGCCTGTGGTGAGCGCGGGTCCGCAGCCGCCCTGGCCGGGGTGCCGCTGCGGGCGCTCATCGACCTCTACCTCTCGGCGTGCTGGCGGCTGTGGGAGGTCCTCGACGTCGTGGTCGACGCCGGCGCGGACGCTGCCCAGGTCAGGGCAGCGGGCCTGGCTGTGCTGCGAGCCGCGGACGACGCGGTGGCGGCCCTGGCGGAGGGTTTCCAGTTGGCCCGCAACGACCTCTCCCGGCAGCAGGAGTCCACCCGGCGGCAGGTGTTCGAGACGCTGCTGGCCGGCGGGCCGGACGCGGCTCGGGTGACCGGTAGGGCGGCTGACCTGGGCCTGGACCTCACCAGCCCGCACGCTGTGCTCGTCGCCCGCCACGAGCGCACCTTTGACGACCCCTCCACCACCTCGGTGCCCCGGCGGCTTGAGCGGGCGCTGGCCGGCAACCACGGGGACGCGAACCCCATGGTCGCGGTGAAGAACGGCCTCCTGGTCTGCATCTTCGCTGCACCGGACGCGGTCGCCGTCGGGATTGTCGGACAGCGCCTGACTGCGGTGCTGGCGCAGGCCCTCAAGGGGTCAGCATCCGCGCACCAGTGGCAGGCTGCCGTGGGCCGGACCCTGGCCGGGGCCAGCTCGGTGCGGGTGTCCTACGAGCAGGCGCGCAGCGCCTTGGAAATGGCCCAGCGCCTACGCCTCGACGCCCCGGTGGTGGATGCCTCCGAACTTGTCATCTATCAGGTGCTGCTGCGCGACCGAGCGGCCGTCGACGAGTTGATCACCACCGTGCTGGGCCCGCTGGCCGGGGCGCGGGGTGGCGCCGGCCTGCTGGAGACCCTCGACGTCTTCTACGCGACAGGGGGCGTCGCGACGGCCACGGCAGCCCGTCTGCACCTGTCCGTACGCGCAGTGACCTACCGACTTCAACGGGTACGCGGCCTGCTGGGCACAGATCCGACGGACCCGGCGCAGCGGTTCACCCTACAGGCGGCCGTGCTGGCCGCACGATTGCTGCGCTGGCCCGAGGTACCCCTCGAACAGAACTGAATTGCCGACCGTCGGCAACATCAGGACCAGGACTCGTCCGGTCGCCGACCCGGATAACAGCCGCGGGATCCGGCAGGCTGATGGGCAGCAAAGACCCCGTCAGCAAGGAGAGACCGTGTTCGTCGTACCCGCCTGGTTGTGGGTGGCCTTCGTGGTCATTGTTGTTGTGGCTCTGGCGGTTGACCTGCTGGCGCACCGTAACGACCACGTGATCAAGTTCAAGGAAGCCGCCTGGTGGAGCGTCGGCTGGGTCGCCCTGGCCGTGGCTTTCGGTGTCCTGGTCACCCTGTTCGTCGAGCCGGCCGCCGGTACCAGTGAGTCCGCCGGCATTCAGTACTACACGGCGTGGCTGCTGGAGAAGAGCCTGTCGGTAGACAACCTCTTCGTTTTCGCCCTGATCTTCGCCTATTTCAAGGTCCCGGCGAAGTACCAGCACCGCGTCCTGTTCTTCGGCGTCATCGGCGCCCTGGTCTTCCGGGCGATCTTCCTGGCTCTGGGCGTCCAGATCGTCGAGCGCTTCTCCCCCGTCCTTTTTCTTTTCGCCGCGATCCTGCTCTACAGCGCCTGGAAACTGATCAAGGGCGAGGACGACGACTACGACCCCAGCCAGTCCTTCGCGCTGAAGGCCATGCGCAGGGTCATCCCGATGAAGGACGAGTACCACGGCACGAAGTTTTTCGTGAAGGAGGCCGGCAAGCGCTACGGAACCCCGTTGCTCGCCGTCGTCGTGGCCATTGAGGCCGCCGACCTCGTCTTCGCCGTCGACAGCGTCCCCGCCGTGCTGGCGGTCAGTTCGGACTCGTTCATCGTCTACACCTCCAACGCGTTCGCCATCCTGGGCCTGCGGGCGCTGTACTTCCTGCTCGCCGGGCTGCTGGACAAGTTCCACTACCTGGGCAAGGGCCTCGCACTGATCCTGGCCTTCATCGGCGTCAAGCTCATCCTGCAGGCCAGCCACGAGAACGTCTCCACCTCCATCCCGGAGATCCCCTCGCTGGCGAGCCTGGCCGTCATCGTGGTGGTGCTGGCCGGCTCGATCGTCCTGAGCCTGCTCAAGCCGTTGCCGGTTCAGGAGCAGACCACCCCAGACGCCACGGCGATCCGCACCGACTCCGTCCCGGAGACGGACACGGACGTCCGCACCCCGGTCGGCTCATAGCCCGAGCACCGCTAGCGCGCACCGCACCTCGCGAGCCCCCGGTGACCTGGCCGCCGGGGGCTCGTCTGCCGTCGCGTTCGATGTGCGTGTCAATGCCATTCAGGTACTGATCATCAAGGGGTGACGGAGGTTGAACCGCCTGCCATCTGATCCCGGCGTCCATGCCGGGGGTTGGCTTCTCATCGACGCCCCGTGCGGGGTTGCACCTTCCGTAGCGGCATGTGGTCCAGTGGACTTACATCCCGATCCCTTGAGGAAGGTCCCTGCTCATGCATTCGTCTTGGATGCCACCGCGCCAGGTCAAGATCGGTGACGCGGCAGCCTTCGCCGGCAGCACGCCACGGGCGATTCGCCATTACCACGAGATCGGCCTGCTCCCCGAGCCTGAGCGGGGCGGTGATGATCGCCGCCGCTACGGGTATGAGGACATGATCCGCCTGCTGTGGATTCGTAAGATGGCCGACGCCGGGATCGCCCTGGACGACATCCGTGACGCCTTTACCACTGGCATGGCTTCCGCCGGTGCGGACAGCGGAGACGGTATCGCGGGCATCCTGGAGCGGCTGGAGGAAACCCTCGCCGAGCAGGAGGCGGAATTGCGGCGGCAACGGACCGCCGTGCAGCGGATGCGCACCGAAGGCAGCCGGATGGGCCTGCTCTCCGACTTCGTCACCGAACGCCTCAAGAGCCTGCCCGAAGGCTCCCTGCGTCAGGCGGACCTGGACAGCCTGCTGGTGATAGAGCGGATCTTCGGCCCGCTCGGCGCGGCCGTCAATGCCACCCGCTACATCGTCCTGGCCACGCATCCCACGCTGCGGGAGGATTCCGACCGCATCGATGATGCCGAGGAGGCACTCGATGACAGCGTCGCCGTCGATGATCCACGGGTGGCTCAAGTGGCCGTCGAGCGGAACGCCTTCGAAAGCGCCCTGCACGCCGTCATCGAGGAGTCCGGCCTGGACAAGGACGAAGATGCCCTCTTCGACGCCTGGGACATTTTGCACCCTCTTACCGCCGAGGAAGAGGCCGACCTCAGCTGCGGCCGGCGGGAGGCTGGCTCCATGAGCGCGGTCGAAGCCATCGGCAAGATGCCCTACGACTTCTCCCCAGCCCGCCTGCGCTGTATGGAACTGGCCACAGAGCTATCGGTTGGAGCCGAGGGGTACGGCCTCGGCCTGACGACCGCCCAAGACTCACCCGCTACCAAAAACACGGCCTAGTCGCTGTCCCGGCGGCGCACAAAGTTTGGTAGCTCCGGAAGGGTCATCCCCGGCGAATGCTGAGCTGAACGTTCTCGACATCCTGGTCTGAGAGCTTCCGGGCCGGTGGCCAAGTCACCTGATCACGCCTTGTTGCAGAGGCCGGTCTCCGCTAACGGAAACCGGCCTCTGACCTGGTGTGGAGCTGAGGAGACTCGACTCCTGACCCCCTCGATGCGAACTGCACGGCCGTAAGTCGTGGAAGGTCGGTTCGTGCACGGAACGGACGGTCAGGACCGCCAAGCGTCGGGGTCGGTCGCTGTGGTTGACTCGTTCGGTGTGGGTTGAGTACGGAAATGATCAAGGATCGTGCAGCGCGTCGCCGCCGTTGGCGAAGCCCGGGTTAGGGCTTGACGAGCGCGGTGCGGACCTTGTCCAAGGTGTCGGGCTCGACCTGGCCGGTGTCCTCGAGGACCTCCAAGTGGTCGGACACGGCTTTGATGGTTTCAGTGGCCAGGTCGCGGATCATGGAGTTCTTCGTGGTGCTGCGCACGGTCGCGACCACGGGGAAGATTTTTCCGTGCGCCTCGCGGAGGATGTTGGCGAAAAACTTGTCGAACTCCGCGCCTTGCAGGTTCTCCATCTCCTTGACCCAACCCTGCTGATCGGCGTTCGGCTCGTTGGGAATCTCCACGTTCAGCGCGCCGGCCATCTCGCGGACGATCTGGTCGAGGTGGGAATGGCCCTCCATAAGGTGCAGACCTGCGCGCTTGACCTGCTCACTGGAGGCCCGATTCTGGGCGAGCCGGCCGGCGGGCAGCTCCCAGAGGTTCGCCAGGCGGACCCGGACGAGGAGCTCCTTGTCCAGGGCGGTAACCGGTCCGGCGGCGGCGATGCGGTTGGCGGTGACGGCCTCGAAGGCCACCGGCGCGGCGTGCTTCGTATGGTCCGGCTTGGGGGTGTCACTGGCGGTGACGTTCTTGACGGCGGCGACTGCCATGCCGAACGAGAGCAGTGCCCCGACGAGGGCCACCGCGATCAAGCCTTTGAGGAAAGCCGTGTTCCTGTTTCGCTGGAAGGGCGGGTGGGTGTCGTAGCTCATTGCAGCGGCTCTCCCTGTCGGCGGGGATCAGAGTCGGTCCCGGTGGCACGTTCGCGGGGGGCAACCCCTATTGCGTACCGATCAATACGGCGCTGTGTCCCGCTCAGTTCACCTGTGGTCCAAAGATTCTTCACGGGCCCCCGTCAGCGGCCTTATCTCGCACCCGCCGTGATCAGCCGGATACGCAAAGAGAGATGCCGGTCGATGGGCGCTCGCCGTGCAGTCCGGCAGGCAGGATGGTGGTACGGCGAGCAGGACGGAGAAACCATGAGCGACGGTACGACGGTGCAAGCGCTGGTCCGGCTGGCGAAGGTGATGGACTCCACAGCTGTGGATCTGCGGGAACTGGCGGAGCGCGCGCGGGCCCGCGCCGACGCGATCGAGGGCGGGCAGTCCTGGAGAGAGTCGGTGACCGGTCAACAGCAGCCGCTGATCGTCGAGCGTCTCACCGAGATCCTCGAAGCGCTGGCGCGGCACGGCGCGGCGTTCCGCAAGGCGGAGGCCCGGGTCCTGCACGGCGAAGGACTCAGCCAGGAGCATATCGCCGAGTTGTTCGGGGTCACCCGGCAACGGGTCGGGGCGCTGCTCTCCGACGAATCGAGTCGGGCAGCCCGCCGGGCCGACGGTACCGGCGTGGGATCCGCCACGCGGGGGCGAGGGCGCCGGGACTCAGGTGCAACCGGATCTGAATGATGCCGCCCTGGAAGCAATCTATGAAAGGCCCGGGAAAGACGATTGGATACCGTGTCCCCCCGATGCCTGGGCCACACTGCGGATCATTCTCGGCAACGCCGTCCGTGAGGAAGTACTCGCCCGCAATGTCGCGGGCCTCGTCCGAACGCCCGCTTCGCGCAGCCGGAAGGCCAAGCCGTGGACGGTAGAGGAGGCTCGGCAGTTTCTCGAGTCGGCCAAGTCGGACCGCGACCCGCTGTATGCCGCTTACGTTCTGATTCTCGTTCTCGGCCTGCGGCGTGGTGAGGTACTCGGGCTGCCCTGGGCTGAGGTCGACCTGGACGGCGGCGAGCTGCACATCTCCTGGCAGCGGAAGATGCTGCAAGAAGATCAGGCCCGATGGAAGCCCAGCGGTCGCTCACCGCCGGGATGTGATCATGGTTTCGAGACCTCATCCGGCAGTCGGGCCTGCAGATGACGCTGGTCGAGGAACTCGGGTCCTCTGGACGCCTTCTTCAGGGTGGCTTGTCCCGACGGGACCGCCTTGCCGTACATCCCACAGATCGCTGTCAACTGGGCCTGCCCGTACGCGGCGGCAAATGACTGCAACCGTGGGTCGGCCGGGTCCACCGAGTACAGGCGGGTGGTGACGTCGGCCGCGTACGAGTGCTTGCCGTCGGGGGTGGTGAAGGTCGTGCTGGCGCTGCCGAACGTCGCGCCGTCATGGCCCCAGATCGTGCCGCAGGGCGTCCGCATCCAGTACACGCCCAGGCCGTATCCGCTGGGCACGCCCATGTCCTCGGAGACGTCGACGGTGGTGCGCATCTGCGCCAGCTCCGCCTCGGGCAGAACCTTTCCCGACAGCAGCGCCGAGTAGAACGTGCTCAGGTCACGGGCCGTGGACACGACCGCGCCCGCAGAACTTGCCCAGCTCAGCGACCAGCCGACTGTGTCGATGTAGCCCGCGGGGTCGGTGCTGAGGTCACCGATGTAGGCGTGGGCGAACCCCGGACCGGTGTTCTCGGCGAACGGGTCGGCCAGGTAGGTGTCCCGTAGGTGCAGGGGCTTGGCGATGCGCCGTTGCAGGAGATCACCGAGCGGCCGGCCCGTTACCTTCTCCAGCATCTGCCCCAGAACCACGTACCCGGTGTTCGAGTACGACCAGTCGGTACCCGGGGCGAAGGTCGCCGGGTGCGAGAATGCCGTGTCCAGAATCGCTTTCACCGGGATCGGTGTGGTCGGCTCACTGATCGCGCGGACGAGGAACTCGCTGTCGTTCGTGTAGTTGAACAGTCCGCTGGTGTGCTGCAGCAGCATCCGGACGGTGATGTTCGTGCCGTTCGGCACCACACCGGGCAGGTACCGTTCGATCGGGGCGTTCAGGACGAGCTTCTTCTCGGCGACCAGTTGCAGGGTCAGCGCCGCGACGAACGTCTTGGTCTGGCTGCCCGCCTCGTACTGGTCCTTGTTCTTGAGCCGGCGCTGCGTGGATCGGTCGGCCAGACCGGCGGTCGCGGTGCGGACACCGTCCTCTGCGTTCACCCGGGTCAGGTACCCGACCGGACCGGCATCCACCACTGCCTGGGCTGACTGCTGCAGGTTGTCGGACGCGGCATTCGCGGGAGGGCCGGTGAGGGCGAGGCTCCCGAACACGGTCACTAGGGCCAGGATGCTGGAGCGCTTCATCTGGTGAAATCCTCTCTCGACAGAGCAATTCCGTCCGCGTGCTCGCGAAAACCGTTTCCGCGTCTTCGCCACGTCACAAAGCTAGGGACCAGCCGGTCTCGCGTCGTCCACCCTCAGGGGTCCTTCGCGGGTCCGCCTCACGGGGGATGCCCAGCCAGTAGGACGGACGATATCAGAGGCGCGGGGCGCTCCCTTTGACCAACAGGACATCCCCCGTCGCGGCGAATACCGTTACCCGTACGTCATCGAACGCAGGCAAGCGCCGACCGTACCGATCCTGTCGATGTGGCTGGGTCTACGTGAAGGTGAGGGCGAACTGATAGGCCGTCTCGGTCAGCGTCCGCAGCCTGCGGAGCCCGACCTCGGTAGAGACGTCTGACGGCCACGCGTCGATGGCATACCAGTCCGGTGCCGCGAAGATCGCGGCGCCGCCAGGACTTAGTGCAACCTCGGTCGGATCCACCGGAAGCCGCAGAAAAATGCAGCGCATTCCCTCGACGAAACCGGCGGCAACGCCAGAAGCTGCCAGAACGTGGGCTCCGTAGACAGGGATGAGGTTCACTCCGGTCGGGCTGACTTGTGCGAACCGTTCGCTGAGGTCCGGGTGGACGTGCAGCTCCCAGCCCTCTAGGTCCCAGGAGGGGTTGTGGCCTGGTGTCGCCTGGCTCCGCAGATGACGAATGACCGGTTCGTTGAACGGCGAGTCAGTCAGATCCACGAAACCAGCATGGCTGATTGGGCGGCAAGAGTGCAGGTTGCCACTGGCAGGGATGGCTGCGGGCTATTGCGGGCGTACGCATCTGCCGCGTTCCGCGTGGCAATCCGATCCTGCTGCGGTGA
>JANNPJ010000164.1:0-8504 GCA_031400005.1 Kineosporiaceae bacterium | reverse complement strand
AACGGACCGACGAGAGCCGCGGGAGGGCTGTTTCCTGCCGTCCCGCGGCAGATCGAGCTTCACGCGCACGATGCCGGTCGGTCGCTATCCGTCAGGTACAGATCGGTGCAGAAGTGGGACTGGTCCCAGGGCTGATCCCAGGGACCAAAATGATGAGGCCCCTGTCTGCGTTTCCGCAGATCAGGGGCCTCATCTTGTGGTGCGCGAGGGGGGAGTTGAACCCCCACACCCTTTCGAGTACACGGACCTGAACCGTGCGCGTCTGCCTATTCCGCCACTCGCGCGAGCAGAGGCAAAGCTAGCACGCAGCGTGACCCAACCAGTAACGCGGGGCAGCCAGCCAGCCATCGAACAGGCATCCGCAGCGGTAACAGCGGCGCCGATCGCTCCGAAAGAAGAATGAGTGCGGCTCGGGAACGAGCACAAAGGGTGGGAAAAAGTGGGTGCGGACGGGGAAGCCGGGAACGGAGGGGAAGGGGCGAGGGACAGCGCAGATCGCTGCCGTCCGAACAGATCATCTCCGCGATCCGCCGTCACGCCGATACGCTGGACCTAGCCGTACTCGTGACGCTCGTGACATGGCGACCGACACGTCCGGTCGTGCTGTCAGGACAACTGCGGCAGGATCTTGTGCTTGGGACCGGAAGGAGGTAGCGATGGGAATGTTCGACCGCATGGAGAAGGGCATCGAGCGTGCCGTGAACGGCGCCTTCGCAAAGGCCTTCCGCAGTGAGGTACAGCCGGTCGAGATCGCCAGCGCCCTCAAACGCGAAGTCGACGACCGCGCGACCATCGTCGCTCGCGGACGCACTCTGGTTCCCAACACCTTCGTGGTGGAGTTGGGGCCCGCTGATCACGGTCGGCTGGGTGAGTGGGAGGATGCCCTCGGCGACGAACTGCGGGACGTGGTGAGCGAGCACGCAGGCCAGCAGGAATACGCCTTCGTCGGGCCGATCACCGTCGCGTTCGAAGAGGCCGAGGATTTGGACACCGGGGTTTTCCGGGTGCGCAGCAGCACCACCAAAGGTCGAGTTCAGGCGGTGCCGCAAGGTGCACCGGCACCCAGCCCCTCGCACGGGCAGGCACCGGCAGCGGCGCCTCGATCCGGTGCTCTGCACGTGTCCCTGGACGTGGAGGGACGCAGTTACCAGCTCAGCTCACCCGTGACTGTGATCGGACGAGGTGCGGAGGCGGACGTAGTGGTGGACGACGCGGGAGTGTCCCGGCGACATGCCGAGGTGCACACCGATGGTGACCGAGTGTGGGTGAAAGACCTCGGTTCGACCAACGGGACCTTTGTGGACGGCGAGCGAGTCGGTGCAACGGGCTCCCCCCTCGCCGACGGCAGCCGGATCACGCTAGGTCGCACCCGGATCGTCGTCCGTTTCGGGTCGTGGTGATCATCGCCCGATGAGCGAGCTCACTCTTACCCTGCTCCGGCTGGGTTTCCTGGCTTTGTTGTGGCTTCTGGTGCTCTCCGTGGTCGCAGTTCTTCGCCGGGACCTGTTCGGTACTCGGGTCACGCGGCGCACTCCGGCAGCGGCCGGGCCTGCCCCCGCCCCAGGGCGCGGCCGCAGGGATGTGCCGACCCCGGCACCGAATTCCCTGCCTCGCACCCTGGTCGTCACCGAGGGCTCCCTCAAGGGCACGACTATTACCCTCGGACAGGCGCCGATCTTGATCGGCCGGGCTCCAGAATGCACTCTGGTACTTGAAGACGACTTCGCCTCCGGCCGCCATGCGAGACTCTCGTTGCAGCAAGGCACCTGGATGGTCGAAGATCTCGGCTCGACCAACGGAACCTTTCTCGGGCGCAACCGCGTTCAGGATCCGGTACCGATCGCCCCCGGAGCTCCTGTCCGGATCGGGCGCACGGTCCTCGAGCTGCGGAGGTAGGCATGGCGATCGCGTTGCGCTACGCGGCTCGCTCTGATGTAGGTCTGGTCCGGTCCAACAACCAGGACTCGGGTTACGCCGGACCGAGCCTGCTGGTGGTTGCGGATGGAATGGGTGGTCACGCCGGCGGCGACGTCGCGTCCTCCCTGGCGATCGGCGAGATGGCTCCCTTGGACGGTGAGTCGCACGGCGCGGACGCCGTCCTCGGTCATCTCTCCGACGCGATTCACGCCGCCCATCGGGAGTTGATGGAACGGGTAGCCGAAGAGCCGGCGTTGTCCGGGATGGGCACCACGGTCACCGCCCTGCTGAAAACCGGCGGTCGGCTGGCCTTGGCACACATCGGTGACTCCCGGGCTTACCTCCTGCGGGACGGCCAGTTGGCCCAGATCACCCGGGACCACACCTTCGTTCAGCGGCTGGTGGACGACGGCCGGATCACCTTGGAAGAGGCCGAGCAGCATCCCCAGCGCTCGGTGCTGATGCGGGTCCTGAGCGATGTGATCGAGGACGTCGAGCCAGACCTCTCGATGCGCGAGGCAAAGGTCGGCGACCGATACTTGCTGTGCTCGGACGGCCTCTCCGGCGTGGTCAGCTTCGAGACCATCCAGGACACCATGGCGGCCGGCCGCGATCCCGGCCCGACCTGTGAACAGCTCGTCCAACTGGCTTTGCGCGGCGGTGCACCGGACAATGTCACCTGCATCGTCGCCGACATCGTGGACGCGGTCGGAACACCGACCGACACCGTGCCGGTCGTCGTCGGTGCCGCTTCCCTGAATCAGCCGACCCGTCCCGCCTCGGGTGGTTCGGCGGCCGAGCGGGCAGCCGAGCTGACCGCGGCGAGCGCGAACGGCGCGAATTCGCCGCACGGCACCGAGCGGCCATCCCGGATCGGCCGAGCCAATGGGCGAATCCTCCGGATCGGCCTGGCCACGCTGGTCGTCGTCGCGCTCCTCGGTGGTGGCGGCTTCGGTGCCTACCGCTGGAGCCAGAGCCAGTTCTTCGTCGGTAGCTCAAGCGGTTCAGTGGCAATTTTCCATGGCTTGCCGCAGGACCTAGGCCCGGTGCCGCTGTCCAGCGTCGCGTCGGTGGCTGCCGATGTGCCGATCGCTGACCTCCCCCCCTACACCCGTAACCAGGTGGAGCAGGGCATCGTCACGGACGATCAACTCGCCGCCGAGGGCGTCGTCCAACGATTGCGGGTTCAGGCAGCTACCTGCCGCGCCGCGCTCGGCACGGCCACCCCGACCCCGACCCCGACCCCCACCCCGACGCCGACGCCAGTTGCCACTGCGTCGAGCGCCGGGCCGACCGGGTCGACCGCTGGGCCGAGCGCCGCGCTGACGGTCGGGCCGACCGCTAGGCAGACCCCCGCCGTCCCGCCGAGTTCGGCTGCTACCAGCGCGCCGGCGACAACGCCAGCGGCGACACCTGTTGCTTCTACCGCACCAGGAACGGATGGCACCGCGGAGGGTTGCGGGGGGTTGGGCTGATGGCTGTCGTCACACCGGTCGCTCCGCGCACCGGCCGCAACCTCGAAGCAGTGCTGATGGCCTGTTCCGTGGCGCTGTCGGTGGGCGCGTACGCGCTCGTCGGGCTGGCCGTGGACGGGAAACTACCGCCCGGGATGCTCGTTTATGGAGCCGGTCTCGGCGTCCTTGCCTTGATCCTGCACCTGGTTCTGCGGCGTTACGCCAAGTACGCCGACCCGACCCTGCTGCCGGTAGCCACCCTGATCAACGGCCTCGGCCTGGTACTGATCCACCGGCTCGATCTCTCGCGGGATCCCGGCGATGCCGCGCTGGCGCCCAGGCAGTTGATGTGGACGGCGCTGGGCGTGATTGCCGCCGCCGCGATCGTTGTGTTGCTGCGCGACCACCGGGTACTCAGCCGATACACCTACATCGCGATGGCAGCCGGTTTGGCGTTGCTGCTGCTGCCGTTGCTCCCGGTGATCGGCAAGGAGATCAACGGTTCGCGGATCTGGATCGGAATCGGCGGCTTCTCCTTGCAGCCGGGCGAACTCGCCAAGATTGCCTTAACCATCTTCTTCGCCGGTTACCTGGTGACGGCGCGCGACTCGCTCTCCCTGGTCGGGCGCAAGATCCTGGCCATGCAACTGCCCCGCGGCCGGGACCTGGGCCCGTTGCTGGTCGTCTGGGGAGCCAGTCTCGCCGTCCTGGTGTTTGAACGTGACCTGGGGACGTCGCTGCTCTTCTTCGGGCTGTTCGTCGGTTTGCTCTACGTCGCGACCGAGCGGATCAGTTGGGTAGTGATCGGCCTGTTGCTGTTCAGCGGCGGCGCGTTCGTTGCCTGGCAATTGTTCAGCCACGTGCAGAATCGAGTGAACTACTGGCTCCACCCGTTCGACCCAGATCTGATCTCTAGCAGCACCCAGATCGTGCAGGGTCTGTTCGGGATGGCAAGCGGCGGATTGCTGGGAACCGGCCTCGGTGAAGGTGGACCGTACAACTACGCTCCCGAGAGCGACATGATCTACGCCACATTGGCCGAGGAACTCGGGCTCGCCGGGGCGTTCGCGATCTTGATGCTTTACGCGCTGATCATCGAGCGCGGGCTACGGACCGCGATCGGAGTCCGCGACGGGTTCGGCAAGTTGCTGGCTACCGGTCTCGCGTTCACCATGGCCCTGCAGGTCTTCGTCGTCGTCGGCGGCGTCACACGAGTCATTCCGCTGACCGGCCTCGTCATACCGTTCCTGGCATACGGTGGATCTGCACTGCTGGCCAACTGGATGATCATCGGCCTACTGCTGCGGATCTCTGACTCCGCCCGGCGACCAGCAGCAGAAATGGACGTACCGATGTTCGAGCCCCCGGCTCCGGACGACGACTGGCCGGACGAACGACCCGAGCCACTGCCCCCGGCAGCTGCCTCGGACAATCAGGAAACGGTGGTGGTCCGATGAACGGCCCGATCCGTCGCCTCGCCGCGATCGTCGCGGTGCTCTTCGCCTCCTTGCTGATCAGCACGACCTACATTCAGGTAGTCGACGCCTCGGCGCTGAGAGATAAACCGACAAACGTCCGCACGCTGTACAAGGAGTACGCCCGCCAGCGCGGTGCGATCACCGTCGGCGGCGACGTGGTTGCCCAATCGGTGCCCTCGAAGGATCAGTACAAGTTTCTCCGCACCTACCCGGGGGGCAAGATGTATGCCCCGGTGACCGGCTATTACTCGATCGTCAACGGCCCGCACGGCCTGGAGGCCGCCGAGGACAAGCTCCTCTCCGGCACTTCCGACCAGCTCTTCTACCGCCGGGTCAGCGACTTGCTGACCGGCAAGGAGCCGGCCGGCGCCCAGATCGAGCTGACCATCAACCCGAAGGCTCAGCAGGCCGCCTGGGAAGGACTGGGGGATCAGCGCGGTGCCGTGGTCGCCCTGAACCCCAAGACCGGTGACATCCTGGCGATGGTGAGCAAGCCTTCCTTCGACCCCGACGAGTTGGCGACGCACAACCGCGCCAAAGCCGTGGCGGCCAATAAGGAGCTCACCGGTGACGACGAGGATCCCCTGACCAACCGGGCGATCGGCGGCAACCTGTACCCACCGGGGTCCACCTTCAAGCTGGTCACCTCGGCTGCGGCGCTCGCCAACGGCACCGAGCTGGACACGCTGCTCGACGGCCCTGCTGCGCTGAAGCTCCCTGGTGTCCAAGACCCGCTGGACAACGATGATGATCTGCCCTGCGGGCCGAACAACAAGGTCACGCTGCGCGATGCCTTGAAGATCTCCTGCAACACCGCCTATGCCGCATTGGGCATGGACCTGGGCGCTCCGGCGATGCAGGAGCAGGCCGAGAAGTTCGGCTTCAACAAGCAGTTGACGATCCCGGTGCGGGTCACGCCGAGCTCATTCCCGGCAAAGTTGAACCAGCCGCAATTGGCGCAGTCCTCGATTGGCCAGTTCGAGGTCCGGGTGACACCGCTCCAGGTAGCCATGATCGCGGCCGGAATCGGCAACGACGGCGTCGTGATGCGACCGAACCTGATCCGGCGAGTGCTCACTGATCAGCAGGAACCCCTGGACGAGTCAGAGCCGCAGAAGTTGTCTGAGGCCACGACCGAGGATGTGGCAGCGAAACTGACCACGATGATGGAGGCGGTTGTGAGCGACGGAACCGGCAAACGGGCCCAGATCGACGGGGTCAGGGTGGCCGGGAAGACCGGGACGGCACAACACGCGCCAGGCAAGCCACCGCACGCCTGGTTCACCTCGTTCGCACCGGCCGACGACGCACAGGTCGCAGTGGCGGTAGTGGTCGAGGACGGCGGCAAGCTCGGCAGTGAAGCCTTTGGCGGCACTGTGGCCGCCCCGATCGCCAAAGCAGTTATGGAAGCGGTGCTGGACAAATGATCACCAGTTCCGGTCAGCGCCTGGGTGAGCGCTACGTCTTGCAGGATCGCCTCGCCGTCGGGGGGATGGGTGAGGTCTGGTCGGCGGTGGACGAGGTACTCAACCGTCCGGTCGCGGTAAAGGTCCTGCGCACGGATCTGGCTCCCGATGCCTCCTTCCAAGCCCGGTTCCGGGCCGAAGCGCGCACCGCGGCCGCGCTCAGTCACGGCGGGATCGCGGCCGTTTATGACTACGGCGAGGTGCTCGGATCTGCCTACTTGGTGATGGAACTGGTACCTGGCGAACCGTTGTCGGCGATGATCGCCAATGAAGGTGCGCTCGGAACCGACCGCACCTTGCAGATCGTCGGGCAGGCAGCCCGGGCCCTGCACGCGGCGCACCGCCACGGCGTGATCCACCGGGACATCAAACCGGCCAACCTGATGATCACTCCGGAACTACGGGTCAAAGTCACCGACTTCGGCATCGCCCGCCCCCGTGATCACGAGCCGTTGACCGCCACCGGTCAGGTGATGGGTACCGCGCACTACCTGGCGCCCGAACTGGCTCGCGGCGAGATCGCCAGCCCGCTGTCCGACGTCTACGCCCTTGGTGTGGTGGCGTACGAGTGTCTGGCCGGCTGGCGGCCTTTCGACGGCGACAACCAGGTCGCGGTGGCGACCGCCCATCTTCAGGACGAACCCCCACCGCTGCCCGAGACGGTTCCGGCCGCGGTTCGGGCGATCGTTGTCTCGGCGATGTCGAAGAATCCAGCCGAGCGGCCGCAGGGCGCGAACGCGCTGGCCACCCTGATGGAAGATCTCCGGCTGCGTGGCCTGGCGGGCGGCAGAGCCCAGCACCAGCCGGAGCGGTCGTCGGAGTGGCCGAGCGATGCCGACACCCCGCCGCGGGGAGCGCCGATTCGCCCGCAGCAGCATTCGACCCGGCGCAGTGCCGCCATCGACCGGCAACTCGGCAGTCCGGGGAACTCTTCGTCGCGCGCGGACCGGAACTCCTCCCGCCCGCAGCGGCCCACCTCCGACCCTCGCGAGTCGGCCCGACCCACGCCGGGCTTCCCGGATCTGAGCCGCCCGCCTGCAAGTTACAACGATCCGGCGTACAACGACTCTAGATACAACGATTCGAGAAACCAGAGTTCAGGACGCAATAATTCGGGATACCCGGATTCGGGTTACAACAATTCTGGATATAACGACTCGGGATACAACGACTCGGCGTTCCCCGATCTGAATCAGCCGTCCAGCGGCACCGGGCCGAATGCCGGGTACCCGACCCGGCCCCGGGGCAGTCACGGCCGATCCCGCAGTTCATCGACGCCGAACACCTCCGAACTGCCGGTCGGGCGGTCCGGCGGGCGGCCACCACAGCGGAAAATCTCGATCCCGCTGGCCGCGCTCGTCGTCTTGGTCGTGCTGGTTCTGCTGGGCGCCTTGTGGGCCAACACCAGAGGTACCGACGACACCGGTTCGTTGCGGGCACCACATGTGTCGGCCTCGACCGTCGCACTGGCCGCCGTCACCGTGGACGGTGGATGATGCTGTCGGGCGGCCGAATCGACGGCTCGACAAGTGAGACAACTGAGGGATGGATCTGGTGAACGACAACCCGCGGGTGCTCGGCAACCGCTACGAGGTCGGCGAAATGCTCGGCCGTGGCGGGATGGCCGAGGTACACCTAGGGCGCGACGCGCGACTGGGGCGGGCCGTCGCAATCAAGTTGCTACGCACCGATCTGGCCCGAGATTCCACATTCCAGGCCCGATTCCGGCGTGAGGCGCAGTCGTCCGCCGCGTTGAACCACCCAGCGATCGCGGCGGTCTACGACACCGGTGAGGAACAGGTCGTCGAGTCCGGTGGGGGTGTCTTCAACCTGCCGTACATCGTGATGGAGTACATTGAGGGCCGGACGCTTCGCGACGTCCTGGCGGAGGGACACCACCTCGACGTCGATGCCGCCCTGGACATCATCGCCGGCGTGCTGACCGCCCTGGAGTACAGCCACCGGATCGGCATTGTGCACCGCGACATCAAACCCGCGAACGTGATGCTCACCCCGGTCGGCGACGTCAAGGTGATGGACTTCGGGATTGCCCGGGCGATGTCTGACGCGTCGTCCACCATGACCCAGACCCAGGCCGTGATCGGCACCGCGCAGTACCTGTCACCCGAGCAGGCCCGCGGCGAGCAGGTCGACACCCGCAGCGATCTCTACTCCGCAGGCTGCCTGCT
>JANNPJ010000666.1:0-20099 GCA_031400005.1 Kineosporiaceae bacterium | reverse complement strand
GTAGGACAGGCGGGCATCGAAATTCGGCATCGCGATGCCGGGTGCGACCCGTCGGCTGCGCAACACCCGCTTGGCGTGCGCGCTGGCCCAGCGGGCGTCCTCCAGGCCGGCGAACAACTCGAACTGAACGTCCGCCCTGGGTCTGGCGGTCTCCTGATGACCGATCTCGTACACCTCGTCACAGTGCAGCGCGAGCCAGCGTAACCAGCGTCGTAGGTACGGTTTTCGGCCGTCGAAACCCAATGCGTCCCACCAGGGCTGCGCCTCGCGCGCCTGGGACACGGCTCGGGCGACGTCGTCCGCGGTGTGCACCGGGTAGCTGCCGACCACCTCCTGGGTCGCGGGATTGACGACGTCGAAGGATTTCGAGGCGCGGGTCGACTCCGTTGCGATGGTGGTCTGGTCCACTACGTCCATTCCTTCACCTCTGCATGAGCGCGGCACAGTGCTCGCCGATCATCATGGCCGGGGCATTGGTGTTGCCTCCGGTGATGCTCGGCATGATCGCGGCATCGGCGACCCGCAGGCCTTCGATCCCGCGCACCCGCAGCTGCGGGTCGACGACGGCGCGTTCATCGTTGCCCATTCGGCAGGTGCCGACCGGGTGGTAGACCGTCGTTGCTCGGTTCGGGAGCTCACGGGCCAACGCGGCCCGGTCTCGGAAAGCCGCGCCCGGGTGTAGCTCGACGACATCCGGCGCCACCAGACGCGAGTTCATCGCTTCGCGAATCATCTCCATGCCATCGAGAAGGACTTCTGTGTCGGCGGATTCGCGCAGGTAGCCGGGGTCGATCAGCGGACTCGAGGTGGGGTCGCTCGAGGCCAGGCGAAGTGAGCCGCGGCTCTTGGGGTAGATCAGGGTGGACATCAAGGTGAGAGCCGGACGCTTGTCGATAGCGTGCCGGATCGGCGCGTCCTGGTTCGGTGAGGGATAGGCCCAGGGCAGGGCGTGGATCTGGATGTCCGGAATTGTGGTTGCGAGCGAACTGCGCACGAAGGCGACAGCCTCGAACACCGTCCGGGACACCCAGGTGCCGCCGAACAGTGCCTCCTGGACCATGCCCTGGGCGAAATAGGGCCCCGTCCCGCGGTTGCGGCCGGCTTTCGTGGTGAACGTCATCGGTACGAACATGTGGTCGTGCAGGTTCTCACCCACCGGCAGATCGGCGACGACGTCGACGCCGACCTGGCGCAGATGCTCGGCCGGGCCGATCCCGGAGAGCATCAGGAGCTGCGGCGATCCGTAGACGCCGGCGCTGAGGATGACTTCCCGGCTGGCCCGGATGATGTCGCGGCCCTGCCCGGTGAGCACCTCGACACCGGTGGCGCGGCCCTTCTCCAGGACGATCCGCGATGCCGTCGCACCGGTCACCACCTGCAGGTTCGGTGGTCGAGCGGGGTCAAGGTAGGCGACCGACGAGCTATACCGCAGGCGCTGGTGCACGCTCTGCTGGAAGATTCCGACGCCCTCCTGCTCCGCGCCGTTGTAGTCGTCGAGCCGCTTGGTGCCGCTGATCTGGGCGAAGGCCTCGATGAAGGCCTCGGAGGCCCTGGTCAGGCCCTTCACCCGGGTGACCTGGACCGGCCCGCCGCTGCCGCGCAGATCGGTGGGCCCGTCCTCCCAGTTCTCCAGCCGCTTGTAGCTCGGCAGAATGTCGTCGTAACTCCAGCCCGAACAGCCGTCAGCTGCCCAATCGTCGAAGTTCTGTCGATTGCCGCGAACGAAGAGCATGCCGTTGATCGAACTGGAGCCGCCAAGCACTTTACCCCGGACCTGCGGAATGACACGGCCCTGTGCATTTGCCTGCGGCGTGCTGTAGAAGCCCCAGTCGTAGCGCTTCTTCAGCTGGGGGATGGCATGCATCATCGTGACCATTCCCGGCGTGCGGATCATCCTGGATCGGTCGTTGCCGCCGGCCTCCAGCAGGATGACGCTCGCCCCCGCCTCGGCCAAGCGCCGGGCAACGATGCACCCGGCGCTACCGGCGCCTACGACCACGTAGTCAGCGGTCCGCACCATGTCCCACGCATCCCGTCATCGGCATGAGAACACGTTACAGATTGTGGTGCGAAAATGTAACAGGTTCTATTGTCGGACGAGAGGCGCTACTGGCTCAGTCGTGCGCCAGGGCCGGATTGGCGGCCTCGGGATGCAACGCCGCACCGAACAGTCGTTGAGCCTGATCCAACCGCAGTCCGATGAATATCCCGGTCGCCTCGACCAAAATTGTGTCCGGGTCGGCCTCGGTCGCAATGGTCCCGTGCGCTGTCACCTTGCGGCCGTCGGCCTGCGTCACCCCGGCGGTGAGGCGAAGCGGGGTTTGTAGTGGCACCGGAGCTCGATAGCGGGTGGCGAGGTTGACGGTCATGCCGGGGCGGCCAGATGCGCTTGTCGCATACCCGAGGAGTTGGTCCAACAGGAGAGCGCTGACTCCACCATGGGCATACATCGGTGGTCCCTCGAACGCCAGCCCGAGCGTGCAGGTCCCGACCGTGACTCCATCAACCAGGTCGATGAGTAGCGGCGGGGCCAGCGCGCTTCCGACGCCACAGACCGGGTTGTACATCCTGAATCCACCGAGCAGATCGTCGGCAGAGGGCATTTCTTCGCGCTTGCGCTGGTGTTCGGAAAGCGGAGCGACCAGCTCCCGGATCTGAGCGGCTGCCCGGCGCAGAACCTCCGGTGGGGCCTCGGTGGCTGAGGCCTGCTCGACCAGGAGCCGCAACGCCGCACCGAGTTCCTCGATCGCCTCTCGTCGGATCCGCAACACCGCATCTGCGGAGTCGCTCCCGACGTGATCGTTCGGCTCGTCGTCCACTGGGTTGTCCACAGTTGCTCCTGTCCTCGAGCTGCCGAGCGCATCCTATCTACCCGTCATCTGCCGCCAGCCGTCATCTATCAGCCTCTCAGTCGGCTTTCGGCGAGCAAGCAGGGTCCACGGAAGGGAGCTCGAATCGTTGACATCAGCACTCAACCAAGCGCATGCTCAAGCGACAAAAGACCGCCTCGTGATCATCAGAGCGGTACGGGTGCCGAGCGCCCGGTGCTAGCTCGTGCTGCCTGCCCTATCCGTCCTGCCCGTTTGCCCGCCCGTCTGTCTGCCCGTCTGCCCGTCCGTCCGGATGTTTGTCGTTGAAGGAGTACGTCATGCCTGCTGGAAGTACCCGCCGAGAGGTGCTGCGTGCCGCTGTCGCCCTCAGCGCCGGATCGATGCTTCCCGCAGCGGTTCTGAACCCGACGGCCGCCCACGCCGCAGAGGTCGGGTATGACGTCGTCGTCGTCGGATCGGGGGCAGCTGGAATGACGGCCGCGCTGGCTGCGGCCAAGCGTGGGTTGTCCGTCGTCGTGGTGGAAAAGGCTTCCACCTTTGGTGGTTCGGCGGCTCGATCGGGCGCCGGAATCTGGATTCCCTGCAACAAGGTGATTCTGGCAGCAGGAGTGCCGGACACCCCCGCCAAAGCGGCTGCCTACCTGGCGAGCGTGGTCGGTCCCAGCATTCCCGCCGACCGGCAGGCGGCGTTTTTGACCAAGGGTCCGGACATGATTTCGTTCGTGATGGACAACAGCCCACTGCGCTTTCGCTGGATGGAGGGTTACTCCGACTACTATCCCGAACGGGCCGGCGGGATGCCGAACGGGCGTTCCATCGAGCCGGATCAACTGGACGGTCGCGTCCTCGGTTCCGAGCTCGCCAATCTGAATCCGCCCTACATTCCCACTCCGGCCGGGGTCGTCGTCTTCAGTGCCGATTACCGATGGCTGAACCTGGCGACGGTCAACGCCAAAGGTACTGCGGTGGCCGCGCAATGCGTCAGCCGATACCTGGCCGCCACGCTGCGTGGTGAAAAGCCGCTCACCATGGGTCAATCGCTGGCGGCCGGGCTGCGGGCTGGACTGCTTAATGCCAACGTTCCGGTCTGGCTGAACACCCCCTTCGTCGACTTGCAATTTGACGGCAGTGGTCGCGCCACCGGCGTGGTCGTCTCGAAGAACGGCGTGCAGACACTGATCACGGCCAACCGCGGAGTAATCCTCGGATCTGGTGGATTCGAGCACAACCTGGCGATGCGCAACGAGTTCCAGCAGCAACCCATCGGAACGAGCTGGACGGTCGGCGCGAAGGAAAACACCGGTGACGGCATCGCCGCTGGCCGGCGCGCGGGGAGTGCGCTGGATCTGATGGACGATGCCTGGTGGGGGCCGGCGATCCCGCTGCCCGAGGAACCCTACTTCTGCCTGGCCGAGCGGACCCTTCCCGGAAGCATCCTGGTGAACGCGGCGGGGGAACGATTCGTCAACGAAGCGGCGCCGTACAGCGACGTCGTTCATGTCATGTACGAGCGCAACGCGGTCTCGCCGGACATCCCGGCCTGGCTGATTTTCGACCAGAACTACCGCAACCGTTACCTGTTCAAAGATGTCTTCCCCACGTTGCCGTTTCCCCAGGCGTGGTATCAGAGCGGGGCCGCCTTCAAAGCCTGGACGATCGAGAGCCTGGCGAAACAAATCGGGCTGCCGCCGACGGCGCTGCGGAACACCGTCACCCGGTTCAACACGTTTGCGTCGACCGGTAAGGACCTGGACTTTCATCGGGGCGACAGCGTCTACGACCACTACTACACCGACCCGGCCGTCACTCCCAACTCGTGTCTCGCCGCCCTGCGGCTTCCGCCGTACTACGCCTTCAAGATCGTTCCCGGTGACCTCGGCACCAAGGGTGGGATGCGGACCGACGCGCGCTCTCGAGTCCTGCGAGCCAATGGCTCGGTGATTCCCGGGCTGTACGCGGCCGGCAATGCCAGCGGCGCGGTGATGGGCCACAGCTACGCCGGGGCCGGCTCCACCATCGGGCCGGCGATGACGTTCGGATACATCGCCGCCAATGCCATCGCCGACTCGTAGCGCCACCGATTCGTCCGCCCGGGACCCACCCGACAGCGGTCTCAAGCTGATAGAACAGGTTCTTATACGTCAGCGGTGCCGGGCCAGCGACGGCACCGGTCAGTAGCGCCGAAGGAGATTGCCCCATGGCCAAGGTCAGTGTGTCCAAGCAGGTGCCCGCCGGAGCGGACAAGGTCTGGCAGCTCGCCGTCGACCTGCCGCGGCAGGCCGAGTGGAACAGCATGCACGAGGGTTTCACCGGCGACGTCCCGGCAGTGCTGGGGCAGGGGGCGACCTACAAGCAGCGGGTCAAGCTGATGGGGATGCCTGCGGAGATCGCCTGGCAGGTTGCCGAGGCACAGGCCCCCGGGCGGCTCGAGCTTCAGGGCGACGGCCCGATGGGCGTCAAAGCGATCAACCAGTGGCTGATCGAACCCTCGGCGGAGGGCTCGAACATCACTGTCCAAATGGAGTTCAGCGGTGGCGCTCTGGCCGGCCCGATGGCGATGATGGTCGAGAAGCAGGCAAGGTCGGCGACGGAGGCCTCACTGGCGAAGTTCGCCGCACTGCTCACCTGAGGTTTACTGGATTCCTCAGGTTGAGATCATCGGAGAGGGCGCATCATGCCGAGCGAGTCTGCACTCGAAGAAATCGAGACCCGCCGCCAGGAACTGCGGGGGCGGTACTTGCTTGCGCCCGATCAGCGGGAGCCCACACCCGGGCGAGGAATTCATCACCTGGCCCTGATCTGCTCGGACGTCGAACAGACGATTCAGTTCTACCAGGGCTTGCTCGGGTTCCCGTTGGTGGAGTTGGTTGAGAACCGGGATTACCCGGGCTCGTCGCACTTCTTCTTCGACCTCGGCAACCGGACGCTGCTGGGCTTCTTCGACTTTCCTGGACTGGGGCTGAAACCCGGTGTCGAGTCGATCGGCAGCGTCCAGCACATCGCCATCTCGGCGGCTCGAGACCGGTGGGAACAGATTCGCGACCGGTTGGACGCGGCGGGGGTGAAGTACGTCGGCCCGGATCGCGGGATCGAGGAATCGATGTACCTCAAGGATCCGGACGGCATCCAGATCGAACTGCTCAGCGATCCGTTGATGTACTTCGGCGGGCACCAACTCGAGTAACCGACGTTTCCGCAGGCCGGTCGCATCTTTCGGGTACGCATTCGGCTGGACGGGGATTCGCCGGTACCTTCGTTCTCATGCGCGACGCGGTTGCCGGGCTTTTCACGGTTGTGGCGGCGGGTACACGCCTGTGGTTGAGGCACTGGCCGGTGCTGCTCACTCTCGCGCTGCTCGGAGGCGCCGTCCGAATGGGCGCGATCTGGGCGGCCACCGTGATCAGCGACTACGACAACACGCTGGGCGTGCTGATGCTGGTGCTGGCACCGCTCGGGTCGGTCACCGCCATCGTGCTGATGTTGTACGCCTTGCGTGGGTCCCTGCCGCACATCGCGTCGGCGGGATCGTCCACGGCTCCGGACGATGCGCTCCGGCACCGCGAGCGCCGGTTGATCGACATGCTGGCGAGCGTGCTGGTTCCGTTCCTGGCGGTCTACGCGTCGTACGGGCTGCTCAAGGAGGACACCGACCGGTACATCAACGCGGTCGCGGCCGACGAGTTCCTCGCCAACGCCGACATCTTCTACCGTCCAGACAACGGCATCGACGTTAACCGCTTCGTGTTCGCCACCGGCTGGGCGGCGGTTGCCGTCGTGGTCGGCGCGCTCATCTTCCGGTTCGGCCTGACCAAGCTCGAAGGCGCCCGTCGCTGGGCGGCATTGGGCTTCATCGGTGCTTACGTCGAAGTGCTGTGGCTGACGACGCTTGCCGCGCATGTCACGATCTATCAGAACACCCTCTGGGACTGGGTGGAAAGCCGTCGCGGGGTTGAGATCTTCGTCGACTCGTGGCTGGACCTGCTGGACGTGATCGGGCCGGCCGCCAACCCCGTTGATTACGCGGCCGACTGGCTGTTGGGCGTACTCGGCAACTTCGACGCGATCGTCGTCGTCCCGGTGGCCTGGCTGACCGTGGGGGCCGTGGTGTACGGCCACAAACTTGTGCCGCCGCCGGAGCCGTCGGAGCGAGAGCTTCCGATCATGGCCAAGGTGCCGCCGGTGGTCCGGCGGTGGGGTGGTGAACTGTTCGCCGACGTCAAAGACCGTTTCGCCGGTCTGTTCGGCGGTCTGCGGCAACTCGCCGTCGCCGGTCTGGGGCCGATGCTGATCTTCGGTTTGGCCTTCTTGGCCTCGGCCCGGCTCGAGGACGGGCTCAACCTGCTGGCTCGCCACCTGATCGGTCCGCGGGAGGTGGACACCTGGCTGGCATTTTCGCCGCACGTCACCACCGTGACCCGGGCCATCGGCTTGACCGTGACGATGTGCCTGCTCGCCGCGGCGGTGGATCGGGTCCTCGCCAGGAGCAGCGGACCGCAACCGTCGGTTCAGCCCGAGACGGCGAACGAGACGTAGTCGGGCATCTCCCACCACAGGTCGACCTTGGTCGGCGCCACGCTCGCGGGGACGACGATAACCGGCGAGACAGTCCACCGGGTGGGCCGGGGTGGGTCGTCCTCGCGCGTACCCTGACCAAGGTCGCCCAATGCGGCGTACGGGCCGGGAGTGTCCGGAGGAACGCAAGGGCTGATCGGCTGGCCGATGTCGCCGAAGGTGGGCAGGTAGTCGTACCTGGTGCCGGCGGCGTCTCGGAGAGCGAGCGTGCACACCGACAGCGGTAGGTCCGGGTCGGCCTCGAGGCTGAGTGTGACAGCTACGGCTTTCGTTCCGGGTGGCAATTCGAGCGGTTCGGTGGACAGCCATGGCGTCGTTGCCGGCTGCACGGCATCCAACCGCACGCGGACGAGCAGTGGATGCTTTCCCTTGCTGTCGGTGTACGAGTCCTGGAAGCTGACCCATTGCCCCAAGGCGCCGGACGTCGGGCGGTACAGCCCTTCCTCCCAGAAGTAGAGCTGCACCCGATCGGAGCTGGCCACGAGGGCTGCCACGGCGGCTAGCGGGAGCGCCAGCAGGCCCCAGAGGTTGCGTAGGCCCCACCCGGGCGTGTGGAGTGCGTGCCTGAGCGGTGCGCTCACGGCTGGCCCTCGCAGGATCTGCTGGCGCCGGCCGCGCCATTGGCGCCATCGGTGGCGGGTGGCAGCTGGGACGGGTCGGGAACCGCAATGACGGTGGCGTCGCGGGACCACGCGGTGGCGTCCGCAGCGGTCAACTCGAGATCGATGTCGGCCATGTCGTCCCGACGCTGGTCCAGGCTGTTCAAAGCGATCCGCAGGTGCGCACCGGCGATGGCATCCTGGGGAACTTCGATGACCACGCTGGCGTAGCGAGGCACTCCTGGTTGGCTTGTCCCGGGGGTGTACGGGCTGCGCTGCCCGGAGGCCAGAAAGGTTCGACCCTGTCGGTCCTGCAGCGCCGCATACCGGACGTCGGCCGGCTTGCCTTTGGCGACGATCGTCAGCGGGACGACGATGAAGACCCCGGACGTGCGCATCACCGGGGCCGTGCCGAGCCCGGCAGTCACACAGCTGGATCCGTCGGCTTGGGCCGCGGTCACGTCTGCGTACCGCAGTGACACCGGACTGCCAACCGTCCCCGCGCGCAGGAACGGCTCGCTGATCGAGTCATCGGCCTGAAAGGCCCCGGTGACGACGCGCCCGGCGGCGAGCGCCGCGAGGATCAGCCCGGCCGTGCCAGCCCGCTGGAGGTAGCCCCGCTTGCGCCTGGTCTCGCCCGGTTGGATCGGTGCGCCGGGCTGAACCGGTGCACCGGGCTCGGTGTTTCCGGGTTGGATCGGTGCACCGGGCTCAGGCTCGGTGTACTCGGAGGCGGTGTCTGCGGGCGCGGTGTGCCGGGGATCGGCGTACGTGAGTTGGTTGTACGCGGGATCGGCGTACCCCTGCTGGGCGTATCCCTGCTGGGCGTACTCCTGGTCGGCGTACCCCTGCTCGACGTACGGGGGATCGGGGTGTGCGGGGTCGGTGTGGACCGGTTGGGTGTAGGCCTGCTCGGGGTACCGATCGGTGTATGTGGGATCGACGTAAACACGCTGGGTGTAGCCGTATTCGGGGTGCCGAGGGTCGATGTAGCCGGGTTGGGTGTGGGCTTGCTCGGGGTACTGGGGGTCGATATACGCCGGCTCGGTGTATGAGGACTCGATATCCGCGGACTCGGTGTATGTGGGCTCGGGATATCGCGGGTCGGTGCTCTGAGGCTCAGTTGGCTCGCCAGGCTCGGTGTACCTGTTGATCCGGCTCACCTGGCTGCTCCGGTCGGCGCCACACTCGAGGCACTCGCGGCAGGGCGCGACTCGGTCATCGGCACGGTGGACGTGGCGATGACCGTGGGGTCCAGCCATTTGTCCGTCTTGTCAATCGAATCCTGGCGCCAGGTGTGGCCGACCAGTTGCACGCTGACCTGGTTCGGCGGCGCGCTGGCGGCCTTCTGCTCGAACAGGAAGACCATGGTGTAGTCGATGCCGGGCTGCACCGGTTGAAGGTCGGTATTGTCCAGGATCACTCTCTGGTAAGAGGACCGGACCCGGTCGGCGTCCGGCTCCGGTTTCCGTACCAGGCCGTCGACGCCGCTGAGGGTTACCGACGCAGCCAGTTCCGCGGCACCGTAGAGGGATGTCTCATGCGTATTCCGGACGGTCGCGGTGAGCGCCAGCCAGCGGTTCCCCCGCTCGGTGGGGTAGAGGTTGGGAAGGTCGTCCACCCAGATCACTTTGTTGATCTTGATTTCATAGGGTGCAACAAGCGTCTTTACCCCTATCTGGACAGGCGGAAGCCGATCGGTGCCGGTGGACGGTTCCAGGCCGCCGAACGCTGCCGTCACTCCCAGCACGACGGCCGCGACGCCGACGCCGAGGTTGCGCAAGGGCTGGTTGAGCAATCGCTCGGCGACCCTGCTTCGACCCGGGCGTGCTGGTTCCTCAACGGGGGTTTCCTCGATGATGGACATCGGCAGCAATTCTAGAGAACCGGTCAAACCAGGCGGGTCTCCTCATCCCCGGACGACAACGGCCTCAAAACAACCCATTCGATCGGGGGATCCTTGTGGTCGACGGCTCGGTCAGAAGATCCATCAGGAATCCGGACAGTTAGCTCGATGTAGGCTCGATGTTCATACCGAGCCAGTGAGGAACTTGTGCCCAAGACCCCAGCCGCTGCCGCTTCTCCCACGCTCAGTCAGGCCGGGGAAGGGGCAGAACCAACGCTGCTCTATCTGATGAAGCAACTGGAGTTGGCGGTTCGCTCGCGGTTGGACGACCTGTTCCGTCCAATTGGACTGACCGCTCTGCAGTACACCGCCTTGACGGTGCTGGAACGCCGTCCCGACTTGTCTGCCGCGGAGTTGGCGCGCAGTTCGTTCGTCACCACCCAAACCATGGCGGACATGGTGACTTCCCTGCAGGCGAGAGGTTTGATCGAACGGCACCGAGATCCAACCGATCGTCGGCGGCTGGTTCTGGCCCTGACCGCCGAAGGCTGGAGGTTGCTGAGCAAGTACCGGGTGGAGGTCAGCGACCTGGAGGCGCAGATGGTGTCCGGTCTCACCGCCGAGGAGGCAGTCGCCCTGCGCCGGAGCATTCAGGCTTGTCGATCGGCCCTGACCAGCCGCCACGACAGCTGACCCAACACCTTGCGGGTCGGTGAAGCGTGGCGAGCTGGCGGCCGAGACCGGCGCGGAATCCTGCTCCGGTCAGGTCGGGAGATTGCCGCGGATGGGTGCTCGCATTAATCAGGAATCCTGTCTATTGTTGAAGTGGGCGCCGGTGTCGGCGTCCGGCGAAGGGAGACAAGGATGTCATTGCAGCAATCGGACGGGTCGCTCGCCGGGAAGGTCGCGATCGTCACGGGCGGCGGTCGCGGGCTCGGGCTGGCCTACGCGTCGGCGCTCGCTGCGGCCGGGGCAGCCGTGGTGGTGAACGACGTCGATGCGGAGGTCGCCGAGGCAGCCGTCGAATCGATCACTGCAACTGGTGGGCAGGCAGTCAGCAGTGTCGGTGCTGTCGGCTCGACCGAGGTGGCCGATGCCTTGGTCCAGAGCGCAGTTGACGCCTTCGGCCGGTTGGACATTCTGGTCACGAACGCCGGCATTCTCCGCGACACCGTGCTGTGGAAAATGTCCGACGACGACTTCGACGCCGTCATCCGGGTACATCTGAGAGGGACGTTCACCTGCGTTCGGGCGGCGGCAGTGCATCTGCGGCAGCAGGGTGAAGGCGGACGGATCATCTGCGTCGGGTCACCCACCGGCCAGGTCGGCAACTTCGGCCAGACCAACTACGCGGCCGCCAAGGCGGGCATCGTGGGCATGGTCCGCACCTGGTCACTGGAATTGGCCCGGGCTGGGATCACCGTGAACGCGGTCATCCCGGTAGCGGCGACCGGGATGACAGAGACGGCGCCTTTCCTCGCTCCCTACGTGGAGGCGCTGCACGAGGGCCGGGCTCTGCCGCCGTACGCGCGGCGCGAGCTCAGCTTCGGACCGCCGGAGGACGTCGCCGGCCTGGTGGTCTTCCTGGCCGGCGCTGCTGCCGCCGATGTGAGTGGTCAGGCGATCGGGCTCGGTGGTGACCGGCTCGCGCTCTGGTCGCATCCTCGCGAGGCCGTGGTCTCGTTCGCGGACGGGGGTTGGAGCGCCGAAGCCATCGCCGAGGCCTGGCCCAAGGAATTCGCCGACCATCAGCAATCGATCGGTCAGCACTTCCCGGAGCCGTACTGATGAGCATCGATTGTGACGCGATTGTCGCGATCGACACCCATGTCCACGTCGAATCCGACGGACACGGGCACCTGTCACTGGACGAGGAGCTGATGGCGGCCTCGGCCGCCTACTTCAAGGCCGGCCAGAATCGGACGCCCGATCTGGCGCAGATCGCCGAGTACTACCGGGAGCGACACCTGGCAGCCGTGGTGTTCACCGTCGACGCGCACCACGCCACCGGACACCCGGCGATCTCCAGTGCACAGGTGGTTGCCGACGCGGCGAAGTACGACGACGTGCTGATCCCGTTCGTCTCGGTTGATCCGCACGACGGCGCCAGCGCGGTGGCTCGACTGCGTGACCTGGCCGCGGCAGGGGGGCGAGGCCTGAAGTTGCACCCGTCATTACAGGCGTTCGCCCCGAATGATCCAGCGCACTATCCGCTGTACGAGGCGGCGGCGGAACTGCGGTTGCCGGTGGTGTTTCACACCGGTCAGACCGGGATCGGCGCGGGTTTGCCTGGTGGGCGCGGAATCAAGCTCCGGTACTCCGATCCCATGCTGCTGGACGACGTCGCTGCCGACCACCCCGAACTGCAACTGATCATGGCGCACCCCTCGGTGCCGTGGCAGGACGCCGCGATCTCGATCGCGACGCACAAGGCGAACGTCTTCATCGATCTGTCCGGATGGTCGCCGAAATACTTTCCCCCGCAACTGGTCCGGGCGATGAACGGGTTGCTGCGGAAGAAGGTGCTTTTCGGATCGGACTACCCGGTGATCACCCCGGACCGGTGGCTGGCGGACTTCGCCGCCTTGGACATCAAGCCCGAGGTTCGACAGCTGATACTTAAGGACAACGCGGTTCGGGCCCTCGGTCTGGCGGACGTGGGGAGTCGATGAGCTGATGCCTGATTACGGATTGGGCAGTTGGCCGAGGCGGCGGGCGCGGATCGACAGTAGCGGTACGGCCCTGCGGCAGGGCGAACGCACCCGAAGCTACGGCGAACTGGCCGAACGAGTGGAACACCTGGCCCGGGCACTGGTTTCGCTCGGCGTCGGAGCCGGCGATCGGGTCGCCTACCTCGGCCTGAATGACCTTGCGACATTTGAGGCGTTCTTCGCAACAACGCGGATCGGGGCGGTGTTCGTCCCGCTGAACACCAGGCTGACCGCCTTTGAGATCGGCTACCTGCTGGACGACGCGCAACCGTCGGTCCTGATGTACGGCCTTGAGCATGCTGAGGTGGTAGCCGCCTGCGATCCGACCGCGCACGGCGTTCTTACCGTGCTGCCGATCAGCGATCCGGCACAGCAGTACGAGGAACTGATCGCTGGTGGCGCCGGGCTGCCGGCCGTGGAATCGGAGGTATCGCTCTCGGACGACGCGCTGATCCTCTACACCAGCGGCACCACCGGCCGGCCCAAGGGAGCGGTGCTCACGCACGAAAACCTGACTTTCAATACGATGAATCAGTTGGCCCACGCCGATGTCTTGTCCAGCGACGTCGCGCTCTGTATCTGTCCGCTGTTTCATGCCACCGGCCTTGGCCAGGTGACTCTGCCGACCCTGTTCAAGGGCGGAACCGTTGTGGTGGTGCCCAAATTTGATCCGGAGTATGTCCTTTCGGCAATAGATCAGCTGAGGATCAACTCCTTTGCGGCCGTCCCGACAATGTTGCAAATGCTCTGTGAGCACCCGAATTTCGTCACCACCGATCTCAGTTCGCTGCGATTCGCGATCTACGGTGGCTCAATGGTGATCGAACGGGTGGCGCTGGCCTGGCAGCACCGCGGGGTGGCGATCCTGCAGGGGTACGGAATGACCGAGGCGGCGCCCGGCGTGTATATGGCGCCCGAAGCTGGGGCGAGGGAGCATCCGGTGTCCATCGGCTGTCCGCACTTCTTCACCGATGTCTCGCTCGAGGCGCCAGGTGTTGACGACTCCGGTCACCGCGAAGCCGAACCTGGATCGATGGGCGAGTTGCTGGTGCGCGGACCGAACGTCTTCCGCGGGTATTGGAATCGGCCAGCGGAGACCGAATTGGCCTTCTCCAATGGCTGGTTCCGGTCCGGCGATGTGGTGCGGATCGGGGATGACGGCTGGGCCTACGTCGTCGACCGGGTCAAGGACATGATCATCTCTGGTGGGGAGAACGTCTATCCGGCCGAAGTGGAATCGGCGATCACCGCGCTGCCGGGAGTTGCCGACTGCGCGGTCGTCGCCGAAAAGGACGAACGCTGGGGCGAAGTGGGCCACGCATTCGTCATTCTTTCCCCACCGGTCTCGGGCGCTGCGGGTTCGGCGGATGTCACCTGGACGGAGTCGTCGATGCGCGAACGGCTACGAGACATGCTTGCCGCTTTCAAAATCCCTCGCTTGATTGAGTTCGTCGACGAATTGCCTCGCACCGCAACAGGAAAGGTGCGCAAGCAAGAGCTGCGGATCAGAATCAACGCATCCCCGAGCCAACCTATTGCGGGCAATCCTGGCTCGAATGACCTCGCCGCGAGCAACCTTGCCGTTGGCGACTCCGAACCAAGCAAGGAGACTCAGTCGTGAGCACCGTTGTGCAGACCCTTTCCGACCTGGATGCCCTGGTGGGAACAAACCTCGGCACCAGCACGTGGGTGGAGATCGATCAGTCCCGGATCGACACCTTCGCCACCGCAACGGACGATCACCAGTGGATCCATGTCGATCCGGAGCGCGCCAAAGACGGCCCCTTCGGCAGCACCATCGCTCATGGATACCTCACCCTCTCACTGCTGATTCCGCTCTGGTCACAGCTGCTGGACGTGCGCGAGGTGACCACGAAGGTGAACTACGGCCTGGACAAGGTCAGGTTCCCGGCACCGGTACCGGTCGGCTCCAAGGTCCGGGCCAGCGCAACCCTGGCCGCGGTCGAGCAGATTCCCGGCGGCGTTCAATTGACCATTGACGCGGTGATCGAGCGAGACGGAAGCTCCAAGCCGGTGTGTGTCGCCAGGCCGGTCTTTCGGTTCTACGCCTGATCACAGGTTTCCGCCGGGTGATCACCGAGAGGATTGATTGAGCGCAAAGTTCTGATCTCCGCTGGGTGTCTCGCCGCGAAGTGCCTGCCGTTCCCGACCCAGTCGCCGGGTCGAAGACGGCAGGCACTTTCGAGCTGTCTCGGGGAAAGTTGTCTCGGGTCGGGCCGCGAAGAGCGAAGATGTCCGGATGGAGATCACAGCTGTTGATATCGCTGCGGCGGTCCAGAGCGGTCGGAGATCGGCCCGGGAGTTGGCCGAGCACGCGCTGGGCCGGATCGCCGAACGCGACCGGGAACTTCTGGCGTTCCGTATCGTTCGCAGCGAGCGGGCATTGGCGGAGGCGGAGGTCATTGACGCGAGCCCGGACCGGCACTCCTTGCCGCTGGCCGGAGTGCCGATTGCGGTCAAGGATAACGTCGCTGTCGCAGGCGAATTCACCGGAAATGGGGTAGCCGGTGGCGACCGCTCGGTGCAGGCCGCCGATCATGAGGTGGTGGCCAGGCTACGGGCGGCCGGAGCCGTGATCGTCGGCCTGACCAACGTCCCCGAACTGTGCGTGTTCGGCGCGACGGACTCGAAAATAGGTATCACCCGCAACCCGTGGGACGGCGATCGCAGTCCTGGTGGATCGTCGGGAGGTAGCGCCACCGCGGTCGCGGCCGGAATGGTCCCGGTGGCCCATGGCAATGACGGCATGGGATCCATTCGCCTCCCGGCAGCGTGCACCGGGCTGGTCGGAATCAAACCAGGGCTGGGTACTGTGCCGGCGAATCTCGGCAACGGTTCCTGGTTCGACATGTCCGAGAACGGATCGCTGGGCACCACGGTGGCCGATTGCGCACTCCTGCTCTCGGTGATGGCAGGCAAGCCGGAACTGGCAGAGGTCGCCCGCACCGGAGGTCCGCAGCTGCGCATCGGCGTCTCGGTGAAAGCGCCGCTTGCCGGGCTTACGGTCGATCGAGACTTCGTCGCGGCTACCCGCGGCGTCGCGGATCTCCTTTCCGTCGCTGGACATCAGGTGATCTCGCGGGAGTTTCGGTACCCGATCACGGGTGGCCCGGCGGCGATGGCCCGCTGGTTCGCCGGAGCGGAGATGGACGCTCGGCTACTTGCCAACCGTTCGGGATTGGAAAAGCGGGTAGCCCGGCACACGCTGATCGGCCGGGCGGTGCTGGCGACGGGTGGGCCACGTCCGTCGGCCCGTACCTCGTGGGTGCGAGCGGCCGAACGGTACTTCGCGGACGTCGACGTCCTGGTCACGCCGATGCTTGCCCAGCCTGCGCTGCCGGCGATCGCCTGGAGCGATCGTGGATGGGCGGCAAATGTGATGGCAAACGTGCGGTATGCCGCCTTCGCCCCGGCGTGGAACCTGGCCGGCTGGCCGGCGATGGCGCTGCCGGCCGGAATTCACCCCAGTGGCCTACCGATGTCTGTGCAACTGATTGCCCGCCCCGGCGGCGAAGGTCTGCTGCTCAAGCTCGGAGCTGAGATCGAGCAGTTGCGACCGTGGCCGCGAGTCGCGCCTCGCTACGCGCCGACGGGGAAACCGGCCGGGTAGCGTGCTCGGTGGCGGCTGGCCGCCGTCCCTCCTCGGGTCCTCGGCGTTGACCGCGGCACGATCAGATTTCCGGGTATCACCGGAACCCCGGACGTCTCCTATCTCTGCCACACCACGTCTCTGTACCTCCACCTTCGTCGATGGGTCCACGTCATGGATTCGCCGCATGTAGCGAAAACACCGCCCCAGTCCCTGGGCGCTCCCTCGGTCCGGGACAAAGTGGACGGCGACAGGCGTCTGCGGGATCGCCATCACGGACGTCGCACGGTCGAGCTTCGCATCCACGGGGTCAGCGGCACGCCGCCGGAGGTCATGCTGGATGACCCACACCCGATGCAGATCTCCGGAGACGACACCGGGCGGTTCTTCCGGCGCCGGTCACCGTGGCCAGGAACCTCGGCGCAGGCAGGCCGCATCGTGGAGGCGTATCACTGGGGAAGGTTCACAGCCGGCTCGGCGAGCCGCGCATTGTGGTTGCTACTGCTGCCCTTTGCCGTGCTGAACCTGGCTCGGTTCGCGCTCCTCCTTCGCGACCAGCCGAAGTGGCTCAGGTATCCAGCCGACGCCGTGGTGCGGCTGCTCGGGTTAGTGCTCACGCTCGCCCTCGTGGTGACGACGTGTTACATCGCCTGGGAGGTGTTTGCCCGACAGTGCACGTCGCAGGCGGCCTGCTCAGGCCTGCCCGGCTGGGCCGCCTGGTACCGCCGCAGCGAGGATGGGACCCGCCTGATGGTGGCGGCCATCGCTCCGGCCGCAGTGGTGGCGCTGCTGTGGATGTTCGGACGCCGTCCCCCGGGTTACGCACCTGCGGGGGGCATCCTGGTGCCACCGGAGGACGCCGACCGGCTGGCGAACCCCAGCTTCTGGCAGGGCGCGCTGACCGCCCCCCGGCAGCGCGCGGCGCACGTTTGGGGGAGCTGCTCGGTCGTCGGGTTGTTGGCGCTGGCGACGCTCGGCCAACGCATCGGCTGGCAGCGGGAGGTGCCCGGCTGGGCGGACCTCCTGCATCGGATGCTCACCGCATCATGCGTGCTGACCGGGGTGGCAGCGCTACTCGTCGTTGCCATCGACCGGCAACCCTGGCTCCGGCCTCGACAGTTGCCCTCCTGGCTGAGCACGCCTGCGATCCGCTGGTTGTTCGCCGGTGATGTGCTCGAGCCGGACAAGCGTCGCAGGGACGCGATCAGAATCCCTCGCTGGCAGGTGTTGACCAGGTGGTACGCCGCCCTCGTCAGCATCTCCTGTGCAATCTTCGCGGCGCTGACGCTGAATGCCGTGGACGAACGCCCGGTTGCCGGCAACTGGAGGTTCGAGGTGGCCGTTGCGCTCGTCGGTGCCTGTGCCGGTCTGCTTCTCGTCCTTCTGGGTGGGTTGTCCGGGTGGGTGGCACTTACCTCTGCGGGCCGCCGGGTCCGACGGCGGGCAACGGAGGAGGAACTCCCGGTGCCGCGCGCGTTCCGACCGGTCTACCACGGGATGGGCGCATGGGTTCTCGCGTCCCTAGCCGTGACGCTGGCCTTCGGATTCAGCTCGGCAATGGTGTTCTGGACGGCGAATTTCCTCGGTGACCCGGTGCGACCGCGGGAGTCTGCGGAGGGTGACGCAATTGAACTCGCCGCCGGCTACTGGACCAGCGCGACCGTGTGGGGAGCGCTGGTCACGGCGCTGGCTGCGCTCGCATTGCCGCTTGCGGCGTGGACGCTTCGGCGGCGTTGGGCCGCTGTCCTTGGGCTGGTCGCGCTATCGGCGTCAGCCGTCGCTGTCTCTCCCGCGCTCGTTCCCGGCGGCCGGGTGATCGCGGGTCTTTTCGCCGCCGTGGTGCTGATGGCCGCCGTCAAAACGGTGTTGACTCCGGGCAAGGACGGATTCGCCGACATCGCGGGAAACGACTACCAGAGTGCGGGACCGGACGACCCGCGGGTCGTCCCAGTTGTCAGCGCCTGGCGGCTGGCGATGATGCGGTACCGATATCACCATGTTTTGGCGGTCATCGCCGTCGCCGGTGGGGGCGCCGCGTTCGGGTGGGCGCTGCACACCGGATACGTTCTGATCTTCACCGAGGACACGTTTCGGGCGCCTCAATCGGATGAGCTGGCAAGCCTCGGCGTCGCGGCGGCGACGACTTTCGCTGCTGGTCTCCTGGCTCTGGGCGTCGCGAGTTGGCGGCAGCCCAAGATCCGCACCGTGGTCGGGATTCTCTGGGACATGATCTCGTTCTGGCCGCGGGTCGGTCATCCGCTGTGCCCGCTGCCGTATGGCGGTCGTGCGGTCCGCGCGGTGGTCCAGCGGACGATCGACCTGGCCCGCAAACCGCTGGACCTCGATCCACTGGACCTCGATGTGGCGCCAGACCCGGATGCGGACCCGACTCTGGATTCGGGCCGGGAGAAGGCCAGACCGGCCCCCGCCTGCTTTTCCGCTGTGGTCATCTCCGGGCACAGCCAGGGCAGCGTCATCGCGGTCGCTGCCTGCGCCTTGCTGATCAGGCTCGCCGATGCGGCCGAAGAGGCGCCCAGTTGGGTGAGTCAGTCGGACGCCTGCGAAGCACTGCAGCGGACCCACCTGATCACGTACGGGTCCCAACTGCAGTTCATCTTCGCCCGGCTGTTCCCGACATACCTCGGGTTCCGGGAACTCCTGGAGTTGTACAAGGACATCGATGGCCGGTGGCGCAACCTCTATCGCTGGACCGATCCGCTCGGTGGCCCGGTTCTCAGCTGGCCGATGGAAGACAAGAGCGTGCACAGATTCGGCCCCAGATCGGCGCAACGTTACGGACCTTCGGTGCAGCGGTGGACCACCATGGCGGAAGCGATCTCGATTTCCCCCGGCGCCAACGAATTGATCGGATCCATCGATATCGAGCGCCCGGTCGACATCAAGCCCGCAGTGACTGCGTGCTGGCCGGGGGAGTATCAGTACCGAAGATGGAGCACGGGACCAGACGTGCGCCTGGTCGACCCCGGGCTCATCGATGAACAAACGCTCCAGCCGCGCCGCCCGACCAGAGGGCACAGCGGATATTTTGAAGACCCTGGTTTCGACGCAGTTCTGGCCGAGCTTCTGCGGTGCTGATCCGGCTTCTAGGATTCGAAGGCATTCGGCGGCCAGAAGGCGCCGACCTGCTGCTGGGCGAGCGAACGGATGGAGATATCGATGGGTGACATCGTGGTTGTGGTGGAACAGGCCTATGACGCATCATCGGCGGCCGTGTTCGGTGCGTTGGCGGACTACGCCACGATCCGGCCGACCATCGTGGCGCCGGAAATCACTGACTTCCAGGTTTTGGACGGCGGCGCAGGGGCAGGTACTCGGATCAGCTACAACTTGCACGCGACCAAGAAACGCGTCCGACAGGTCGAGGCGACAGTAACCGAACCGGTGGCGGGAAAGCAGCTACTGGAAGCCGACCGCAACTCATCGCTGACGGTGCTGTGGGACGTCGTCCCGCTTTCCGATAGTCGCAGCCAACTGACCGTGCGGATCAGTTGGCAGGGAGCCAGCGGAATTGGAGGCTTCTTCGAGCGCAGGTTCGCCCCAGCCGGGATTCGACGGATCTATCGCACCGAATTGGAACGCCTGCAAGGCGTATTGGTCTAAGCGGGGCGCCGCGGGGCGCGCCGACCCGGCAGCCGGACTATCGGCTGGCCGGGTCGTTACGCGCTCAGACCCCAATGATGTCGCAGCGGGAGTTCCGGGGCGTTAGGAGGCTTCAGCGGCCTCGTAGGCGGCCAAGATCTCTCCGGGGATACGGCCGCGATCCGGGATGGCGTATCCGTTGGCCTGGGCCCAGGAACGGACAACCTTGGCGTTGCTGGGCAGCTTGGTAACAGTGGCGCCGCGCTGACGGCGGCCACCGATCCGGGTCGCGTGTTCAACGAAGGGAGTAAGCGCCTTCTCGAACTTGGC
>JANNPJ010000097.1:0-6263 GCA_031400005.1 Kineosporiaceae bacterium | reverse complement strand
CCCCTGCAGTGGGTCATCCGGCAGGACCAATGCTTGCGCACCCGTTGCTCCCTCAGATCGTGACTGTCAGCTGGAGCCCTTCCTGGGTGCTTGGCTGCTGCTGCAGTTCGTTGATTCGACCGGCGCCACGCAGATCAGCGGCGATCAGAGCCAACCGGTCGAGGTCATCGACGGATCCGGTGGCGGTGACCGTGGTGACTTCGGTGCGCATCGACACTTTGGCGTCCGACTTAGCTTTTCGCACGGCACTGATGGCGTCCCGGGCGATACCGAGGATCTGCGGATCCGCCTCGCCCGCATGATCGCGAAGGTCGCCGGCGGTGGGCCAGGGTGCTCGGTGCACCGATCCGGGTTGCCACCAGGACCAGACCTCCTCGGTGGCGAAGGGCAGGAACGGCGCGAACAATCTGAGCAACGTGGATAGCGCCAGCTGCAATGTGGTCTGCGCGCTACGAGCCCTGGACTCGCCGAATTCGCCGTAGGCGCGAGCCTTGACGAGTTCCAGGTAGTCGTCGCAGAAGGTCCAGAAGAACCGTTCGGTGGCTTCCAGCGCGACCGTGTACTCGAATCCGTCCAGGGCTTGGGTGGCGACCTGAACGACGTCCGCGAGTTCGGCCAGGAGCGCCTGGTCCAGCGGCTCCAACGTCGGGTGGACCGCCCCGGCGGCGGCGAGCGACTCGGACGAGGTGGGCGAGGTGGTTGAGGTGGGCGACTCGGGTGAGGTGGCGGTGAGGACGAAGCGGCTGGCGTTCAGCAGTTTCATTCCCAGCCGCCGTCCCACCTTCATTTGGCCGATGTCGAAGGCGGTGTCGGTTCCGGGCCGTCCGCTGGCGGCCCAATAGCGGACGGCGTCCGATCCGTGCTGCACGAGCAAATCAGCCGGTGTGACGACGTTGCCCTGAGATTTCGACATCTTCTTGCGGTCCGGGTCGAGGATCCAACCCGAGATCGAGGCATGCTTCCACGGCAGGACGGCGTGCTCGGTATCGGCCCGGACGACGGTGGAGAACAGCCAGGTCCGGATGATCTCGTGTGCTTGGGGGCGCAGGTCCATCGGGAAGACCCGGGCGAAGAGATCGGCGTCCTGAATCCACCGTCCGGCGATCTGCGGGGTCAAGGAGGACGTCGCCCAGGTATCCATCACGTCCGGGTCACCGGTGAATCCACCGGGGACGCCGCGCTGGGCCGGCTCATACCCGGCGGGGACGTCGGTGCTGGGGTCGATCGGCAGCGCCGACTCCGGCGGGATCAGCGGCTGGTCGTAGCGAGGCTGCCCCGCCTCGTCGAGGGGGTACCAGAGCGGGATCGGGACGCCGAAGAACCGTTGCCTGCTGACGAGCCAGTCACCGTTGAGTCCCTTGACCCAGTTGTCGTAGCGGACTTTCATGTGCGCCGGATGCCACTCGAGTTCCTGCCCTCGGGCCAGCAAGCGATCGCGTAAGGCCTCGTCGCGTCCACCGTTGCGCAGGTACCACTGCCGGGTAGTGACGATCTCCAGCGGCCGGTCGCCCTTCTCGTAGAACTTCACCGCGTGCGTGATCGGGCGCGGCTCCCCGATCAGATCACCGCTGGCCCGCAGCATCTCCAGGATTCGCGTGCGCGCCGTGTGCGCCGTCGCCCCCGCCAGCTGCGCGTACGCCTGCTGCGCTGCGGCGGTGTCGAGGCCGGCTGGTGGGTCGGTGATGAACCGGCCGTCCCAGCCGATCACCGGGCGGGTCGCCAGCTGCAGTTCCCGCCACCAGATCACGTCGGTGGTGTCACCGAAGGTACAGACCATCGCGATCCCCGACCCCTTGTCCGGGTCAGCCAGTCGGTGTGCGACGAGCGGCACCTGAACTCCAAAGACCGCAGTGGCGACGGTGGTCCCGAACAGCTGCTGGTACCGCGCGTCATCCGGATGAGCGACAAGTGCCACGCAGGCAGGAAGCAGTTCGGGGCGGGTGGTGGAGATCATCACCGTCCCGCCGTCCGCGGTGTGGAAGGTGAGGTCGTGGTAGGCGCCGGGGCGTTCGCGGTCCTCGAGCTCGGCCTGGGCGACCGCGGTGCGGAACGTGATGTCCCACAGCGTCGGAGCTTCCGCCAGGTAGGCCTCACCGCGATCGAGGTTACGCAGGAACGCCGTCTGCGACGTGGCCCGCGCGTTGGCGTCAATGGTCTGGTAGGTCATCGACCAGTCGACCGACAGCCCCAGGCGCCGCCAGAGGTCCTCAAAGACCTTCTCGTCGTCGACGGTCAGCCGCTCGCACAGCTCAATGAAGTTGCGGCGCGAGATCGGGAGTTGGTCCTTTCCCGGGTGCTTCGCCGGGGTGAAGTCTGGGTCGTAGGGCAGGGATGGATCGCAGCGGACGCCGAAGTAGTTCTGCACCCGCCGCTCGGTCGGCAGGCCATTGTCGTCCCACCCCATCGGGTAGAAGACCTCCTTGCCGCGCATCCGCTGATAGCGAGCGATCACGTCGGTCTGGGTGTAGGAGAACACGTGCCCCATGTGCAGCGATCCGCTCACCGTGGGCGGCGGGGTGTCGATGGAGAACACCTGCTCGCGACCGGCAGTCCGGTCGAAGGTGTATACCCCCTGTACGTTCCACGCCTGCGACCAGTTGTCTTCCAGGCCCTCGAGGGCCGGCTTCAATGGGACGTCGGGTGTCACGATGGGGTGTTCCATACTCCCGAATGCTAGTTGCCGCTGGCCTTGGCGTGCTCTCATCCCCGCAACCGGCATCACCCGAGTCGATGGACTGCCGACCCATCACCAATAGGCCGCAGAGCAGGCAATTTACCCGATCGTGTGATCTTGACCACCCGCTAGTTACCTGTGAGTATCCGGCGGATCCTAACCTTCGCATTGAGGGCCATTCGGACCCCTCACCGGTGGATCACGCTCGGAAGGACTTCCATGTCTCGTATTTCGGTTCGCCCGCTGGCTTGTCTGATAGTCGGCGCAGCCGTGGCGCTCGGCGGTGCCACCACGGCCTCGGCGGCTCCGGTCACACCCGCGCCGTTCAGCCCGGCTGCCGTTCAGGTGGCTGCCGAGACCGCCCTGCCTTCCTACAGCACCTGGATCACGGACGTAACCACGGTTACCGATCAGGCCTCGGCCTACCTGGCCACCCGACTGCCCGACACCACCATCAAAGCGGCCATCGTGCTGGACATCGACAACACCGCTCTGGAGAGCGAATACCAGGGCGGCATCATCACTCCGGCCACCGCTCCGGTCCTCGCCATCGCGAATCAGGCGCGCCAGGCCGGAGCTGCGGTGATCTTCGTGACCGCGCGTCCCGAGATCATCAAGGCGCTGACCAAGGAGAACTTGAAGCGCGTCGGTTACCCGAACGATGGCCTCTACATGCGTGGCACGTTCGACTTCTCCGATAACCACATACTCAAGACCAATGCTCGAATCAAGATCGAGAAGGCCGGTTACACCATCGTCGCCAACATCGGCAACAGCGCGACAGACCTGGCTGGTGGGCACGCCGAGAAGACCTTCAAGCTTCCGGACTACAACGGTCAGCTGAACTGAGCGACCCACCTCCCGGGTCACACCCCTGTTGAGGCGTAACATCCCGTGATTGGGGAAGATTCGGCCCATGGCATGGGTCTAATCTTCCCCAATGATGACTCGGCGCGTCGAGGGGAGCAGGATGATCTCGGAGGCAGTCGCGCTGGCGAACGCGGCGTCGCGGTCGCCGTTACTGATTGGCATTGACGGCTGTAGCGGTGCGGGAAAGTCGTTTCTGGCCAGGCAATTGTGTGAGCAGTTGGCCAAACCGGCGATGATTGTCCAGGGCGACGACTTCTACCGACCGCTGCCGGATGCCGAGCGGTTGGCGCTGAGCGCGAGCGCAGGCTATGAGCGCTACTTCGACTGGGAGCGCCTTCGCGACCAGGTGCTTATTCCGGTCCGCGAAGCTCGGCCGCACCTGCGCTACCAACGCTACGACTGGGACGGCGACCGGATGGGGGCGTGGGTCGACGTGGCGATGCCACCCATTGTGCTTGTCGAGGGTGTTTACACGCTCCGGCCGCCGCTGCGCCGATTGATCGACCTGGCGATCGTTGTGGAGACCAGCGATGAGGTCCGCTTGGCCCGTCAGCTCTCCCGGGGAGAGAACACCATTGAATGGATCCGGCGGTGGGCCGCTGCAGAGCAGTACTATTTCGATCACCACTCGCCGGTCGCCGCTGCCGACCTCGTGATCAAGGGTGAGTGATGGGTTCGAGAATCACGACCGGGATCTCGCGATCGGCCCAGGCGGCGTACTTGGCGAAATCGGCGTAGCTGTTGACCAGCCGCGGCCAGAGGGTGGCCCGCTCCTCGGGGGTGGCCGTCCGAGCGCGGACCCGGCGGTTGGGTTCTCGGCGCAGGTGCACCCGGGTTTCCGGATGGGCCATCAGATTGGCGAACCACTGAGGGTTTTTCGGCAGTCCGCCCTGGGACGCGACCAGGACCAGGCTAGGCCCGTCCGGGAGGTACAGGACCGGAGTGGTAAACAACTTCCCGGACTTACGGCCGGTGTGCTCAAGCAGCAGCGTCGGCACTGGTTTACGGAAACCCGCACCGATCCGCCACTTGTTGCCAATCCGGCCGTTGGTGAACGTGAAGATTCGGACGTGCGCGCGGGCTCCGTACTTGATCACTCTCGCGGTGAGTGGTGAGTCGAGTCCGGGCGGACGATCGTCGGGTAGAGCGAATCGGCTCATCTTTGACGCCTTTTCGGTGGGAGAGGGGGTGCTCGCGCGGGAACGAATCGAAAATATCACCCGATTCAGCCAGCCGATAGAGCTGAGAATCTCTTCAGCTGCATGGCCCACCGACCAGGTTCGTCGCCCACGCGACCGGGCGTCACCGGGGAAACCCGCTCAGCGTTCCGAGACAGACGAGTTGACGACTCGGCTCAGTTGCTCGGCGTGCGCACCTCTCCAGTACGGCTTGCCACATGCCTGGCAACGGTGGAACTCCTGGTAGGTGCGAAGGGTGCCCGGCTCGATCAGCGGAGCCACCTCCTCGGCCGAGGCGACGCGGAGCAAGCCGTTGCAGGCGGGGCACCGAGTCCAGGGTGCAGGGGTCAGGGCGAACCGGTCGAGGATGTCAGCCAGCTGATCCTCCACCTTCTGCCCACGGACCAAGGCACCGGACGGCAGGGCCCGCCGCCGCAGAAGCCCACGGTCGCAGGTGAGCAGTACCCGGTTTTCAGCAATCGCCTGCTCGACCAGCTCGGGGTCGTCCGCAGCGTTTTGGTATGCGGTATCGATCCCGAGCAGGCGCATCCGTCGGGCCAGAGACCCGAGATGGACGTCCAGCAGGAATCGCTGGTCGGGAATGATCTGCGGCCGGGTCGGCGCCTCGACGACGATCAGATCGCCGTTTCCGGGTCGGTACCCGGACGTGACGGCGCTGCCGTTCGCCTGGAGCCGACCGATCTCCGTCCTCGGCACACCGAGCGACTCCACGACGTCCAGGATCGAATTAACGCCATCTACCGGGACGGTCACCGGCCCGTGACGGCTTCGAACCGGCAACAGCCAGCGAAGGTTCTCAGCCACCGTGACCGTTGCCGTTTCGTCCATGCCAGCATCAACCCCTTTTGCGGCTAAGCAGTTCCCTGCCAATCTAAGCAATCCCTCCATTTCGGCTCAATGCCGTCCGTCTCATCACGAATGTCGCCGCGACAACCGCCATGAAGAATCCAACAATCTCGACGCGCCCGCCAGTTGTCCGCGCCAATACGCCAGATCGCGATCGATCCGCTCTGTCCCCAGCCATTGCGCATTGGCGTCAACCTTGGAGCTGTTCATTTCAGGCAATCTCACTCGAAGAACCAGGAGTGATTGAACCACAGAGGCACAGAGACACCGAGAAGACCGGTCATCGCCTTCTTCTTCTGCTCTTCTTTGTGTCTCTGTGCCTTCAGCGTTTTTGCCGCAGCGGCAAAAAGCGCGGTGTGGTGAAACCGGTTTTTTCGAGCGAGAAGAGACGGCGTTTACTTCGCTTTAGGTTAACGCGTATGCGCAGGGCGGGAACCGCGCTACCTCGGAGCGGCTACAAATTCCCCAACGGCACCACGCGCCAGCCGATCGGCGCGCGCGGTTTTTCCGGATCGAGCGTGAGCCACGCGAAGCTCGCGGGAGATCCGCGGTTGGGCCGCGTGATGCAACCGGGATTCAAGTAGCGCACGCCCGATATCGTTTCGTCACTCGAGACATGGGTGTGTCCGTGGAGCACGACATCCACGCCCGGCGGCGGTGCCCATCGCGCGATG
>JANNPJ010000091.1:0-6764 GCA_031400005.1 Kineosporiaceae bacterium | reverse complement strand
CTCGGTCAGCTGGTCGGTGAGTGACTGCGCCTCGCGCAGTTCTTCGGTGGCGAACTCCAGAGCCCGTTCGGTCTGGCCGAGCTCGATCAGCGTAATCACGGTGTGCAAGCGATTCGCCGCCTCGTGTGCCTGTGAACGCAGGGATTCGGCGAAGCCACGGACCGAGTCGAGCTCCCCGGACAGGGCAAGCAGGTCGGTGTGGTCTCGCAGGGTCACCACGCTGCCCAGCTCGCGTCCCTGCCAGCGGGCCGGCATCCGGTTGACGACCAGCACCCGATCGTCGCCCAGCCGGACGTCGTCCACTCGCTGCCGGTCCTCCAGCAAGGCGTCCAGGACATCCGCAGGCAGGGCCAGTTCGCGTACCGACCGGCCGACCGCGTCGTCCGGCAGTCCGAGCAGTCGCCGTCCCTCATCGTTGACCAACCTCAGTCGACCCTCGCGATCCAGCAGCAGCAGACCTTCGCGAACGGCGTGCAGGACGGCGTCGTAGAACTCGTACAACCGGCTGAGTTCCTCTGGGCCGAGCCCGTGGGTCAGCCGCCGCAGCCGGCGGCTCAGCAGCCAGGCGCCGATGGCGGACGCCGCGAGCGTCACCAGGCCGGCCAGGATCAGCGCCGGGATCTGCTGTGCGAGGCCACGACCCACGACGTCCCAGGTGATTCCGACGGCCACCAGGCCCACTATGGTCCCACCCCGCCGAATCGGTGCCACTGCCCGGACCGAGGGGCCGAGGGTACCGGTGTAGGTCTCGGTGAAGGCGGTGCCGTTCAGTGCGTCCTCGGTGTGCCCGAGGAACCGGCCGCCGATCTGCCGGGGGTCGGGGTGGCTGTACCGCACACCGCCCGGAGACATGATCACCACGAAGTCGGTGCCGGTGACCTTCCGGACCCGTTCGGCGTAGGGCTGCAGGGTGGCGGCCGGATCCGCCTCCGCCAGGGCCTCGGCCACGGCCGGGGTCGTCGCCACGATCAAGGCCGCCGACATCACGTCGTTGCGCGCCTCTTTGTGCGCCGAGGCGCGCGCCTGCAGGTAGGCGGCCACCACGGCCGCGCCGACGACGAGGACCATTGCGCTGGTGAGCAAGGCCAACACCTGTCGGGCGAGGCTCCAGCGTCGTGGGTCCAGGAGATGCCCTGAGATCAGCCCTGACCGCATGGTGACAGTGTGCCTGCCCGCAGCAGGTCTGCCTCAGCTGCGGACGTAATGAACACAAGCGTGACCTCGCGCCTCGAGCCAGGCAGCCTCAAAGGTGAGTCCCAGATCACATTGATCCAGTACGGCCTTACCCAATGACGAGGAGGCAGCCATGTCCGACATTCAGCACCCCGGCTCACCAGGGTCCGCTCCACCACCGGCCGCTGCGAGCACTAGCCAACCCCCGCCGCCCAAAGACCGAACACATTTTCTCTACATTTCGGTGATCGTCGCCGTGATCGCCGGTGTGCTGGTCGGTGGTCTCACCCCGGACGGCTTCGGCAGGGAACTCAAGCCGCTGGGTGACGGGTTCATCGACCTGATCCGGATGATGATCGGCCCGGTGATCTTCTGCACCATCGTCCTCGGGGTCGGCTCGATCCGGGAGGCGGCCAAGGTCGGCAAGGTCGGCGGGCTCGCCCTCGGTTACTTCTTGACGATGTCGACGGTGGCGCTGTGCATCGGGCTGGTGGTCGGCAACCTGCTGCACCCCGGTTCCGGCCTCGACCTGAGCAACCTGGAAGGTGCTGGCGAGAAGGCCGCGGGCGAGGCCCACGGCACCACGGTCGAATTCATCCTCGGGATTATTCCGACCACCCTGCTCTCGGCGCTGACCCAGGGCGAGGTGCTGCAGGCCCTGATGGTCGCTCTGCTGGTCGGCTTCGCCATCCAGGCGATGGGCCCGGCGGGCAAGCCCATCCTGCGCGGCATCGGCCACATCCAGAAACTGGTCTTCCGCATCCTGGTGATGATCATGTGGTTGGCGCCGATCGGTGCGTTCGGGGCGATGGCCGCAGTGATCGACGCGACCGGCTGGGATGCCTTGAGAAGCCTGGCGCAGATCATGATTGCGTTCTACATCACCTGTGCGGTCTTCGTCTTCCTGGTGCTCGGCACGATGCTGAAGGTGGTCAGCGGGGTAAGCATCTTCGGGTTGTTCCGCTACCTGGGCCGGGAATTCCTGCTGATCGTCTCCACCTCGTCCTCCGAGTCCGCGCTGCCTCGGTTGATCGCGAAGATGGAGCACTTCGGCGTCTCCAAGCCCGTCGTCGGGATCACCGTCCCCACCGGGTACTCGTTCAACCTCGACGGCACCGCCATTTACCTGACGATGGCCTCGCTGTTCATCGCCGAGGCCCTCGGCAGCCCGCTGGAAATCGGTGAGCAGATCTCGCTGCTGCTCTTCATGGTGATCGCTTCCAAGGGTGCTGCCGGGGTCACCGGTGCAGGCCTGGCGACGCTGGCCGGCGGGCTCCAGTCACACCGCCCGGATCTGGTCGACGGCGTCGGCCTGATCGTCGGCATCGACCGGTTCATGTCTGAAGCCAGGGCGGTGACCAACTTCGCCGGTAATGCGATAGCGACCGTGCTGATCGGTACCTGGACCGGCGAATTCGACAAGGCCCGAGCCGATCTCGTGCTCAGCGGCGGGTTCCCGTTCGATGAGGCGGACATGCTGGACGAAGACGACGAGGGTGAGATCCAAACCCGTTCCAGCGACGCCGAAATCAATGCGCCAACCAAGGACACGGCGGTCCTCGCCGGGTCCAAGTAACGACGGAGTCCAGGTAGCTCAGCGCTACCACTGGGTGGAATCGATGGTCGGGCTTGCCTTGGGCGAGCCCGATCATCGTGCTACGCCGTCAGGTCGACCAGGGTGCGCCATGCGGTCGGATCGGTACTGGTCTCGGCCACCAGTTCGGCGAAGACGTCGGCGATCGCCTCCGGTGAGAACGGGGTACCCGCAGCGATCACTCCGCGGATCGTCACGGTCGCGACATGGATTCCCTCGCCGGAAAGTTCGGCAGCAAGCACGTGAATCAGGTTGCGAATAGCTGCTTTTTGGATGCCGAGGCTGGCGGCGGCGACGGTCGGAGAGTCGGCCACGCCGCTGCCGGTGGCGATGATCGTGCCGGTGTGCTGGTCGCGCAATACCGGCAACACGGCCTGGACGGCGGTCAGCAGGCTCGCGGCGCCCACCCCGAGGTCGGCGAGCATTTGGTCGGCGGTGAGCGCGGTCGCTCGGGCCTCGCGATAGGCAGAGGCATTGTGCAGCAGCACGTCCACCCGGCCGGTCTTCGTCAGCATCTGGTGCAAGGCGTCGGTCAGGGCAATCGGGTCGGCGATATCCGCCGCGGCCCAGCCGACGTTCGCGCCGTCCCTGCCCAGTTCATTGGCGAACTCTTCCAGCCGCTTGGCATTGCGCGCCAACAGGCCGATGTCGTAGCCGGCGGCGGCGAACCGCCGAGCGGTCGCCGCTCCGACGCCCGGACCGGAGCCGACGATGATGATGACGGGATTCGACATGGACCTGAGGGTAGAGCCTCGTACCCGATGCCGCCGTCCGTGCATGACAGGATTGTTGAATGCCTGAACATGCCGACCTGCCCGCTTTCGCCGTCCGGCCGGCTCGCACCTCCGACGTCCGAAACATTGCCAGGATTGTCGCTGGTTTCGCCGATAATCGTCGCTTACTGCACAAGGAGACGGTGACCTACTACGAGACCGTTCAGGAGTTCCGGGTCGCGGTCGACCCATCGGATCGGGTGATCGGGTGCGGCGCCCTGCACGTGCTCTGGGAGGATCTGGCCGAGGTGCGCACGCTCGCGGTGGCCCCTGGCTGGCACGGTCGTGGAGTTGGACACGCCCTGCTGGAGGAGTTGCTGGAGTTGGGCGAGCGGCTCGGGGTATCGAGGCTGTTCTGCCTCACTTTTGAAGTGGAGTTCTTCACCCGTCACGGGTTTCAGGTGATCGAGGGAACGCCGGTGCAGCCCGAGGTGTACGCCGAACTGTTGCGCTCCGGAGACGAGGGCGTGGCCGAATTCCTCGACCTGGCTCGGGTGAAGCCCAACACGCTGGGCAATACCCGCATGCTCCGCAAACTCTGAGCCGCAGAACCTTGGAGCCGCTCAGAGTCGACGGATCAGGGTCTCCAGGTCGGGTTCTTCCAGGGTGAGATGGCGGATGCCGCTCCGGCCGGCGACATCGGACAGGATCCGGGACGTCGGAATGTTGCCCGGGGCGAAACTCAGCCGCTGCCGTAGGCCGCCGGCCTCGATCCCGATCAGCTCGGCGCCCGGGACGTCGTTCAGCACCCGGTCCGCCGCCATCAGATCCACCACCAGGGTCCGTTGAGCTCTGCTGCGGTTCAGCAGGTCTCGCAGGTTGCCGTCATGCACCAATCGGCCGTGGTCGACCACCAGCACCCGATGGCAGATCTGCTCCACGTCGCCAAGATCACCGGCCGCGAACAGCAGAGTTCGACCGTGCACGCGGTTCTCCTGGCGGAGGAAGGACCGCAACCGCTCCTTGCTGATCACATCCAGGCCGGCCGTCGGGTCGTCCAGGATCAGCAGGTCTGGTTCATGGATCAGGGCCGCTGCCAGCTCGCCGCGGATCCGCTGGCCGGGGGAGAGCCGGTCGGCCGACCGGGTGATGAACGCCGCCAACTCCAGGCGATCCACCAGCTCGGCTCGCCTGGCCCGCCACCGGCCTTCGCGCAGGCGGTGGGCCCGAGCCAGGATCCGGAGCGATTCATCAAGCGGCAGGTCCTGCCACAGCTGTGAGTGGTTACCGGATACGACGCCGATCCGGCGCGCCAGACGTTCGCGTTCGGCGTCCGGCTGCAACCCGAAGGTGCGTACCGTGCCACCGGTCGGGGTGGCCGCTCCGGTGATCAGATCCACCAGGGTGGTCTTCGCGGCACCGGCCGAACCGAGGTAGCCAACCGCCTCGCCGTCGGCGATCGTGAACGAGATCGTGTCGACCGGTGGGCCCTGCGGAGGTTGACGTCGCTCGCCGAGCAGCAGCCTGGACCGGCGCCGCGGGGGCGCCCGCAGGATCAGGTCGGTCACGTGGATCGCCGGTGTCACCGGTCCGCCGGCAATCTCGTCACTGGACACAGCTGCGAGATTACCGGCCGTCTCGCTAGCCGGGAAGCTGGTATCGGTTGTTGGACAGCGGTTCGACCAAGCCGTCCGTGACCAGCCCGTCGAGGCAGCGGGATCGCTGAAACTGGTCTCGGAGCGCGGAATCAGGGACTTCCTCGGCGAGTTTCACGCCGTCCACCGGGGCCGAGGCCGACCGGAGAACGGCCAGGATGGCACCCCGGATCTGCCGGTCGGTCCCGGACCAGGCCTGACCGCGGCGGACCGGGCCGGTGTGTGGCGGGGCTCCGTCACGTTGCCAGCGGCACTGCGAGCTGACCGGGCAGCCGTCGCATCGCGGTGCCCGAGCCGTGCAGATCAGCGCGCCCAGCTCCATCACTGCCACCCCCCAACGGGCCGCTCGGGCCGGTTGGTCCGGTAACAGGCTGGCCGCCAGGCGGCTCTCCGCAACGGTCAGGGTGGGGGCCGCCTGCGCGGTCCCGGAGATGGTCCGGGCGAAGACCCGCCGCACGTTGGTGTCGACCACGGCGTGGCGCTGGCCGAAGGCGAAACTCGCGACTGCGGCCGCGGTGTACGTACCGATGCCAGGCAGGGCGAGCAACTCGGCATGATCACTGGGGACGCGACCGTCATGCCGTTCAACGATCGCTCGGGCCGCCTCGTGCAGGCGCAGCGCTCGGCGCGGATAGCCGAGCCGACCCCAATCGCGGATCGCCTCACCGGCGGGCGAGGCGGCCAGATCGGCCGGGGTAGGCCAGCGCCGGACCCAGCTCTGCCAGACCGGAAGTACCCGGGCGACGGGCGTCTGCTGCAGCATCACTTCGCTGATCAGTACCTGCCAGGGCGGGCAATCCGGCTCGCGCCAAGGTAGTTCGCGGGCGTGCGCGTCGTACCAGGCGAGCACCGGTCGATGTAGCTCGTGCTCGGTGGTCACAGCGTTGTCGGCCACGTGGTTGCTGGTCAGATGTACCGCTCCAGGATGCTTGATTCGGCCAGCCGGGAGAGGCCTTCGCGGACTGCCCGGGCCCGCTGATCGCCGACGCCCTCGACCAGCATCAGGTCGTCCAGGTTGGCTGCCAGCAGCTTCTGCAGGTCACCGAAGTGGTCAACCAGCCGCTCGACGATCGCGCCGGGCAGCCGGGGGACCTTGGTGAGCAGCCGGTATCCCTTGGGACTGATCGATGCATCGAGCGCATCCGCGCCCTGGACGAAGCCGAGTATCCGGGCCACCAGACCGAGGTCGACCAGGTCGCCGGACTGGATCTCGGCCAGGGCGGCGATCACCTCCGGCATCGGCCGTTCCCGCCGGGTGCTCTCCAGGTAATCGCGGATCACCAGATCGCGGTCGGGGCTGACGCCACCGATCAGCTCGTCCAGTTGCAGCGAGAGCAGCCGGCCATCGGTGCCGAGCTCGACGACGTAGTGCGCGATCTCCTCGGAGATCCGGCGGACCATCTCCAGTCGCTGGATCACGATCGAGACGTCGCGCACGGTGACCAGGTCTTCGATTTCCAAGGCGGACAGCGTGCTTGTCACCTCATCGAGGCGGGCTTTGTAGCGCTCGAGCACGGGCGAGTGCTACTTGTGCCGTTTTGGTGACCCCATAGTGAATCATCTCCACCGGGATGTTGACCGCTGACTCGCTGGAGATAAAGATGATCCGTCCCCAATCCTGCTTCAGCA
>JANNPJ010000058.1:0-1941 GCA_031400005.1 Kineosporiaceae bacterium | reverse complement strand
CGACCGCTCGGCCGACAAGGCATGTAGTCAACGATGCTCACCGTCAACTGTCCGGTCGGCGGCAGTTACGGGCGATGCCGAACGCGCGACCCTTGACCGGCCGGACGATGATTCTGCCATCCAGTGATGGCAGCCATGATCCGCAAACCACCGCGTCGGCCTCAATTACACCCGCCTGTCCGAGGCATCATGATCCCATGGCAATGCCCTTGTTGAGCTTCCTGGTGGACTTCATCGAAGACCGCAATACCTCCCGTGACCGTGCTGAGCAGGCTGAGCCGTTGGCCCTAGCCCTGGCCGAGCAAGACGGACGATTCGAAGCGCTCGCTGACGCTTTGGCCGCCTACGACGGCGCACAGACAGCCACCGAGCCAGGGATGTACGACATACCCGGCCGGGCAGATGAAGTTCGCTTTGTGAGCGCTCGACGATGAAGTCACTCCACCTGGGGCTGGGGCCCGAAGCGGCGGACCTCCTGGGGCCAGCCGCATCCCTCCGCGAGCCGGCCGGCCCACATCGTGGCGGTCTCGTCGTCAACCGCGTCGACCACCGTGAACCCGCCCAGGAACTCCTTGGTCTCGAGGTAGGGGCATCAGCACGGAGCCGCTGGTCGCGACGGCGCTGTAGACCGGTCCGCCCTCCTCGAGGCCACTGGCGAAGACTTACACACCGGCGTCCTTCATCTCCCGGATGACCGCCACCGCGATGGGCCCGGCGCCGCCGATCTGGTGGTGCGGCTGGACCAGCTAAACCGCCTCGATCATGTGGTAAAGGTCGGTGAGGGGAAAGATCTGCCGGACTCGCAGGTCGGCCTGCGCGAGTAGCCGTTCGTACTGCTCGCGGGTCCTTTCCTGGCCGGCCGTGGCGACCAGCATGGCCAGGTCAAGCAGGGCCGCCGATGGCGACGGGTCGGCGTCCGAGATGGCCATCTCGACCACGTACAGCCGCCCGTCTGGCCGCATCGCCCGGCGGATGTTCCGGAGGATCCGGACGCAGGCCTCGTCGTCCCAGTCGTGCAGAACGAACTTGAGCAAGTAGATGTCGCCCTCCGGGACGGCGGCGAAGAAGTCGCCGGCCACCGCGGAGACCCGGTCGGCCAGGCCCCGGCGCTCGGCCGCGGCCCGAGCTGCGGGCACCGCGTGTGGCAGTTCCAGAACCGTGCCGGTCAGGCCGGGATTGCGCTCGACCAGTTCCGCGACGAAGGCACCCTCAGCGCCGCCGACGTCCACCGCCAGGCCGGACGGCGCCTCGATCCGACCAACCCCATCCCGGATGATCGGCACCGACAGGTTGGTCATCGCCGCGCCGAAGTTGGCTGCCTCCTGCGGGTGCTCGGCGAAGTACTCGAAGAGCTGGGCCCCGAGCGCCTCGGTGACGTGGTTGACGCCCTCGCGGACGGTCTCGGGCATGGTCAGGCTCGGTAGCCAGAACGACCGGCTCGGTGCCCCGAGCGCGTAGTGCTTGAGGGACGTCGGAGAATCACCGTGCAGCACCGACAGCATTGGCCTGCCGGCGAACGTCGCGTGCTCGGTGTCGAATGTCAGCAGGCCGAGCGCCACCCCGGCCCGCAGCAGGCGGCGCGTCATCGCCGGGTCGGCGCTCTCCCGTCGGGCGATCTCCTCGGCGTCCAGTGGTCCGGCGGCCAGGTGCTCGGCCACCGACATCAGGGTCAGGGTCCGGACGGCCTGGCTCATCATCGAACCCATGATCATCTGGAAGACGCGGTTGATTTCGTCGGGGGTGGGGGCGTCGGCCGCCGGCATACCGTCTCCAGGTGTCGTCGCGGGTGCCATCCGGGCTGGAACGTGAGCCATATTAGGACATCACCGCAGATATGGGATGACCGTGTCTGCCGCGGCGATGAGCCTCCGCCGACGCAGGCAAGGCGGCGCGGCAGGCGGACGACCGCACCTACAACCAGATTCGCTCCGCCATGTTGTT
>JANNPJ010000057.1:0-1944 GCA_031400005.1 Kineosporiaceae bacterium | reverse complement strand
GTCGGCCGCCTCGCCGGTCTCACCGGCGACAGTGACCGCGATCTGCAGCAGCAGCAGCGGATCCGTGCTGTCTGCTCGCTCCTGTACCAGCTCGATCAGCGCCCGTGGGTCTGTCACATCCATGCGACAATCTTAGATTGTCGAAACCACGTCGACAATGGCTAGTTGTCTCTCTGCCCGGCGTTCCACTGTCCACATCAAGATCGTTAATGACCTCCTGTCGACTTCAACCGAACCGCTGGGACCTGATGGTGGCCTGGGGCGCGGTGGCTTACCTCTTGAGGTCCGCGCTCTGCTGGGTGAATTCGTTGATGATGGGCACCTAGTTTGAAGGAGATCTTCGAGCCTTCGCAGTGAATCTGAGTTCGACACGCCCGGCCTGACGATGTCGGGTCTGCGCGCCGGTGCCGGGTCGGCGTCGCCGGCCGGTTCGCCCGACACGGTTCAGGACCTGGCCCTCGCCGACAACCCGGGCCGCTGGATGATTCACTGCCACAACGCTTACCATTCAGAGGCTGGCCTGATGACCAGGTTGGATTACGTCATGTGACGGCCCGACCGGCAATTGACAGTCCAGTTCGTGGCGGACAACAGGGAAGCAGGGAACCGATGATCCGATACCTGGTGGCTGCCCCGCTCGTGATCTTCATGGTTCTGCTTGCTGTCGGTGCGCTGACGGGCCGGGTTCGAGCCCGCGGGTGCTGTAGCTCAGCCGACGTGTCCAGGGATCGTCGGATGTCGGCTGAGAGCCCGGACCGCAGCTGAGTCGGCCATTATCACAGCCTTTTTCGTTCCTCGATTGTCGCCCTGGTTACCGGGATCGCTGGATGTCGGGTCTTATAGCTGGTAACCGAGCAGGGTCATCATCCCGGCTTCGGCGTGGTAGATGTTGTGGCAGTGGATCATCCAGATGCCGGGATTGTCCGCATCGAACACTGTCGACAGGGTCTGCTTGGGTAGCGCGATGGCGGTGTCTTTCCGCACTCCGGTGCCGGCAAGAGCGAAGGTGTGCCCGTGAAGGTGCATGGGGTGCCACATCTCGGTGGTGTTGACGTAGTCGACCTGTACCCGTTCACCCGCCTGGACCGGTGTGATGGTGTCCGGTGTGAACGGTTTGCCGTTGATGGCCCAGTTGTACCGGTGCATGCCCCCGGTGAGCTCGAATCTGATGGTGCGGTCCGGTTTCCGGTCCGCCAGGCGCACGTCATCGGCAGGTGTGAGGTCGGCGTAGGTGGCCACCCGCCCGTCGAGCTCGCGGGGACGTGTGTCGGGTTTTGGGGCGCCCCCCGATCCGGTGCGAACGAGCGCCAGCGCGGTGGCGTTCTTGCCTTCGGCGAGCGCGACGAGCGGGAATACGCCGCCGGCGAGGGTCACCAGCACGTCGTACCGTTCGCCCATACCGATCAGCAGCGTGTCGACCGTGACCGGTCGCGTGGGGAAACCGTCCGTGTGGGTCACGGTCATCTGGTGCCCGCCCAGGGCCAGGCGGAAGGCGGTGTCACCGCCGGCGTTGATGATCCGTAACCGCAGCCGGGCGCCGGGTTTGCCGCGATATGTTGCGGGTGCGGTCGCGAGGCGACCGTTGATCAGGAAGTGCGGGTACTTCACGTCCCCGGCGTCGCCGCCGAGTAATTCGCTGGTGGCTCCCATCAGGAGGTGCTTGCCGCCCATGTCCATGTCACTCATGTCCATGCCGCCCATGTCCATCCCGGGCATTTCGCTGGCCCCGGCGGTGGAATGGCCGCCCATACCGCGTTTGAGTTCGGTGAGTACCTCGTCCGGGGTGCCGGTGACGTCGTCGAGCCAGTCATCGAGGACGACGATCCACTCGTCGTCGTACGTGAGGGGTTCGTTGGGGTCCTCGACGATCAGTGGTGTGTACAGGCCGCGGTCCAGTTGCGGGCCGTGATGGGGGTGGAACCAGTAGGTGCCGGGGTGCTGGGC
>JANNPJ010000021.1:0-1520 GCA_031400005.1 Kineosporiaceae bacterium | reverse complement strand
CGTCAATGACGATCACGACGTGGCTGCGGGTGAGTTGCATCTCGCGCAGGAGTTCGTCGACCGGCTTGGAGTCGGGGCAGAAGGCCGGCGGACGCATGAGGGTCTCGACGAACTCTGTGGTCTGGGCCTTCGGATCGTCGTACATCCGGCGGATGACGTCCTTCAGGTACAGCACCCCGACCACGTCGTCGATGTCCTCACCGATCACCGGAATACGGCTGAAGCCCGACCGAAGTGCGAGCGAAACCCCTTGCCGCAGCGTCTTGCTGTGCTCGATGTAGACCATCTCGGTGCGCGGCACCATGACTTCCTTGACGATCGTGTCGCCGAGCTCGAAGACGGAGTGGATCATCTGGCGTTCGCCCGACTCGATGACCTCCCGCGCCTCGGCCATGTCGACGAGTTCGCGGAGCTCGGCCTCCGAGGTGAACGGGCCATCGGTGAAGCCACGCCCCGGGGTGAGCATGTTGCCGATCACGATCATGAGCTGCGGGATCGGGCCGAGCACGGTGGTCAGCACCGGCAGCGGGCCGGACGCGGCGAGGGCCACCACTTCGGCATGCTGGCGGCCCAGCGTCCGCGGGGCAACGCCGAGGACGATGAACGACACGGCGAGCATGGTCGCCGACGGGTAGAGGATGCGTTCCCAGCCCTGCGTGAAATGCTCGAAGAACACCAGGGCGACCAGGACGATGGCGACCACTTCGAGCAGGATCCGCAGGAACAACGAGGTGTTCAGGTAAGGCGCCGGGTCCTGGGCCATCTGCAGCAGGCGTGACGCGCCGGGACGTCCGTCGGTGACGAGCTTCTCCGCACGGGACTTCGACACCGAGGAAAGGGCGGCGTCGGCCGTCGTCATCAGGGCTGCGAGCAGGACGCACGCGGTGGCGACGGCCAGCAGGATCCACTGGGTCTGGGTCAACGGGTGATCTCTCGCCTTGCTCTGGATGGAGGCAACAGTCTAGTGGAGCCCGCTTCCGAAGCTTCACACGGCTGATCGCCCGGCCGCGAACCGTCTGCAGGGGTCAAGCGCGGCTGGCACCCCAGGCTGCGATCACTTTGTCGTTCAGGTCGAACATGGCCTTCTTCTCGGCCGGCTCGGCGTGGTCGTGGCCGAGCAGGTGCAACAGCCCGTGGATGAGCAGGTAGTCGGCCTCCTCCTCGGGCGTCCGGTTGCTGTCGGCGGCTTGGGCAGCGGTCACGGTGGGGCACAGCACGATGTCGCCCAGCAGCCCGAGCGGCGGCTCGTCGTCGGGCTCGGGTGCGCGCAACTCGTCCATGGGGAAGCTGAGCACGTCGGTCGGGCCGGGTTCGCCCATGAACTTCTCGTGGTAGGCGCTCATCGTCGCCTCGTCCACCAGCACGATCGACAACTCGGCCTGCGGGTGGATCCGCAACGCGTCCAGCGCGAAGGTTGCCAGCTGCACCAGGCGTTCGGTGTCGACCTGCTCGCCCGATTCGTTGTTCAGTTCGATCATCAGTTCTTCCTCAAGGGCGGCAGCGTCGACTCGAAGCGGTCG
>JANNPJ010000016.1:0-2092 GCA_031400005.1 Kineosporiaceae bacterium | reverse complement strand
GCGGCGCAGAGCAGGGACGTGCTGGTGCTGACCCTGGACGGTAAAGGCGTCATGATGCGCCCCGGGTCGTTACGCAAAGCGACCGCGGCGGCCGCGGCGAAGAGCGCGCCTCGGCTCGGGTCGCCCTCCTCCGGGGCCTTGACTTCGACAATCCCCGGTTCGCCATTGGCCGTTTGAAACGCATCAAACACCTGACGATCACCCAGCGGCGAATCCAGCGTCACGACCTGCTTGGCCGGGACCGCGACAAGCGGGCAAACCCGCCCTTCCGGAGGGATATCGCGGGTGATGGTCTGCGCCGTCAGCGTGACCGACTGCGGAGTCTCGCTCACCTGGACGCCGTGGGGTTCGCCGCATTTCGGGGTATTACCGGCGAAGTAGATCACCTCGAGCTCTGTCGAGGCGGAGGTCCCGTTGACCCATTCGATCCGCGCGCTCGAGACCTGGTCCCTCGGCTGGCGGTAGACGAAACCAGCAACCGCCAGCACCACAACCGTGAGTGCCACCACGGCGATGACGACTTTCCTCTTGCTGGTCATCAGCTGCCTTTATCCCTGGTCACCATCGCCACGCGCAGCATCCTCGCAGAGACCCGACCATAAGTGGCCGGGTTTGCGTTCAGGCTAGAGACCCGGGCTACGGAGCTCTCAGCTCCGGTCCAGGAGGCGGGTTTCGCGCAGGATCCACTTCACCGGGTCGAGTACCCGGAATGGCGCGATGCCGTTGGCATGCAGAGCACCGGCCCGCGGTGCGTTGCCGAGCGCCGAGGTGACGAAGAGCCGGCTGTTGCAGTACCCGGATTCCAGCTGAATGAGCAAGTCATCCGCATGCAACAGGTGCAGGAGGCTGCGCACCTCCGCCTGCAGCAGGTCCGAATCGTCGGTGTCAAAGCCCGGATCGAGGCTCGGGTCCCGTTGGAAGGCGGAGCCGGGCAGGTCAAAGATTGACCGCCAAAAGGTGTCATCGATGTGCCGTAACTCTTGCATCGCATCGAATTTCGAGAGCAGGACGGCGACCGGCACATCCACCCGGTCGGTCGGCGTTGTGCGCCGCAGCAGGCGGGTGAGGTTGTCCAGCACGAACTGTGCTTCGGCGCCGAGGTCTTCGGGCTCGGGAAGGACGTCGGAGAGCATCTCCCGGATCGACCGAACCTGGAACGGGTCGATCAGGAAGACGACTCCGTCGGCCCGGCCGAGGAAGCCGAACAGGTCTGCGTCCAGGCTGCGGCGCTCGAGGTTCTCGCCCGGCAGGTCGCGGATGACAATGCGGTGCATCCGGCCGTCCGCCCGGCCCATGCGAAAGATCAGCGGCGGCGGGAGACTTCGGTTGGCCTCGCGGCGAGCCGCCGGCGTGCTGGCGAACAGGTGCCTACCATTGAACAACGGCTCCTCATACTTCTCGCCGTACTCCCGGGCGGTCAGGTCGTCGTCGGCCCTCGAAAGCGACCCGCAGTTCGCGTGCCAGGAGTTTCAACTGGTGCACCAGGACGGCGATGTACACCGTCTTACCCGACGTCCGAGCGCCCGCGAGAACGATGTTCGTGGTGTCGATGTCACGCCAGCGCAGCGGGAACGGCTGGTGACAGGTCATGCACACCTCGATCCGGGTTCGTTGCCTGCACGGCCCAGAACAGGTCGTCTCGGTCGGCCGGCGCGGGCGCATCCCTTCCGGTGTGGGTGCCTGCGTGATCGGGCGGGAACTGATCTCCATGCCGAGAACGCGTGAGGCCAGCTCGTCCTTTTGCCAAGGGCAGTCCGCCGCACAGATAAAGGCAGCGCGCGGACCGGTGTCTGTCGAGGCGAAACAGAGCGGACAGCGGTTCATCTCGTGGATCCTCTCACCAGCGCCGCGACCATGGCGCGCATGTCCTGGCTGCGCATCAAAGCCTCGGCAATCGACTCCCGCTCGGTGGCAACCGAGGTGAAAAGCACGTTCTGTCGAGGGTTCGGTGTCGGGTCGTCGGTGAAGTGCGCCGGCGGCATCGCATCGGGGCTGCCGATGGTCCTGAAGTCGTATCGGGAACGACCGAAGACCACGAGGTGACAGCGGCGCTGCTGATCAAGGCCGACCAGGTCGGCGTCAGCCAGCTCCG
>JANNPJ010000007.1:0-18006 GCA_031400005.1 Kineosporiaceae bacterium | reverse complement strand
CCCGGTCGCGGTCAAGGCGATCGGCACGATCAAGCGTCGTTTCACCCCGGTTAGTGCACCGCTCACCTTGACGCGCGGATCCCGCCGTCCTCGATTGGCGTTAGTGGGTTGGTGCAGCATCGAGCAACTTCCCTGACCTTCTGATCGAGACCGTCACCACCCCACGACGCATGTAGCACTCAGCAACATTTCGTCACCGAAAGTGTATCGATCGGATCCGCGTAATTGCGGAAGACGCTCGTGAGACACCGCATCGTTCGGTGACAGGAGGTCGTGGTGAGCACAAGTCACACGCGAGGACAGCGGGCTTCGGGCAGGTCCCCAGAGGTGGGTTTAAATTTTGTCTTGTGAGTATTCGCAGATCCATGCCTCGGCGGCCACCCTCGCCCGCCCCCATCCGACAATTAGGTGACCCGGTGTTGCGGACGCCGACCGAGCCGGTGACCGTGTTCGACGACGCACTGGCGGACACCGTCGAGTTGATGTTCGTCTCGATGCGCGCAGCTCGCGGTGTCGGCCTGGCGGCCAACCAGATCGGTCTCAGCAGCTCGCTCTTCGTGATGGACTGCCAGGGGGTGGTGGCCGTGGTGGCGAATCCCCGCCTGGTCGAGCTTTCCGAGGAACGCGAGGTCGAGCTCGAGGGCTGCCTGTCTGTCGTCGGAAAGAACTATCCGACGCCGCGGGCGATCCGGGCGACCGTCGAGGGGCAGGACGAGGCCGGCACCACGATCCGGATCAGTGGCGAGGGGGAAGTCGCCCGCTGCCTGCAGCACGAGACCGATCACCTGAGCGGGCGGCTCTACCTTGATCGGCTGGTCGGCAACGTTCGTCGTCAGGCCCGCCGGGAGGTGGAGACGGCCTGATCAACCGGAGGCCAGGACGACGGGGTGGACCTCGATCGCGCCGGCCCGGCGTAGCGCCCGGCTGGTCACGGCCAGGGTCCAGCCGGTGGTTGTCCGGTCGTCGATCAGCAGGACCCGCTTCCCGTCGACCGCCGCCGGATCGTCCAGCGTGTAGCGCTCGGCCACCACGTGGAGGCGCTGTGCCGAATTGGCGGCTCCTTCGCCAGGTGCACCCGGTCCGGTCACCGAGAACCGGGTCAGTAGCGGCAGGTGCAGGAACCGGGACAGGCCGTCGGCGAGGTGCGAGATGAGATGCGGGTGGCTGATCGAGCCGATCGCCACGATGCCGTCCGGGCGTTCGGGCAGATCCCAGCTCTGCAGGACCTGAACCACCGCGTGCCGCAGCGGAACCGGGACGTCGCCGTCCGGTGTCTCCGGTCGAAAGAGCGCCCGTACCTGATCACCCCAGCCGAGGTCGGTGAAGCGGGACACGGCTCGCCCCGCTCCGGCCTGCTCGGTGGCGGGGATTCGGCCGCTCAGCTTCACCCCGAGGGCCGCCATTCCGCTCGGCCACTGGCGGCGGGGCTCCAGCGGTACCCCCGGCTGTTCCAGCCGGTCGTTGGCGGCCGTCACCAGGGCTTGGTCGATGCCGGTCGGTAGCTCCAGCCCACCGCAACGGTCGCATCGCCCGCATCGACCGGCCTGGTCGTCGTCCAGCGCCAACCGCAGGTACTGCATGCGGCAGTTCTCGGTGGTGATGTAGTCGAGCATCGCCCGCTGTTCGGCCCGCCGGGTCTGGGTCACCCGCTCGTAGCGATCGGTGTCGTAGCCCCAGGCCTGGCCGGTACCGATCCAGCCGCCACGGACCCGCCGCACCGCACCGTCGACGTCCAGTACCTTCAGCATCATCTCCAGCCGAGTCCGGCCGAGATCGATGCGCGGCTCCAGCATCGGTGTCGAGATCGGCCCGTCCCGCTCGGCCAAGACCTGCAAAGTCTGGCGGACTTGATGTTCGGGTGGGAACGCCAGGGAAGCGAAGTAATCCCACACCTCTTTGTCTTCCCGCCCCGGCAGCAGCACCACCGTGGCCCGTTCGACTCCCCGTCCGGCCCGGCCCACCTGCTGGTAGTAGGCGATCGGTGACGGGGGAGCGCCCAGATGGATGACGAACCCGAGATCCGGTTTGTCGAACCCCATGCCCAGCGCCGAGGTGGCAACCAGAGCTTTCACCCGGTTGTTCAGCAGATCATCCTCGGCGGCCAGGCGGTCTGCCTCCTGGGTCTGGCCGGAGTAGGCCACCACCTGGTGACCTTGTCCGCGTAGGTGCTCCGCGACCTGCTGGGTAGCGGCCACGGTCAGGCAGTAGATGATGCCCGAACCGGGCAGATCGGTGAGGTGATCGGCCAACCAGGCCAACCGCTGGCCCGCAGTAGGTAGTTCGACCACGCCCAGTCGCAGCGACGTGCGGTCCAGGCTTCCGCGCAACACGAGGACGTCGTCCAGGGTGCGCTCGCCGCTGACCGACAACTGCTCGGCGACGTCCTTGGTCACCCGACTGTTCGCGGTCGCCGTTGTGGCCAGCACCGGTACATCCGCCGGCAGGTCGGCGAGCAGGGTACGGATTCGCCGGTAGTCGGGCCGGAAGTCGTGCCCCCAATCCGATACACAATGCGCTTCGTCGATCACCACCAGCCCGGTCGCGGTGGTCAACTGTGGCAGGGCCCGATCTCGGAAATCCGGGTTGTTCAGCCGTTCCGGAGAGACCAGCAGGACGTCGACCTCGCCGTTCTCGATCGCCTTGTAGACCTCCGCCCAGTCGCCGAGGTTCGAGGAGTTCACCGTGACCGCCCGGATTCCGGCTCGCTGGGCGGCAGCGATCTGGTTGCGCATCAATGCCAACAGCGGCGAGACGATGATCGTCGGGCCGGCTCCGGCGGCCCGCAGCAGCGCTGTCGCGACGAAGTACACCGCGGACTTGCCCCAGCCGGTGCGCTGCACCACCAGCGCTCGGCGGCGATCGACGACGAGTGCCTCGATCGCCGTCCACTGGTCGTCGTGCAGGGCGGCGTCGTCGCGGCCGACCAGACGCCGCAGGGCCTGCTCGGCCTGCGCGCGCACGACGGAGTTGGCGGTGGTGGCTTCCAGCGGTGTGGTCACGGGTCGAGCCTGCCACCGAGGACCGACAGTCGCCGCACGCCGTCCGGAATCTGTGGATAACTCCGCCGACGTCCACCGCGCTGTGGACGGGCCGTTCGAAACAGCCGCTTATACGTCAGTGGACGTCGATGAAGATCGGGTTCGTGTACAGCCAGGTGTCCTTCCAAGGGTCGCCCTCGCCGCCCGGGTGTGGCAGCGGGCCGTGCGGGTCCACCTGACGTCCGTGCAGACCAGGACCGTTGCGACGACCGTCGCTACCGCGCAGGCGTAGGTAGCCACTGTCCACGGCGTCGTCCAGCCTGATCTTCAGCGTGTACGTACCGGTCTTGGAGCTGGTGTCGATGGTGTGCTCCACACGCGTATCCGGCGCGGTGAAGGTGTCCCGGTCGCCAGCAGTCGCCCGAGTCTGGCCCCGGATGACGTCGAGGTGAGCCAGGCGGGGCAGGTCACCATGCAAGTTGGGGCGGGACGCCGACGTGACCGTCACGTGGAGTCTGAGCCGCTGACCACGACGAACCCGGAGCCGACCACCGAGCGTCACTTGAACGCCGTCGCCCTCCAGTCGGACGTCGAGGCCATCGACCAGTTGGCCGTGGTCGACCCAGACCCGGCCGGCGCGAAGGCCGGCCATGACCTCGCGATATCCGTACCGGGTCACACCGACATGGGTTCGGCTGAACTGACCCGGCCAGAAATCGCTGCCCGGCTGGGACGTTCCGGTCTCGATCGGGTCGGGCAGGCGACCGGTGTTGTCGAAGGTCTGCCCCGGTCTGAAGTCACCATTGCGGGTGGTGTCATGGATGGTTCGATGGTTGTCCGAGTTGCTCGTGATGGTGAACAGCCGTCCTTCGGACAGCAGAGAGTCCCAGAGACCGCCGACAGTGGCGGTCATCCAGTCGAAGCCGCCGTACGTCATATATGCCTCGGCCGGGTAGCCAGGCCACGATTGGCCGCTCGGCTTGTTCTCGTACTCACCGCGGACGCTGGTGGGACCGCGTAGGCCGGGCATTGCCGCTCCCTGGGCGCCCGGTGCGCCCTCCATCCCGATCATGATGTCCGGGTCGGCGTCTCGCCAGGCCCGCACCTCGTGCGGAGAATCAATGCCCAGCCGCGACGGGTGGTTGGCGAGGATCAGAGCGTCCGGAACGTATCCCGACTGCCGCTTCGCTGCGAGCCACTGGATTGCCGTCACAGCAAGAGCCTCGTTGCCGGCGGTGTCGGGATGTCCGGCCGCACCCTCGGTGCGCTTGAGTAGCTTGCCATCGAAGGCCTGCTCGAACTCGCGCAGGACGGTGGCCTCGTTCGGGCCTGGGGCGGTGAACACGGTGGCGTGCTCGGCGGCCGGGATGTACCACTCCAAGCCTTGGAAAATGAGTAGCCGAGGGTTCTCCGCCCGGGCGAGCAGGATCTGCTCGCGCTCCTGAGCGGCGCCCAGATTGGCGTGCCCGACATTGCTGTGCTCAGTGAAGACCATCCAGTCGAGCCCGAATTGGCCGCCACGCCGGGCAAGATCAGGCATCCGGTACTTGGCGTCATGGCTGAAGACGGAGTGCACGTGGTGGTCACCGACCAGGTAGACCAGATCCGGGTCGTCGTTGCTCGCCGCCGACGCTGGTACCGCCCTGGTGCCGACAGTCGCGGCTGCGGCGAAGCCGGTGCCGTACAGGCCCGCCCGCTGCAGCAGCCCGCGCCGGGAGACGCCTTGCGGCTCGAGGTCGACTGCGGGGACGGCAGGATCCGCCCACTCGGGGAGCCGTGGTGCGTCGGTCATAGCGGGTTTCTCCGTCGGCTCGTGGTCGTGACCGCCGAAGGCTAGGGAGCGGAAGTGGCCTGCGGGTGACATCGCGGCGTACGCCGGACGACGACGTCTCGATCGGTGGACGGCAGTGGACAACGGCTGAACGACATCAAGCTGTCTCATATCGCAGGATTTACATCTCGCATAGTGAAACGGATCAGCATATGCCCAGGGAGTGGAACGCAGTCCGCTATGACGCTCAACCCTTGCCGCACTTGGGTTGGGGCCGGCGCACCATCGCGCGGCTCGATCCGCCTGGTGATGCAACCGTGCTCGATGCCGGGTGTGGCACTGGCCGGGACGTCGAGCTGCTGCTGAGTCGGTTGAGCACCGGCCGGGTGGTAGCCGTCGACGGATCCCGGCAGATGCTTGATCGGCTCCGGGAGCGACTGGCCGCCGACCTGGATCGGGTGGACGTCGTCCTGGCCGACCTGAGCCACCCCTTGCCGGTGGCCGACCCGGTCGATGCCGTGCTGAGCGTCGCCGCGTTCCATTGGGTACTCGATCATGATGCGCTGTTCACGAATTTGGCCGCGGTGCTCCGATCCGGCGGTCGGCTGGCCACCGACTGCGGCGGTGCGGGAAACATCGCGAGGGTGGCCGCCGCCGTCGACGCGACTATCGGCCCGCAACCGTCACCGTGGAACTTCGCCGGGGTAGAGGCGACCCGGCGACGACTGGACGCCGCTGGATTCACTGACCTGGACGTCCGGCTGAGCTCAGACCCGGCCCGGTTCTCCAGCCGAGCCGAGCTGTGTGAGTACCTGCATTCGGTGGTGCTCGGCGGTCAACTCGACCGGCTGCCGGCCGATCAGCACGCGGCTTTCGTCGATGAGGTGGCTGGGCGACTACCCGAACCGGTCGTCGACTACGTCCGGCTGGAGATCGCCGCTACCCGCCGCTGATCGCTCAGAGCACGTGCCGCAGGTAGCGCATCGGTTCGGCGAGGAAGCTGCGGTAGTGCTGCACCAGGTCGAGCTCCTCCCACCTGCGTTCGTGGAAGCCCTCGCCGTCCAGTTCCAGGATCCGGGCGCCGGGAATCGCCGCGACGATCGGTGAATGGGTTGCCACCAGCACCTGCGAGGTGCCCTGCTCGACCAGTTCGTGCAGCAGGCCGACCAGGCCGAGGCAGGCCGAGAACGACAGTGCCGACTCCGGCTCGTCCAGCACGTAGAAGCCGGGCCCGGTGAACCGGGTACTCAGCATGGCCAGGAAGGACTCGCCGTGCGATACCTCATGGAAGGTCGGATCCGAGCCGCCGTCCAGGTTCTCCAGGTAGGTGTACAGCCCGTGCATCGTTTCGGCTCGAAGGAAGAAGCCCCAGCGGCTGGACCCAGTGCCCCTCGACAGCCGCAGGCTTTCGTTCAGCGGAGATTCGGTCGGCCGGGTGGAGTGCCTGGCCCAGGTTGAACCGCCTTCCGGGGACAGTCCGTAAGCCCCGGCGATTCCCTCCACCAGCGTTGATTTGCCCGATCCGTTCTCGCCGATCAGGACCGTCACCGGGGCCAGGTCCAGGCCCTCGCGCACCAGTTGGGCGACCGCCGGGATCGTCGTTGGCCACTGATCATCCGGCAGCTCGGCCGCCGGGTCGCGCTCGACTCGGCGGACCGGCAGCGCTCCGGGCCGGATCGTGCGTTGTTTCTTCACCGTCCGATTCAACCGGGTAGCCTTCGCGGGTGACCACTCGCGGGCGTCGACCCGGCTTAAGAAGCGCTGGGCGCACGCCGATTCTCCTCGGGTGACACCTGCCGCTCTCGCTCCCCAAGCGGGTGATGCGACCAGTCTGGGGCTTCCTCGACTGTGCGCCGGCTTCGCTGCCATCCATGCTGCGCATGCCGTCCTCGCCCTATTCCTGACCGACGTCGCCTATCGAGCCGTGCTGATTACGCTGGATGGTCTGAGCGCGGTTGGGTTCGCCCTGCTCGCGTTCCTGGTCACCACGCGGCGGTTACCCGGCTGGCGCCGGGAGACGGTGGCGGCACTGGTCCCGATCGTGGCGGCAGTGGCCGCCGCGACTCGAACGGGTCTGCTGGATGCGCAATGGCCGGCCGCCGAGCTCGTCCTGGCGGCCGCCGCTGCGTGCGTCGTCACGGCCAAGCACTGGTTCTGGTCGGTGATCGGAACCTGTGGTGCGCTCTGGGCTGGATGCGTCGTGGCCGCAGTCTTGCGAGGTGGCTTCGATCTCGGTGAGGCGGCGATCTGGCTGCACATCGGCCTGCTGGTGGCCGCCGCCTCCGGTCTGGCCACCGCCATCCGCAGGGCTCGGACGGCGTCCGCAATCGCCTTGGTCCACGCCAACCGCCAGTTGTTGGAGCATTCCGTTCGTGACTCCCTCACCGGGGTAGCCAATCGCAAGGGCATGGAGCTGGTGGCACGGCCAATGATCGACTTGGCCCGGCGACAGGGGCAAGCCGTGCACTGCCTGGTGGTGGACGTGGACACGCTGCGCGGGATCAACGAGGAACACGGGGTCCGGGAGGGGGACGAAGTGCTGCTGGCGGTGGCCGATGCGCTGAAGGTTGCCACTCGGACGACCGACATCGTGGCCCGCTGGGGTGGTGACGAGTTCGCCCTGCTCGGCCCCGGAACGGGCACCTCTCCGCTGGAGATGGAACGGCGGATCCGAGCACATCTGAGTACCGTGCTCACGTTGCCTCGAGGCGCGTGGCAGGGGCGGGTCAGCGCCGGTGCCGCCACGCTGGTGCCATGGGACGGCGACGATCTGGACGGCCTTCTGAACCGGGCCGAGCAGGACCTGGCGCTGCGTCGCTCGCTGAAGCGTCGCGCCGCCGCCCGAAGCCAGGAGGACGGCCCGCTGCCGCCACCGGCCACTCCCGGTTCCGCCACCGGAACCAATCCAGGGCAACCAAACTCGGGCGAAGCAAATTCGGGCGAGGAAGGTCCGGCCTCGGATCCGGCTCCAGGTCCGCCGACCTCGGGTTCTGGTCCGGCTCCTAGCATCGGGTGAGCTAGGCTTTGGTCATGCGGACCACGCAGCTCCTTACCGGGCCGCGCTGAGCAAGGCCAGGTCCGGTCGAGCCCATGGGTTCGACCGCCGGGCAGGTCAGCGCGGCTATCCCCTCCTGAGCGAGGGGTTTTTTCATTTTCGGTAGCGACGGCGCGAGCGCGGGGAACGGATCACCATGACTCAGATCAATAGCAGCACCACGAAGGGTAAGGACGGCGTGTCCGAGAAGCCGGCAGAGCAGACCGACCCCATTGAGCAGGACGACGTAGTCGCCGAGCGGTTTGACGCGGAGGTGCTGCAGGACCGTTGGCTGCCGGTCTGGGACGAGCTGATGCCGTTCCGTAGTGGTCGACCGGATGATCCCCGGCCGACCAAGTACATCCTGGACATGTTCCCGTACCCGTCGGGTGACCTGCACATGGGCCACGCCGAGGCGTATGCGCTGGGGGATGTCGTCGCTCGGTACTGGACCCAGCGCGGATACAACGTCATGCATCCGATCGGCTGGGACTCGTTCGGGCTGCCAGCCGAGAACGCCGCGATCACGCGTGGTCTGGACCCGCGAGGCTGGACCTACGACAACATCGCCCAGCAGAAGGCGTCGATGCGTCGATACGCGTGCTCGTTCGACTGGGACCGGGTGCTGGTGACCAGCGACCCGGAGTACTACAAGTGGAACCAGTGGCTGTTCCTGCGGCTGCACGAAAAGGGCTTGGCCTACCGCAAACCGAGCATGGTCAACTGGTGTCCCAAGGACCTGACCGTGCTGGCGAACGAACAGGTCGTCGAGGGTCGTTGCGAGCGCTGCGGCAGCCAGGTGACGAAGAAAAAGCTGACCCAGTGGTACTTCAAGATCACTGAGTACGCCGACCGGCTGCTGGACGACATGGAGCAGTTGCGAGGCGCATGGCCGGACAAGGTCCTGACCATGCAGAAGAACTGGATCGGTCGTTCCACCGGAGCTGACGTCGTCTTCCAGGTCGAGGCGATGGACGCCGGTGACGTGGCCGACGACTCGCCGGCGTTGGCCGCACGCCCGGTGACCGTGTACACGACCCGTCCGGACACCCTGCACGGTGCCACTTTCTTCGTCGTGGCGGCGGACTCGGACCTGGCCGCCGACCTGGCCGCCGAGGCGCCCGCAGAGGTAAAAGCGGAGTTCGACGCCTATCTGGAGAAGGTTCGGGGCATCTCCGAGATTGACCGGATGTCGACCGACCGGCCGAAGACCGGCGTCTTCCTGCATCGGCACGTGATCAACCCGGTGAACGGTGATCGCCTGCCGATTTACGCCGCGGACTACGTGCTGGCCGACTACGGACACGGCGCGATCATGGCCGTTCCCGCGCATGACCAGCGGGACCTGGACTTCGCGCTGGCTTTCGACCTGCAGGTGCGGGTCGTGGTGGATGTGAAGGATGAGGACGGCGCGTCGCTGCCGGATCCGGCGAAGACGGGGGAGGCGACGGCCGGGGACGGTGCCCTGATCAATTCCGGTGACCTGGACGGCCTGCGCAAGGATGAGGCGATCGCGAAGATCACCCAGGTGCTGGCGGATCGCGGGCTGGGCGGTCCCAAGGTCAATTATCGGCTGCGGGACTGGCTGATCTCCCGCCAGCGGTACTGGGGGACGCCTATTCCGATCATCAACTGTGAAGCCTGTGGCGAGGTTCCGGTCCCCGATGACCAGTTGCCGGTCGAGCTGCCGCCGACCGAGGGACTGGATCTGAAGCCGAAAGGCACCTCGCCGCTGGGTGCGGCCACCGACTGGGTCAACGTCGACTGCCCGAGCTGCGGCGGCCCGGCCACCCGGGACACCGACACGATGGACACCTTCGTCGACTCGTCCTGGTACTTCCTGCGGTTCATCTCCCCGCACTCGGCCGACGTGCCGTTCGACAAGGTTGAGGCCGCGAAGTGGATGCCGGTCGACCAGTACGTCGGCGGCGTCACCCACGCGATCCTGCACTTGCTGTACGCCCGGTTCTTCACCAAGGTGCTGTACGACCTGGGCATGGTCAGTGTGGAGGAACCGTTCTCCCGGCTGCTGAACCAGGGCATGGTCGGGATGAACGGCGCGGCGATGAGCAAGTCCAAGGGAAACCTGGTCCGGCTGTCCGAGCAGCTGGACCAGCACGGCGTCGATGCGATCCGGCTGACCATGGCGTTCGCCGGGCCGCCCGAGGACGACATCGACTGGGCGGACGTGTCTCCGGCCGGCTCGGCGCGCTTCCTGGCCCGGGCCTGGCGGCTGTCGACCGATGTCACCTCGCCGGTTGGTACCGACCCGAGTACCGGTGATCCGACCCTGCGCCGCGCGACCCACCGCACCCTGCACGAGGTGGTCGGACTGATCGAGTCCTTCCGCTTCAATGTGGCCGTTGCCCGGGTGATGGAGCTGGTGAACGTTACTCGGAAAGCTATCGACGGCGCGGTCGGTGGCGCCGATCCGGCGGTTCGTGAAGCAGTGGAAGCAGTGGCCGTGATGCTGTCCCTGTTCGCTCCGTACACGTCCGAGGACATCTGGTCCCGGCTGGGGCATCAGCCGGCCGTCGCCTTGGCCGGCTGGCCGCCGATCGATGAGGCGCTGCTCGTCGAGGACAGCGTGACCTGCGTTGTCCAGATTCAGGGCAAGGTCCGCGACCGCTTCGATGTGCCCCCCACGATCGCTGAGGCAGACCTGCGGGAGCTGGCGCTGAGCAGTCCGGCAGTGCAGAAGGCACTGGCCGGCCGCGATATCCGCACGGTGATCGTCCGGGCACCCAAGCTGGTCAATATCGTCCCGGCGTAGTCGGTCCGCTCCGGGTGATCTGACGATCACCCGGAGCTCGGGCGCGGCAGGCGACGGAATTCGCTCAGAGCAGCGGTCGGCATTCGGGGGTGCCGGTGAGAGGTCTGTCCGCGCACACGCTAATGTCGTGCTTCATGTCTGGGGACGTCGTGCTGGTCACGGATTCCACAGCTTATCTGCCGCCTAGGGTGGCCGATGAGCTGGGGATCACTGTCGTACCACTGACCGTGGTGATGGACGGGAAGTCGTTCGCCGAAGGGGTAGACATCGGCGGAGACGAGGTGGCGAGCGCTCTCCAGCGCGATCTCAAGGTCACCACCTCGCGACCGTCCCCGGCCGCCTTTGCCGAGGTCTACGAGCGCTTGCGGGCCGAAGGGGCCACGGCGATCGTCTCGGTGCACCTGTCCGGCGACATCTCCGGAACCGTGGACGCCGCCCGGCTCGCCGCCGCCGAGGTCGCCCCGTCCGGTCTCGCCGTGGATGTGGTCGACTCCCGTTCGCTCGGGATGGGGATGGGCCTTGGGGTGATCACCGCCGCCAAGCTCGCCGCCGCCGGTGCCACCCCCCGGGAGGTGGCTCAGGCTGCGCTCCGCCGTTCGCTGAACGCCTCGATCTTCATGTACGTCGACACCCTGGAGTACCTGCGTCGGGGAGGCCGGATCGGGGCTGCGCAAGCCTGGCTCGGCTCGGCCTTGACGATCAAGCCGTTGCTCAACCTGGTGGACGGCCGGCTGGAGCCACTCGATCGGGTTCGGACCACCGAGCGGGCAATCGCCCGGCTGGTGGAGGTGGCCGCCGCTGAAGCCGGAGACGAACTGGTCGACATCGCGGTTCACCATCTGGCGGCCGCCGACCGGGCCGAGGACGTCGCACAGCGACTGCGGGCGCAGATCCCCGCCTTGCACGAGCTTTCGGTGAGTGAGGTCGGCGCGGTGATCGGTGCGCATGTCGGACCGGGTTCGGTCGGAGTTGTGGTTTCGCCCGTCGACCCCGGCTGAGCCGCGTCGAGGAGTTCCTTTCCTCCACAGGTACGGACGACGGCCCAGTTATCCACAGATCATGAATGGTCCCGGTTTTCGCGCCGCGGTGTTTCTAGCGTCGGCACATGCGACACGACGACGACTCCACCGCTCAACGGGTCAGCCATATCCTCGACCAGGCCAGGCGGCCCGAACCGCCGGTTGAGGACGGCGTCTGGCCGGAAGAATGGCCGCCGGGGGCGCCTACGCCCGAATCCGACCACCGCCGACGCGGCGGGTTCGGACCCGGTGCGGGTTCGCGTTGGCAGATTCCGATTCCGGCCGCCATCGCGGCGGCAGTGCTGGCCTTGCTGGTCGTCGGGCTCGCGGCAGTTCTGCTGCTGCGGGGCTCCCCGTCCGGAATGGTGGTGCCACCGCGGGCACCGGCTTCGCTCGCAGCGGTTCCGACCGGCCTGGCCAGCGCCTCGGGGTCCGGCCGCCAGTCAACCGAACAGGCGGTGCCGGGTGCGCTGACCGGTTCGGGTGGTTCTGCGGGCTCAACCGATGATCCGGTTGCCTCGTCCGGTGCCGGGTCTGCTGCCGCCGCCATTCCAGCGGGACAGTTCCGGGTCTACGTTGTGGGACAGGTTCGACGTCCGGGAGTGGTGTCGCTGGCGGCAGGTGCCAGAGTCGAGGATGCCGTCCAGGCGGTCGGGGGAGCCACCGCCAAAGCCGATCTGGCCGTGATGAACCTGGCCCGCAAAGTGATCGACGGCGAGCGGATCGTGGTCCCGCGCCCCGGCGAAAAGGTGCCGACGGCCGAGCCGGTCGCCGATCCCGGTGCAGCCGGTTCTGGGGCAGCCGGTTCTGGGGTGAGCGGCGAAGGAGACGGCTCGGCAGCACCGGGGGCTCCGGTGGACCTCAACACCGCGACCGTCGCTCAACTCGATGCCCTGCCCGGGGTTGGACCGGTGCTTGCCGGGCGGATCGTTGCCTGGCGGGAGGAGAATGGCAGGTTCAGCTCAGTTGACGACCTGTCCGAGGTGCAGGGCATCGGTGATGTCACGATGGCCAAACTCCGACCGCTCGTGCGGGTATGAGTGTGGCGGGGGAGGAGGCAACGGAAGCGCGACCGGATCTGCGTTTGCTTCCGGGAGCCGGTGCCGCCTGGGTCCTGACCTGGTGGGCCACCGCCGCCCAGGCCCGCACGGTGCTGATTCTGGCGGCCATGCTGGTGATCTCGGTCGGGGCGCTGGTGAGTGCCCTGATCGTCGCGGGCAGGAGGGGGTCGGGAGCCTCGACGCGTTGGCCGACCCGGGCATCCACCGCGACTTTGCTGCTGGCGATCGTTGCGGCTGTGCTAACAGTGACCGGTCTGCGGTTGCTCGAACGTGAACGCGATCCGTTGACCCGGGCGGCGGCGGCTCACCTCGCCAGCAGCCTGATCGGGCGAGTGAGCGGGGATCCGCGGCAGGTGGCGACCTCCTCGGCATCCGGGCAGGACCGGTATGCGGTGCGGATCGTCGTCCATGAACTGACCATCCGAGGGCGTGCACTGCCCAGCTCAGGCCGGCTCATTGTTCTCGGTGGACCATCCTGGAGCACAGTGGTGGCCGGTTCCCGGGTTCGGGTGACCGGTCGGCTGGGACCGGTCCAACCCGCGGACGCCGCGTCCGCCATCATCTTTCCCCGAGGTTCACCACAGGTCATCAATCCTGGCAGCTGGATCTGGCGGTCGGCCGAGCGGTTGCGGATCGGCCTCCGTACTGCGTGCCAGGGTTTGCCCGCCGATGCCCGCGGTCTGTTACCGGCGCTCGTCGTCGGCGACACGTCCGAGCTCAGCCCTGCCCTGCGGACGGACCTGCGGACGTCCGGACTGTCGCACCTAACAAGTGTCAGTGGCGCCAACGTGGCCATCATCGCCGCCGCAGTAGTGGCCATCATCGGTGGGCTGGGCGGTGGTCGGCGCCTGCGGGTCGCCGGAACGGCCCTCGCTATCGCCGGTTTCGTGGTGCTGGCCCGGCCGGAACCGAGTGTGCTGCGAGCGGCGGTGATGGGCGCGCTCGCGCTGATCGGACTGCTGCAAGCCCGGCGCGGCGTGGGTATGCCGTTGTTGGCTGCCACCGCCGTGGTGCTATTGCTGGTTGATCCCTGGCTGTCACGCAGCTATGGCTTCGTTTTGTCGGTGCTGGCGACGGCCGGACTGTTGCTGCTGGTCCCGGCCTGGATGCAGCGGTCGCGACGTTGGCCACGACCGGTGCTACTCGCCGTGGCCGTCCCGGTGGCGGCACAGTTGGCTACCGCACCGGTGACCGTGCTGCTCAATCCGGCCATCAGTCTGGTCGCCGTACCGGCCAACCTCCTGGTGGCGGCGGCCGTCGCGCCGGCCACCATCGCCGGAGTCGGGGCTGCGGCGCTCTCACCGATCTGGCCGACCGGGGCCCACCTGGTGGCGTTTGCCGGTGGAATGGCGACGGAATGGATCGCGCTCGTCGCCCATCAGGCTGCCGCGGTGCCGGGGGCCTCGCTGCCCTGGCCGGCTGGCTTGTCCGGGGCGTTGTTGCTCGCCGTCCTGATTGCGATGGCAGTGGTGTTCAGCCTGCGCCGATCCTGGCTGGTGCTGGCGCTCGGGCTGATCATCTTGGTGGGTTGCCTGGCCGCGCCGAGAGTGGTCACCCGGTTCACCTCGAACGCCGACTGGCCGTCGTCCGACTGGGCGATCATTCAATGCGACGTCGGTCAGGGTTCAGCCACGCTGATTCGCAGCGGTCCAGATCGGGCGGTGATTGTTGATGCCGGTCCGGATCCGGAACTGGTGGACAGGTGCCTGAGCCGGGCCGGGGTCGCTGTCCTCGATCTGGTGATCATTACCCATTTTCATGCCGATCACGCCGGTGGACTCCAGGGTGCGCTCCAGGGGCGGGGCAGCCCGCCAATCGTGGTCAGCCCGTTCGCCGAACCTGACGACCAGGCCAGCGCCGTGCGAGCGACCGCGGCCTCCGACCGCCTGCCGGTAGTGCCGGCCGTTCGAGGGATGAGCGGCCAGGTCGGGGTCGGTGACTGGGCGGTCCGCTGGCGGGTGCTCCCGCCGGCGGAGCGCGGGTTGCCGGGGCAGTCAGGATCTGCTGAACCGTCGGCATCGGCGAGATCCGGTGACGACGACGAGGATGGAACTGAGATCAACAACGCCAGCGTCGTGGTGTTCGCCGAGGTGCTCGGGTTGCGGGTGATGGCATTGGGGGATGTCGAGCCGGAAGCCCAAAGGCCTCTGGCCAGAATGATTTTGGGTAGCCTCGCCGCGCCGGCAGGAGCGGATCGGTTGGCTCCGGTGGACGTCGTCGTGGTCGCGCATCATGGTTCCGCCCGGCAGGAAGCACGGCTGTACCGATTGCTTCGCCCTCGGGTGGCGCTGATCGGGGTGGGGGCCGATAACGACTACGGTCATCCGGCACCGACCGTCCTGACGTTACTGAACCAGGTCGGTGCCCTCAGCTTGCGGACGGATAGCCAGGGAAACCTGGCTGTATCCGGCCCGTCGGATCGGATGCGGGTGATGACCTCACAATGAGCGATTGCGGCCGGATCAGTACCGGGGTGAGGTCGGATGGGTGGCCGGTCAGCGTCTGCGTCGAGGTCAGCAGACGGACAGATCTGCCGGACAGATCTAAGGTGTGGGCGTGGCTGCATCAGGTTCTGCATCGAGGTCGAAGTCGCCGGCTCCCCGTTCGGCCAAGAATCCCCAGGTCGCCCCCGACCAGTTGCGGCCCGCTCCGGTGCTGCTGGTGGTTGGGGCCGAGGGTGTCCTGGCCGACCGTGCCGTCGCGGCCGTGCTGACGGCGGCTCGGGAGGTTGATCCGGACACCGAGGTCGAGCGGATGGACGCCGCCGGCTACCAGTCCGGCCGACTGGTCATCGCGACCAGTCCCTCGCTCTTCGGCGGTGGCAAGGTCGTTGTCCTGGAGGGAGTGGAGCAGGCCAACGAGGCGCTGGTGGTCGATGTCACCGCGTATCTGAAGAATCCTGCTGACGATGCCTGCGTCGTGATCCGGCACAACGGTGGGGCCCGGGCCCGACCGTTGCTCGAAGCGGCCCGGAAGATTGGTGCCCCAGAAGCCGCTTGTCAGCCGCTGACCAGGGACGATGAGAAGGTGGAATTCGCTAACAACGAGTTCCGCCGGGTCGGCAGGAAGATCACCCCCGCCGCTGTCAGGGCTTTGGTGGATGCCGTCGGCAATGATCTTCGAGAGCTGTCGGCGTCCTGTTCTCAGCTGGCGTCGGACATCAGCGTGGATGAAGCGGCCCGGATCGACGTCGATTCGGTCGAGCGCTACTTCGGCGGTCGAGTCGAGGTCACCGGGTTCAAGGTGGCGGATGCCGCCGTCGCGGGGCACCGGGACGAGGCGTTGGTGCTGCTCAGGCACGCGCTCGCCACCGGCGCGGATCCGGTACCGCTGGTCGCGGCAGTCGCGATGAAGGTACGTGCGCTGGCCAAGGTGTCGGCCGCCGGTCGGGGGAGTTCGGCCTCGCTGGCCAAGGAACTCGGGATGGCTCCCTGGCAGATCGACCGGGCCCGCCGCGAGCTCTCCGGTTGGAACGAGCCGGGTCTGGCGGTCGCCGTGATGGCTCTGGCCGAGGCCGACGCCGCGGTCAAGGGAGGCGGGCGCGACCCGGTCTACGCCGTCGAGCGACTCGTGCTCACCGTGGCCGGGCGTCGGGCCTAGCCAGTCAGCAGAAAGCCAGCACCGGCCATCTGGCTGGTGCTGGCTTTCTCGCGCTATGGGTTGTGCAGATGCCCTGCCGGGCGGGAGGCGGTGAGCCTCAGGCAGAGAGCGAAGCAGCCTTGGCCAGCGCCGACTTGCGGTTGGCGGCCTGGTTCTTGTGGATGACGCCCTTGCTGGCGGCCTTGTCGAGCTTGCGCGAGGCAACAGCCAGAGCGGCGGCGGCAGCGGCGGCGTCACCAGCAGCGACGGCTGTGTGGACGGATCGGACAGCGGTACGCAGTTCCGACTTGGTCGCCTTGTTACGCAGGCGAGCCTTCTCGTTCGTCAGGTTGCGCTTGATCTGGGACTTGATGTTGGCCACGAAGATCTCTTTCGTCAAAGTCGGGCAGCGGTCTTGAGCAAGGTCGGTTGCGACACGACCTGTGGACGCACCGCGCAGTAGATTACCAGTCATCCGTGGGCTGCTTCACCAATGGCTCAGCGGAGGCTCTGCATTTGCCGTCCGGAAAAGATCATCCTCAGGCGTTAATGACGTGGTGATCTCTGGCGGTTACGGTGCGGGCATGGCGGATCTCTTCGACGGTTACCGCCTGGGCACAGCCTGGGACGAGATGCTCGCGGGAATCGATCACCCGCGGGCTCCATATCACGCGGTTCACGGCACACTCCAGCGCCTGACCGGTGAGGAGTTGGGGAACCGGGCGGACACCCTGGCGCGTTCCTACCTCGACCAGGGCGTGACCTTTGATGTCAATGGCGAGGAACGACCGTTTCCGCTGGACATCGTGCCGCGAGTGATCGCCGCGCACGAGTGGACCGAGATCGAGACCGGCGTGGCCCAGCGGGTTCGTGCGCTGGAGGCGTTCCTGGCCGATCTGTACGGACCGGGTGAGGCGATCGCCGCGGGGATCATCCCGCGCCGGGTGATCGTCTCGTCGTCCGACTTCATGCGGGTCGCGGCCGGGATCGAGCCGCCCAACGGGGTGCGCATCCACGTCGCCGGGATCGACCTGATCCGGGACGAGGAGGGGCGCTTCCGGGTGCTGGAGGACAATGTGCGGATTCCGTCCGGGGTCAGCTACGTGATGGCCAACCGGCACGCCGTCACCACGGTCTTCCCCGAGGCGTTCGCCACCCATCGGATCCGCCCGGTGTCGGAGTATCCGCGCCGGTTACTCGCCGCGCTCCGGGCCGCCGCTCCGTCCGGGATCAGTGAACCGACGGTCGTCGTCCTCACTCCTGGGATCTACAACAGCGCCTACTTCGAGCACGCCTTGCTCGCCCGCACGATGGGCGTCGAACTGGTCGAGGGCCGGGATCTGATCTGCGCGGGCGGCCGGGTGAAGATGCGGACGACGGCGGGTGAGACCCCGGTCGACGTGATCTACCGCCGGGTGGACGACGAGTTCCTCGACCCGGTGCAGTTTCGCGCCGACTCCCAGCTCGGCTGCCCGGGCCTGGTCAACGCCGCCCGGGCCGGCCACGTGACGATCGCCAACGCGGTCGGCAACGGGGTCGCAGACGACAAGCTGGTCTACACCTATGTGCCGGACCTGGTCCGGTTCTACCTCGGCGAGGAACCGATTCTGCCGAACGTGCCGACGTACCGGTTGTCCGAGCCGGACGACCTGGCGTACACGCTTTCCCACCTGGATGAATTGGTGGTCAAGCCGGTGGACGGCGCGGGCGGCAAGGGCCTGGTGATCGGCCCCGCGGCGAGCAAGGAGAAGCTGGCCCGGCTCAAGGAGCAGGTGCAGCGCGATCCGCGCG
>JANNPJ010000004.1:0-1644 GCA_031400005.1 Kineosporiaceae bacterium | reverse complement strand
TTTGAGTTAGTGAGTATTGAGTTGCGAGCAGAAACTCAATAACTCTAAACTCCCTAACTCAAAACTTTTTCAAAGAGCGTCAATTGCTTCGCAAAGCCTTTTGAAAATATCTTCGATGGAACCCTCACCTTTGATTTTCTGCGTTTTGCCGGATTCGGCGTAGTACCCGAAAACAGGTGTGGTTTCTTTATTATAAATATCAATGCGGTTGCGGATGTCAACACTATATCATTGCTTTCATCCTATATTTTCACTCCCCATAGCTATGTGATATACAACGAGCAGGGTGATTTCGATAGTGAGCGGCCGTCATCTCCTGGTCGAAGCCGGAACCGGGACGGGCAAGTCGTTGGCCTACCTGGTCCCGGCCATCCTCAGCGGGCAGCGGACGGTCGTCGTGACCGCGACCAAGGCCCTGCAGGAACAGCTCGTCAACAAAGATCTCCCGTTCCTTCAGCGTCATCTCGACGTCGACTTCTCGTACGCGTTGCTCAAAGGCCGCAGCAACTACGTGTGCCTGGCCAAGCTGGCTGCGCTCGACGACCCGGCCCAGCAGCAGTTCGTCGGCGTCGATCCCAGCAATCAGGGCGTCCGCGATATCAGGGCCTGGGTCGAGACCACGCCGTCGGGCGACCGGTCCGACCTCTCGTTCTCGGCGCCAGGATGGGTCTGGCAGGCCGTGAGCGTCGACGCACGCGAGTGTCCGGGCGCGTCGAAGTGCTCGCAGGGCCCTCGCTGCTTCGCCGAGATGGCCCGCGACCGGGCCCACGCCGCCGACATCGTCGTCGTCAACACGCACTTGTACGGCGTGCACCTGGCCAGTGGCGGTTTCGTGCTGCCCGAGCACGATCTCGTCGTCCTCGACGAGGCCCACACGGTCGAAGATGCCATTGCGGCCACGTTTGGCCTCGAGCTCGCCGCGTCGCGTTTCGAGCACATGGCCCGAGCGGCTCGTGGCGTGTTCACCCGCGACTCGCAGGTCGTCGACGCGTTGAGCCGTCTCGGCTACCACCTCGAGCGCATGCTGGGCGATGCGTTCGGGGCCGCCGGCCCGCGCATCGACCCGACGGCCGATCCGCTCGGGAGCTTCCTGTTGCAGGCGAACGAGGCCCTGGCCGAGATGGGGGCCATGACCCGGCGCATTGCCGCCCAGGGTGAGACAGAGGCTTCCCGGCTGCGTCTGTCCTCGCTGCTGGACGCGCTCCGAAATGACCTGCAGGAGGTGTTGGAGGCGGGTCCCATGACGGTGGCCTGGATCGAGGGCGGGGGTCGCGGCGGCTCACCGACGCTCAAGATCGCGCCGGTCGATGTGGGTCCCAGGCTCGCAGCCACCCTGTTCGCCGACAAGACCGTCGTCGCCACCAGCGCCACGCTGGCCGTCGGTGGGAAGTTCGACGTCGCGGCCCGTCGGCTCGGCCTCGGCCCCGATGAGTACGACGGGCTCGCCGTGGCGAGCCCCTTCGACTACGAGCGCCAAGCCCTGCTGTACTGCCCGGTGCACCTGCCCGATCCCCGTGATCCGCAATACTCCGCCCGGATGCTCGACGAGCTGGAGGCGCTGATCCTGGCTGCGGGAGGTCGCACGCTGGCCCTGTTCACCAGCCGCCGGGCCTTCGAGGAGGCATCCGAGCGGCTCGCTACCCG
>JANNPJ010000826.1:0-2856 GCA_031400005.1 Kineosporiaceae bacterium | reverse complement strand
AAAAGCAATTTTAGTTGCTATGCGTTTTTCTTTTGACTCTCTTCTCATTTACTTTGAAAAAAGCTCTCTATTTTGTATGTTGTATGAAACAAAAAAAACATTATTACAAAATTTCTCTTTTATTTTTATCTTCATTTAGATGTGTGGTGTGCATGGAATTTACACTAATACATATGATAAACAAAATTGCACGAGTTCATTGGACTTCGGGTCCGCACCGACGAAGCCGAGAGCGTCTTCAAGTACCTCGATACCGCCTCCAGCCGGGCTGGGATCGCGTCGCACTCGCAGAAGCTCGCGGTCGGGCGGGTTGCGATAGTCGGTCTTGGTGGAACTGGCGCCTACATCCTGGACCTGCTCGCGAAGACCTCGATCGGTCAGATCCACCTCTACGACGGCGACCGGTTCAGCACGCACAACGCGTTCCGCGCCCCAGCCGCGGCCAGCACGGAGGAGCTCAACGCCGCCCCGTTCAAAGTCCAGCACCACGCCGACCGGTACGAACCGATGCGCTGGGGCATTCACCCTCATCCCGTCCACGTCACCGCCGACAACGTTCAGGACCTGCTGTCGATGGACTTCGTGTTCCTGGCCATGGACGCCGGGCCGGACAAGAAGGTGATCATCGACCGGCTGACGGACTCCGGCGTGCCCTTCATCGACACCGGGATCGGCGTCCAGAACGATCCGATCGGACTGTCCGGCCAGGTCCGCGTGACCACAAGCCTGCCCGGCCACCGCGATCACATCGATGGGCTCGTCTCCTACGCCCTCGGTGACGCCGACGGCTACGAGACCAACATCCAGGTCGTCGAGCTCAACGTCCTAGCCGCAACCCATGCCGTCATCGCTTTCAAGAAGCAGCTCGGTTTTTACCGTGATGAGGCCGGCGAGCTCCACAGCCTGTACCGCATCGATAGCAACGAGATCCTGAACGAGTTCGGCGACACCGAGTGAGTCCGGCCAACACCGTTCTCGAACCAGTGTTTTCCGAGTACATCCCCCGCGACCTTGCCCCCGGGACGCTGTACATCTCGCTCGACTACGCGACGTCCTCGCACCTGTGCGCCTGCGGCTGCGGCAACCGCGTCATCACACCGCTCAGCCCTGCCGACTGGATCCTGACCTTCGACGGCACCGTGACCCTTGACCCATCAATCGGCAACGGGCAGATGCCCTGCCGCTCCCACTACTTCATCCACCGCAACCAGGTGGTCTGGGCCCGCACCATGAGCCAAAAGCGAATTGCAGCGAACCTGACTCGCGACGAACAAGAGCGCGAAACCCACTACAACAAGCCCGGCAATCACGGATTCTGGCAACGGCTCAGGCGCCGGCTGCTCCCCTGACGACGGCGAGGATGCGACATGTGCCAGCCGATCCGTGTACTCGATCAAAGGGTACCTGCTAGCAACGCAGCTGACCTATCGTTCATCAGTTCTCTGAAGAAGGCCTCAGAAGTCCGTCTGGCTGGGGACTGCTTGAGTTTCAGATTGGTCCGCGCCGTCGGATACGACGGATTCGGGACACAGATTGGGGGTGGGAACCCGTACTCGGCGGCCACGGGAGGGAACCGGGGTTTGGATCAACAAATCCTGTAGTGCAGAGTGACGGAACTGGTACACCGGTCCGACCTGACGCAGCACTTGAAGTTCCAGAGCCGTCTGCAACAGGGGCTGAAATCGCACCCGCTGGTCACGTAATCCCCAGGTCGTCTCCGCTGCGATCAGTTGCAGGGCAGCCGTTCCCGGCTGACGTCCGCGCCTGACCAAGTACCAGATCGTAAGCCCGCCGATGAGGCCGACCGGGGGGCCGAACACCAGCCCGCTTGCAAGCCCGCCCACGAGCCCAAAAGTGAGTTCGCCCGTGAGCCCGTACGCGAGCCCGACCATGAGCCCGATCGTAAGCCCATCTCTGAGCCCGACCAGGAGCCCGAACGTGATCCCGACCGCGAGTCCGAGCGTGAGCCCACCCGCGAGAGCCTGCCGGCGATCGGAGCGATAGACCCCGTCGGGGGTCGCCGCCGGTGCATCCGCTACCGGTCTACGCCAAAGTTCGGAAAGGCGTCCAAATCCAACCGTGAGCCCGTACGCGAGCCCGAACGCCAGCCCATCGGTGAGCCCGCCAGTGCGTCCACCCGTGACCCTGAACAGGAGCTCGCCGGCGAGCCCGCTGACGAGCCAGACCGCGAGCGCAATCGCGAGCAGTTTAAGCCCTTCCTTCCTGCTGGGCCATCGCACGGCAAACGCCTGTGGCTCGCAGCTAAGCGGGCCGGCGAACAGGACGACGAGTTGGCGTTGCCGGTGGGGAAGCCAGGTGGGAATGTCCCACCAGCGCAGGTCCCGGCTGGTGCCCATGTTTCGGGCGATCCACCCCAACCAGCGGACGGCGTGCTGTAGCTGGCTCGGGTCAGGGTAGGCGAGCTCGAGGGAGCGGGCGAGCAGGTGCTGCAGGAGAGCCTCAGGGGTGGGGTGGGCTCGGATGTCCAGCAGATCCGTGGGATCAGCGTACTTGTAGGTCTCCCGGGCCAGGCTCAGCGTAAGCGGTGTGGTCAGGGTACGAGCTGCCACGCTGTCGGGGTCGGCACGCATGGAGTCGATCACGTGCTGCCAGGCAGGCCGAAAGTCGCCGAGTTGTTGGGTGAGTAGGAACGCAGCGGCGTGCTCAAAGTCGACCGGCAGGACCTCGATCACAGCAGCTCCCCAGAGCCGACCCTGACGGAGGGCTGCCCGGTACTCGTCCGGGCGGCTGGTCAGCACCACGTGCGAGCCGAGACCGTCACGGTCGATTCTCCGCAGCGCCCGACCCTGCACGGCCGGGGGCATTTCATCCAGGCCGTCCAGGAAGAGCGCGATC
>JANNPJ010000811.1:0-18656 GCA_031400005.1 Kineosporiaceae bacterium | reverse complement strand
GCGGCGCAGTCGTTGGCTGCCAGTAGCTGGGCGGCGCAGTCGGTGGCTGCCCGTAGTTGGGCGGCGCAGTCGGTGGTTGGCCGTAGCTCGGAGGGCCGGGTTGCGGTTGTCCGTAGCCCGGGTGCCCATAGCCAGGTTCGGTCGATCCGCCGTATCCGGGAGCGTGATAACCCGGTGGTGGCGGTGGGGGAGGCGGAGGTGGGCCGTCCGGGGCGGGAGTTCCGTACACCGGTGGCTCGCCCTGGCCCGGCGGGGTGCCGTGCGCTGGCTTGGTTGCGTCGTCGTCCGGATGCTGCGTCATGATTCGTCCCTTTCCTTACCGAAACCGTAGACGACATGGAAACCGTAGACGACGGGCCAACGATTTTAGCGATCTGTCTCATCCCCGGTGACGAAGTCGATCAGTTCCTCGACCCGGCCCAGTAGTTCGGGCTCCAGATCGGCGTAACTGTCGACGGCGGCCAGGATGCGTTGCCAGCCGGCCGCGACGTCGGCCTGTTCCTCGTGCGGCCAGCCCAGTTCGGCGAGTACTCCCTCTTTCCAGGGCAAACCGCGGGGGATCGTCGGCCAGGCCGAGATGCCGATCCGCTGCGGTCGCACTGCTTGCCAAACGTCGATGTACGGGTGGCCGACCACGCGAACGTGAGCTCTGGCGCCGGGTACCCGAGTGACCGTGGCCGCCTCATGCCACTCCTTGCTACCGGCCACCAGGTGGTCGACGAGTACTCCCAGCCGCCGTCCCGGCCCGGGCCCGAAGTCCTCGACCGCCGCCGCGAGGTCGTCCACCCCGTGCAACGGCACCACGACCACCCCTTCGACCCGCAGGTCGTGGCCCCAGACCTTCTCCACCAGCTCGGCGTCGTGCTTTCCTTCGACCAGGATCCGCGAGGCCCGGGCCACGTGGGCGCGCTGGTTGAGGACCGCCACCGAACCACTGGCGCTGCGTAGCCGACCCGGTGGGACGGGTGTCGACCCGGCGGGCCGAGGCGGCACTAACCGCACCGGAGCGCCGTCCACCCAAAATCCCGGCCCGAGCGGAAAGGAACGGACCCGCCCGCGCCGATCCTCCAGCACCACGAGATGGATGCCACCGCTTTTCTCGGTCCGCACCACGGCCCCGCACCATCCGGTCTCGACGTCCTCGACCACCAGACCAATCTCCGCCGCAACCTCGGGGAGCTGCGGTTTGGCCGCCGGCGTGGCCAGCACGTCGCGGCCATACCGATCGGCTGGACCGTTCGTCGCCGCGGGATCGATCTTCGCGGATCGAGTGGTCTTCGGGACGTCGGATCGTCTGGTTCCGGGCATCCGGGGCAGTTGGGCAGCCATGCCGGGACGGTAGCCAGCGTTCGCCGCTGAGCCCAGCCGACCCGCCGGTCGACGCGTTCTGTCGCCACTAGACGTAAGCTGGCACCTCTGGCACTCAGGACAAGTGAGTGCCAGGAGAGACCATGGGCTTAGACGGGCGGAGGTGGCATCGTGAGCGAGGACCGAAAACTCGCCGTTCTGCGCGCCATCGTGGAGGACTACGTCCAGACCCGGGAACCGGTCGGCTCCCGAGCGCTGGTCGAGCGGCATGCGCTCGGAGTCTCGCCGGCCACTATTCGCAACGACATGGCCGCGCTGGAGGACGAGGGTTACATCGCCCAACCGCACACCAGCGCCGGGCGGGTCCCCACGGACAAGGGATATCGGCTCTTCGTCGACCGGTTGAGTGGGGTCAAACCGCTCTCACCTGCTGAGAAGAGAGCGATCCAGACGCTCCTGGACGGCGCGGTCGACCTGGACGACGTGGTCACTCGGACCGTGCGGTTGTTGGCCCAGATCACCCAGCAGGTGGCCGTCGTCCAGTACCCGTCGCTGACCCGATCCACGGTTCGGCACGTCGAACTCGTCCCGTTGGGTACGGAGCGGCTGTTGGTCATCCTGATCACCAACACCGGGCGGGTGGAGCAAAGGGTGGTCCCGATCGCTCAGGAACCGGTCGAGGCGGCCCTCAGCGACCTGCGCACTCGGCTGAATCGGGCGATGTCGGGACGGCGGTTGACCGAGGTTTCCGCCATCATGGCCGGGCTGCCCGATCAGTTCGGCACCGAGGACCGCGCCCTGGTTCGCGCCGTCCTGGACGCTCTCGAAGACTCGCTCGACGTTGAGCGGGAGGAACGGATCGTGCTTGCTGGAACAGCGAACCTGGCCCGCTCCGGGCCGGACTTCGTGCAGAGCATCGGGCCGGTGCTGGAGGCCATCGAGGAGCACGTGGTGCTGCTCAAACTGCTGACCGAGATGGCGGACGGCGCTGGTGGCGTCGGAGTCCTGATCGGCAGCGAGACGGCGCACGTCGGGCTGCAGGAAGCATCGGTGGTATCCAGCGGTTACGCCTCGCAGGGCGAGATGGTGGCCCGCCTTGGTGTGCTCGGCCCAACCAGGATGGATTACCCGACGACGATGGCCGCCGTCCGTGCCGTCGCCCGTTATGTTTCACGGATCCTCGCGTCATGAACCACAGCCGCATGAACGACAGCCCCATGAACCACAGCGTCACGAACCACAGCCGGATGAACCACGGTCACCTGATTGACACTTTCATGACCTGATCCGCTGCGCCCCAGAACCGCTATTCGCCCGCCAATTCTTAGCTGGAGAGAACATCGCCATCGTGAGTGACTACTACGAGGTGCTCGGGATATCCCGGACGGCAAGTCCCGAGGAGATCAAGAAGGCTTACCGGAAGCTGGCCCGCCAGCTGCATCCGGATGTCAACTCCAGCCCGGAGGCTGAGGACCGCTTCAAAGAGGTGGGGCGTGCCTACGAGGTGCTCTCCAGCCCGGAGAAGAAGCAGGCCTACGACTCCGGCGGCGATCCGAACGGTACCGGTGGCGGTTTCGGTCCCGGGTTCGGCTTCACCGACATCTTCGAGACGTTCTTCGGCGCCAGCGCCGGTGCCCGGGGTCCGGTACCTCGCCAGCGCCGCGGCCAGGATGCCCTGATCCGGATCGAGATCGACCTGGCTGAGGCGGCCTTCGGCGGGACCCGGGAGCTCCAGCTCGATACCGCGGTGATCTGCCCGGTCTGCACGGGCAGTTGCTGTCAGCCGGGGACCTCACCGCAGATCTGTGAGGTCTGCCGAGGGCGCGGGCAGGTGCAGCGGGTCGCCCGTTCGTTCCTCGGCCAGGTGATGACCACTCAGGCCTGCGTCGCCTGCCAGGGATTCGGCAGCGTGATCCCGAGTCCGTGCCTGGAGTGTTCCGGTGAGGGCCGGGTGCGTTCTCGGCGCACGCTGAACATCAAGGTTCCGCCGGGGGTAGAGACCGGCACCCGGATCCAGCTCACCGGGCAGGCGGAGATCGGCCCGGGCGGCGGTCCGCCCGGCGACCTCTACGTCGAGATCGTCGAGCGCCAGCACGATGTCTTCACCCGCCGCGGTGACGACATCCACGCCACCGTCGAGGTGCCGATGACGGCGGCGGCGCTGGGCACCATGATCAAGTTGGAGACCCTCGACGGCACCGAGGACTTCGAGATCAAAGCCGGGTCGCAGTCCGGCGAATCAACCACGATGCGCGGGCTCGGAGTCACCCACCTGCGCGGCGGCGGGCGTGGCGATCTGATCGTTCACCTGGCCGTCGTCACCCCGACGAAGCTTGATGAGGAGCAGGAGGAGCTGCTTCGCCAGTTCGCGATTCTCCGTGGGGAGGAGCGCCCGGCCGGCCGGATGACCCCGGCACACACCAGCGTCTTCTCCAAGCTCCGCGACCGCTTCGCCGGCCGCTGACGGCGTGACCTCGGCGCGGTTCCTGGTCCCGGCGGGCCGGCTGGACGGGCTGCTGCCTGGCGCGGGGTTCCTCCTGGACGGTGAGGAGGGCCGGCACGCCGCCACCGTCCGGCGGATCCGGGCGGGGGAGCAGATCGTCCTTGCCGACGGTGAGGGGGTCATCGCGCACTGCGTGGTGACCGCTTCCGGTTCCGGTCAGCTCGACCTGCGGGTGAACGACGTCGAGCGGATGCCTGCGCCGGCGGTCCGGCTGGGTTTGGCGCAGGCGCTGGCCAAGGGCGGTCGGGATGAGCAGGCGGTGGAGACCGCGACCGAGATCGGGGTTGACGTCGTCCTGCCGTGGCAGGCGGGGCGCAGCATCGTGCGCTGGCAGGGCGAGCGGGGTGAGCGGGCACTTCGCCGCTGGGAGACGATCGCCCGGGAGGCAGCCAAGCAGTCTCGCCGATCCCGGGTGCCGCTGGTTGAACCGGCCCGCACCACCGCAGCGCTGGCCCGCCGGGCGGCCGAGGCGACACTGGCCCTGGTGCTGCACGAGGCGGCACAGCGCCCGTTGCTCGACGTCCCGCTACCGGAATCCGGCGAGGTCCTGGTGATCGTCGGGCCGGAAGGGGGGATTGCGGACGACGAACTCGCCGTGCTGACCGAGGCCGGTGCAGTCGCCGTCCGGCTGGGCCCGGAGGTGTTGAGAGCCTCAACCGCCGGCCCGGTGGCACTCAGCTGGATCGCTGCCCGCACTGGCCGCTGGGGCTGATCCTGCCCGGCCACGTCGTCCGGTCGGATCTTGTCGGTCCCGTCCGGTCGGTCTCGTCGTCGGTCTGGTCTACCTGATGCGCCGCGCTCCCGCCGAGGGATGGACGACGAAGACCCCGGGTTCCTTGAAGCCGGCTGCGGCATAGCCGTCGAGCACGGCCGCGCTGACCCGCTCCACGCTGTCCGTGCGGACCAGGGCGAGCGCGGATCCGCCGAACCCGCCACCGGTCATCCGGGCGCCCAGGGCGCCGCCCTCGCGGGCTGCCTCGACAGCGACGTTGAGTTCGGGGCATGACACCTCGAAGTCGTCCCGCAGTGAGGCGTGCGAGGCATCAAGCAGGGTGCGCGGCCCGGGTGTCGATCACCACGAAGCTGCACCCGGCCGCGGTCAGGCCCAGCGGAACCGAGCGGATCTCGATCGATCGACAGTCGATCAGGACGGCCGAGTCAGGAACCCCGAACATGGACGCGAGTTGGTCCATCGGACCGGTCGGTGCACCCGCGATCTCGTTCTCGGCGTGCCGGGCGGCCGCTGCCAGCGCCGCTCGATCCAGGCCCAGCCCGGCCAGTTCGTTCGTTGCCAGCGCGACCGAACAGGACAGTGCGGCGCTGGAGGACAGCCCGGATCCGGTGGGAACGTTCGAGTCGATCAGGATGTCGAGACCAGGCAATTCCAGGAGGCGGCTCCAAATCCTTCCGAGGAATTTGCGTATCTCGGGCGAGCTGTGGTCCCTCCGGCCGGGGTCTTGACCTCAAGTTCGGTTCAGCTCTTACGGTCAATCACGACTATCCGTCGTCGCCTGTCGTCGCCCCGTCGACCTGGAGCACACCATGCATGCTGTCGTTCTGCACGAGTTCGGTCCGGCCGAGAACCTTCGCTACGAGTCGGTGGAGGATCCGAAGCCTGGCCCGAGGCAGGTCCGGATCGCCGTTCGGGCGGCCGGCGTCCATCTGATCGACACCGGAATCCGGGCCGGTCGACCGGGCGGTCCGGCACCCGCTCCGGTGCTGCCGATGATTGGCGGTCGTGAAGTAGCCGGCATCGTTGACGAGATCGGGGCGGACGTCGACGCGAGTTGGAGGGGACGCCGGGTGGTCGCCCACCTGGGGATGCTCGGTGCCGGCTACGCCGAACTGGCGGTGGCCGACGTCGGATCGCTCCATGCCCTGCCCGATGGGGTGGACGACGCGGCCGCCGTCGCGATGATCGGCACCGGCCGGACCGCGTTCGCGATCCTCGAGCGGGCCCAACTGTCGAGCGAGGACGTCGTGCTGATCACCTCGGCGGCGGGTGGGCTGGGCGTGCTGCTGGTCCAGGCCGCGTTGGACGCCGGAGCGACGGTGATCGGTGCGGCGGGTGGACCGGAGAAGGTCGAGGTGGTGCGCCAGCTCGGCACGACCGTTTCGGTCGACTACGACCAGGAGGACTGGGCCGAGACCGTCCGCGCCCAGCTCGACGGCCGCCAGGTCAGTCTTGTCCTGGACGCAGTGGGCGGCGTCCGCGGTCGGGCGGCCCTGGAACTGCTCGGGGTGGACGGGCGTTTGCTGGTCTACGGATTTTCCTCCGGCGAACCGACGTCGCTAAGCGTGTTCGACCTGATCGGCCGGGGAATCACCGCGTCTGCCGCGATCGGCGTCCGTCTGCTGCAGCGGCCAGGCGGCTTTCGTTCGCTCGAGGAGGCAGCGCTGGCCGCGCTGACCGCAGGTCAAATGGTGCCGCTGCTGACCCGGTTCCCGCTCGCCGAGGCAGCCGCCGCTCACGCAGCACTCGAAAACCGCCAAACCATAGGCAAAGTCGTCCTGATTCCGTGATCTGACGCCGGGTTGGGTACCGCGGCCTGAGGAGTAGACCAGGTACCAAACTGGCCGGTGGTCGTGCTGAACCCCGCTGAAGTCTCCTGATCCAAGGGCACGGCACCCGGTCTGAGGTTGACCAGGTGCCGTGCCCTTCGGTTCACATGGCGGGTGTTTGCCTCGGTGTGGAGTCGAGCAACTCCTGGAAGCTCGCGGCGTGCGCGACGGCGTGGAAGGCAGCGGCCGAATCGTCGGGCTGCGCCAGTCGCTCTGCAATTTGCGGGACCTCGGGCCGATCGCCGAACCGATCCCGGACGGCGGCTGCTAGTCCCTCCTTCAGTCCCTGCTTCAGACCCTGCTTCAAGCCCTGCTTCAGACCGCGGGCGTGTAGCTCGCGACCGAGATCGGTCTCGCTGTAGAAGTCGGCGATGGTTTCGATCGTCATGGCGTTCTCCTTAATGATGTTGTTGATGGTGTGGGCGTCGAGCCGGATTGAGGCGAGCACAGCGGCTGCTTCGAGTAAGGCAACGGTGTCGGGTGAGGGGTGTGCCATCAGGATTTGCCAGGCGGCTCTGAGTGACTGGGCGCGGTCGTGGTAATCGCCCTCCGCAAGAGCCGCGAGGGTGGATATCCCGCGAGCCTTGAGGAGCGGGTCGGGTGAACTGTGACGGAGGTAGATCGGGATGAATCCCAGGGTGAACCCGCTGGCTGGGTCGTCGCAGCTGGGGACTTTGCCGTCCTTGAGGACGATCGCGTACTGGACGAGGCGCTTGCCGGGATGCGCGGCCATGATCGCAGCGCGGTAGCCGAGCATCCGCACGGCAAGGTCGGCCTCGGGAGTGTGGACGTACTCGGCATGGACGAGACGGTCGGGCCCGACTTGGACCAGCAGATCGACATATCGGGTTTCAGGGGTGAATGTGCTGGGCAGGATCCGAGAATCTCCGTCGATCTCGACTCCGAGCCAGGTGATGAAGGAATCCTGATCAGACTCCACGGCCCGGCGCACGGCCCGGTCATAGATCGGACCCGGGTGCGAACAGGATCGGGTCAGGGTGAGTCCGTCCGGCTTGACGGTTCGCTGTGTCGTCTCCATGGTCAGGATTATGCCTAAGGAATCAGGATATTCCTAAATGATGTTGAGCGGCTGTGCGGCTTGCCGGCTTGCGGAGGTTTCGTTGGCGCTGACGTATCGGCCGTGGATCGCTGAATAGGTAAGCTCGCGCAGATGACAACCGAGGATGGCTGCATCTTCTGCGGCATCGTGGCAGGGGACATTCCCGCCGACGTGGTGACCCGGACAGACCGGACCCTGGCGTTCCGGGATCTCAACCCGCAGGCTCCCACTCATGTACTGGTGATCTCGCTGGACCACCATAAGGACGTCGTCGCGTTAGCCGCGGCGGATCCGGCGGCCCTGGCCGACCTGGTCGCAGTCGGGGCTGAAGTTGCTCGCAAAGAGGCTGGGGGGCCGTTCCGGCTGGCGTTCAACACCGGTGCCGAGGTCGGCCAGTCTGTGTTCCATGTCCATGGCCATGTGCTGGCCGGTCGGTCGTTCGGCTGGCCACCCGGTTGACGGGAGGCTGACGGGAGGCTGACGGTCAGGAGGTGTCTGGCTGGGTTGGCGAGCCCGGCCCACCATCGGCCGTTCAGCGGGCGGTCGGATCAAGGCTTGGCCGATACTCAATCGTCGTTCATCTGTGATTGCTGTCCACAGTACTGGAATAAGGAATATGTCTCTAGATTCTGGAAAATTAGGAAGCGTTACGGATAATCACGATTAGATCCCGGTCATGCTGACCGCTGACTCCAGTCCCTCGGTGTGGATCGGATCAGGTGATACTGGGCGGTTCTGGCTTGTTCGCCACGGTGCGTGACGGCCCAGCGGAAACTGGGCCGATAACCAGGGGCGCACTGTCGGTGGTCACGGTTAGCATGGTGACTGTCGAGGACGGTGAAATGCCGTTGAGTAGAGCCCCGGAAGGCGGTCGCACCTAACCCTCATGACCGAGTCCAACGGCACCATTCCCCCCACCTCCCAGCGTGGCAGCCAAGCCACCGGCGCAAGCCTCGGTAATGCGATTACTGCTGGCACTGATGGAATCCCGCAGGCCGTCCACCGGATCGTCGTCCCACCAACGATCAACATGGTGTCCCTGCTCGGAGCGGGCGACGAGGTGCTCCGCTCCATCGAGCGCTCGTTCCCCAAGGCCGACATTCACGCCCGCGGCAACGAGATCACTGTCACCGGTCCGTTCGGCGAGGTCGCTCTGGTGGAGCGCCTGATCGACGAACTCTTGGTGGTCGTCGGTGCAGGGCAATCACTGACTGCGGACGCCGTTGAACGATCGGTCGGCATGCTCCGGCAGCAGACCAAGGAGCGCCCGGCCGACGTCCTGACGCTGAATATCCTGTCGAACCGGGGCAAGACGATCCGGCCGAAGACACTGAATCAGAAGCGATACGTCGATGCCATCGACGAGCACACCATCGTTTTCGGAATCGGTCCGGCCGGTACCGGTAAGACGTATCTGGCGATGGCCAAGGCTGTTCAAGCGTTGCAGGCCAAGCAGGTCAGCCGGATCATTCTGACCCGGCCGGCGGTGGAGGCCGGCGAGCGGCTCGGATTCCTCCCCGGCACGCTGACGGAGAAGATCGACCCGTACCTGCGCCCGCTGTATGACGCCCTGCACGACATGATCGATCCGGATTCGATCCCGCGGTTGATGGCGGCCGGCACGATCGAGGTCGCTCCACTGGCCTACATGCGTGGCCGGACGCTGAACGATGCCTTCATCATCCTGGACGAGGCGCAGAACACCTCGGCCGAGCAGATGAAGATGTTCCTCACCCGGCTCGGCTTCAACTCGCGCATGGTCGTGACCGGCGACGTCACCCAGGTCGATCTGCCGTCTGGCACCCAGTCCGGGCTACGGATCGTGCAGGACATTCTGGACGGTATTGACGACGTCCGCTTCATGGTCCTGAACAGCAACGATGTCGTCCGGCACCGGTTGGTTGGGGAGATCGTCGACGCCTACGGCCGGTGGGACGCCGTCCAGCAGGACCAGGCCCCGCAAGCCGGCGCCAACCAGGGGCCTCGACAAGCCAGGGACACCGCGGCCGGACGCCGTAACCGCCCCGCGCGCTGACCGACGTCGTAGCTGACCGGCCGATGGGGCAACCTGTCGGCCGGTCCGGTCAGTAGGCAAAGGGTCAAAGTCTGCGGCCGTACTCAGAGGCCGAGGTGGATTCGCAACCGCTCCTGCTCGATCGGGTCAGTGACGGATCGCAGCCGTGTACGGACGGTGCTCCGCAGTCGGGGAGAATGACCAGGTGAGCATCGAGGTCAACAACGAGAGCGGCGTCAGCGTCGACGAGGCGGAGATCGCCGCCCTGGCCCGGAACGTGCTGGACGCGATGCGCGTACACCAGCAGGCGGAACTGTCCGTCGTCCTGGTGGATGAGGCATCGATGGAGCAACTGCACATCCAATGGATGGACGAACCGGGTCCGACCGATGTCCTTTCCTTCCCGATGGATGAGTTGCGCCCAGGCAAGGACGACGAGGAGCCGGCACCTGGTCTGCTCGGTGACGTCGTGCTCTGCCCGCAGGTCGCCAAGGTTCAGGCCAGGGCCGCCGGGCATAGCTTCGAGGAGGAACTTCTGCTCCTCACCACGCACGGCATCCTGCACCTGCTGGGTTTCGATCACGCCGAGCCCGAGGAGGAGAAGGAGATGTTTGCCCTGCAGCGCAAGCTGCTCCTGACCTTCCTTGCCGCCCGGGGCAAGGCTTGAACCGGCGTGAGTGGATGCCGGCACGTGAGTCGACGCAGGTAGCAACGGCATGTTGAGCCTGGCCTTCGTTGCCGCCCTGCTGACCTTGATCGCCGGTGTGGCGGCAGCGTCGGAGGCGGCGCTGTCGCGGATCGGTCGATCTCGCGCGGCCGACCTGGAAACGCAGGGACGACGTGGGGCAGCGGCCTTGGTCAAGGTGGCAGGTGACCCGGCCCCGGTTCTCAGCGCCGCCACGCTGGTGCGGGTCACTGCTGAGGTCGGTGCCAGCGTCGCGGTCACCTTCGCCGCCGTCCGCAGCCTCGGCATCGGTTGGCGCGCCGGCCTGACGGCCTGTGCGGTGATGGCGGCCGTCTCCTTCGTGGTTGTCGGGGTCGGCCCGCGGACCCTGGGGCGCCAGCACGCCGAGCACGTTGCGCTCGCGGTCGCTCCCGGCCTGTCCGTGCTGACTCGGGTGCTGGCACCGCTGACCCGGCTGCTGGTGCTGATCGGTAACGCCTTCACGCCCGGGCGTGGGCTGCGGGACGGGCCGTTCGCTTCGGAGGCGGAGTTGCGGCAGTTCGTCGATATCGCCCAGGAGAGCCAGTTGATCGAGCTGGGTGAGCAGAAGATGATCCACTCGGTGATCGACCTCGGTGACACCCTGGCCCGCGAGGTGATGGTGCCGCGCACGGACGTCGTCTCGGTGGAGCGCGACCGCACCCTGCCAGAGGCGATGTCGCTCTTCCTGCGCTCCGGGTTCTCCCGAGTGCCTGTGGTCGGTGGTGGGCTCGACGACCCGGTCGGCATCCTTTACCTGAAGGACGTCGCCCGCCGGATGCATGAGCAGCCAGACGCCGCTCGAACCCAGAAAGTGGAGACGATCATGCGCCGTCCGGTGTTCGTCCCGGACAGCAAGCCGGTCGACGCCTTGCTGCGAGAGATGCAGCAGGCCGGGCACGCCGTGATCGTGGTCGACGAGTACGGCGGCACGGCAGGGGTGGTCACGATCGAGGACATCCTGGAGGAGATCGTCGGGGAGATCGCCGACGAGTACGACCGGGACGAGCCCGAGGTGGAAGAACTGCCCGGCGGTCGCAAACGCGTCAGTTCCCGGCTACACCTGGATGAGCTCGGGGAATTGTTCGGGATCGAGATTGAGGACGACGAAGTGGAGACCGTGGGCGGATTGCTGGCCAAGGGCCTGGGCCGGGTGCCGATCGCCGGCTCCCAGACCTCCGTTCACGGCCTGATCCTTACCGCCGAGGCGTTCGAGGGCCGCCGGCACAGCCTCGCAAAGGTGCTGGTCGAGCGCGATCCAGAGGCAGGCTACGACCGACCGGACCGCAGCGATCGGCAGGATCGGCAGGATCGGCAGGATCGGCGTGAGGCTGAACGCGATCGGAGTGGTGCGTGATGTCCCGACGGATTCTGCTCGGTGCGGTGCCGCGGGGGCTGGTTCTGCTGGCAGCCGTCTGGCTGGCCACGAACGGCGGTTGGTACCTGCTCTGGCTGCTGCTCGTGCCCGCCCTGGCCTGGGATATCTTCAGGGTGTTCAGGCCGGCCCCGACGGGACGAGCGCCCGCCAAATTCAGTGAGCCCGGTCGACACCGTGTGGTCTTGCAGGTGCCCGGCCCGAATCTGATCTTGGTGATCCGGGAGATCCGCCGGACCAGAGGGCTTGGCCTGCTGGAAGCCAAGCAAATGGTCGAGTCGGCACCCGTCGTGGTGGCCGAAGGCCTGAGTGAGCAGAGCGCTGAACTGGTCGCCGACCGGTTGCGCGCGGCTGGGGCCCGGGCCCTGGCCGCACCGATCGGAGAGATGTGACATATGAGTTCTAAGCCCCGTAACGGCCGCCCGACTACCGCCCGTCCGTCCGGCAAGAAGCGCCCGGCCCGGGAACAGCCGGCCGGTGACCAGCCGGCCCTGCACCACCACGCCGGCCCGAAGGAGAGCGACGGCGACCAGTCGCAGCGCTCGCCGTCCGGGGCACACCGCTCCGGGTTCGCCTGTTTCGTCGGCCGGCCTAACGCAGGCAAGTCCACACTGACGAATGCGCTGGTGGGGGAGAAGGTCGCGATCACTTCCAGCCGGCCGCAGACCACCCGGCACACCATCCGGGGCATCGTCTCCCGCCCGGACGCGCAGCTCGTCCTGGTCGACACCCCCGGGCTGCACCGGCCCCGGACCCTGCTCGGGGAGCGGCTGAACGACCTGGTCCGGCAGACCTTGATGGAGGTCGACGTGATCGGCCTGTGCCTGCCGGCCGATGAGAAGATCGGCCCCGGTGACCGGTTCATCGCCAACGAGCTGGCCGAACTGCGCCGCGGGCAGAAACGCCGGACCCCGCTGATCGCGATCGTGACCAAGGCCGACCGGGTGGACCGGGCCGGGCTGACCGATCACCTGCTGGCGGTGGACAAGCTGGTGGAGGCGGACGACATCATCCCGGTCTCGGCGATCGACGGGTACCAGGTCAACGAGGTAGAAGACCTCCTGATCGGGTACCTGCCGGAAGGTCCGCGTCTGTACCCGGACGGCGAGCTGACCGATGAGCCCGAGCACATCATGATCGCCGAGCTGATCCGGGAGGCGGCCCTGGAAGGGGTTCGCGACGAACTGCCGCACAGCCTGGCCGTGGTGGTGGAGGAGATCATGCCGCGGGAAGGCCGGGAGGACCGGGAGCCGCTGATCGACGTCCGGGTGTTCCTGTTCGTCGAGCGGGACAGTCAGAAGGCGATCGTGATCGGCAAGGGTGGTACTCGACTGCGTGACGTCGGTACCCAGGCCCGGTTGTCCATAGAGGCTCTACTCGGCTCTCGGATCCACCTTGACCTGCGGGTCAAGGTGGCCAAGGACTGGCAGCGTGATCCCAAGCAGATGCAGCGACTCGGCTTCTGAGCGGCGACGATCTGGGCACTGAACCAGCGGTCGGCCGTAGGCGGCTACTGGCCGATCTGACCCCCTTGCGGGTCAGCGTGCCCTACCGGCGGATGTGGTTCGGGTCGTCCTTGTCGGCGATCGGTACCCAGGTGACAAACGTGGCGGTCGGGCTGCAGGTCTACGACCTGACCCGGTCGACCTTCAAGGTCGGTCTGGTCGGGCTGTTCGCCGTGGTGCCGTTGATCGTGCTCGGGCTGTACGGCGGGTCGATCATCGATGCCTACGATCGGCGCCGAGTGATCATCACGACGTCCACCGGGCTGCTGCTCCTGGCCTGCGCTTTCACCGTCCAGGCCTGGCTGGAGGTCGGCAACCTCTGGTTGTTGTACCTCCTGGTCGCGGTGCAGAGCGGTCTCTTCGCGGTGAACAGCCCGGCCCGGACGGCGATCGTGCCTCGATTGCTGCCTGCCGAGTTGTTGCCTGCCGGCAACGCGCTCTCCAGTCTGTCGACGAGCTTGGGCCTGACCATCGGGCCGCTGCTCGCCGGGGTGCTCGTCGCCGGATGGGGTTTTGGTGGCACCTACAGCCTGGAAATGGTGCTGCTGATCGTGGCCCTGATCACGCTCGTCGCCTTGCCACCGCTGCCACCGCAGGGCGACGTACGCCGATCCGGCCTCCGTTCGGTGCTGGAAGGGCTCTCCTTCCTGCGCACCCGGCCCAATGTCAGGATGACGTTCGCCGTCGATCTGGTGGCGATGGTGTTGGCGATGCCTAGGGTGCTCTTCCCGGCCATCGGTGCCGCGCTGATCGGCGGCGGTGCCACCACGGTCGGCATTCTGGCGGCCGGGATTGCTGCCGGGTCGATCGTGGCGGGGGTGTTCTCCGGACCGCTCGGCCGGATCCGGCGACAGGGGCTGGCTGTGCTGGTCTCGGTGGCTGGGTGGGGGCTGGCGATCGCCGGGTTCGGTGTCCTGCTGGCGCTCTCGCCCGGTCCGACCTCGGACGGCGGAGCCCGGTGGACGCTGTGGCTGGCGTTCGCCGTCCTGGCCCTCGCGGGTGCCGCCGACGCCGTCAGTGCGGTGTTCCGAATGACGATCTTGCAGGCGGCTACCCCGGATGCCATGCGCGGCCGGTTGCAGGGGGTGTTCATCGTCGTGGTCGCGGGTGGTCCGAGGCTTGGAGATCTTCTGCTCGGTAGCGTTGCCGAACTCAGCGGTGAAGCTGTGGCCGCGATCGCCGGCGGGCTGACGTGTGTGGTCCTGGTGATCGGGCTCGCCGTCCTGCAGCCCCGGTTCGCCCGCTACGACGCCCGCGAACCGTCCGCATAGTGCCGGATCGGCCCCTGCCCACTCACCTTTGTGGCTCTGACCAGCATCAGCAGGAGATAAGCGGTCAGTGCCCCGAGGAAGCCGCCGGTGCTGTTTGTCAGCACGTCATCGACGTCGCTGCTGCGAGTCCAAATCGGCAACTGCATGATCTCCACCCCGACCGAAACGAGAGCGCAGATGATCGTGGTGATCACCAGCCAGACCAGGGCGAGGTAGCCCAGGGTGAGGTGGCCCAGGGCGATGTGGCGGAGGGCGAAGTAGAGGAAGAAGCCCAGCGGCATGAACAGGGCGACATTGCCGACCAGGTAGATCAGCAGGTCGGAATGGTCGTATCGATAGCTGAGCAGGGTGCGGAACGGCACCAGCTGAACCGAACCATGACCCTGGCCGTCACCTCGGGGGCTTACCGTGCCGACCACGATCGTCAGGGCCGAACCCAAGGCCAGAGCGGCGCAGGCCGTATCGAGGCCGAACGCCGACGGTCGGCGGCGTTGCAGCAGCAGGGCAGCGGCCAGCGAGACGATGACGATCACAGCGATCGCGATCAGTTGGAGGCCAAACTTCTGCTGAAGGTCGTACACATAGTCTCCCGGGATCGGCTGGGCTGGCGCTTCTGCCCTTTGCCTCATTGCGCCGAACCAGGCGCGGGGCACCTCGGTTGCGGCCAGCCAATGCTCTGAGTTTGCCTCATCGGTCTGAGAGAGCGCTGAGCAGCCCCTTGCCAGACATTCTGCCCGGCAGGACCGACAGTTGCTCGGCCATCGCAACATGCGTGTACCGTAGAAACATGCGTTCGGCGCTGCTCCTCCTTCGTCGCCGCGGTGAGAACCTCTAGGTCGGTTCTCTCACCGCGGTGGCTCTGCGTGCCGGCCGATCATCCAGCCAGAGCAGCAGTCGACCCCGTTCGGGGTCCGGCGAAGGACATGAGGCGAAGCGAAATGAAGAACACTCAGGTGCCCTCCGGGATGCCGATCCACAAATACCGTCCCTTTCATCAGCAGATCCACGTCGAACTGCCGGACCGTACCTGGCCGACGAAGCGAATCGAGACAGCTCCCCGCTGGTGCGCCGTCGACCTGCGGGACGGCAATCAGGCACTGATCGACCCGATGAGCCCCGAGCGCAAGCGGCGAATGTTTGAGCTGCTGGTTCGGATGGGCTACAAGGAGATCGAGGTCGGGTTTCCGGCCGCCAGCCAGACCGACTTCGACTTCGTCCGGGATCTGATCGAGGGCGACCTGATCCCCGACGACGTGGTGATCCAGGTGCTGACCCAGGCCCGTGGGCCGCTGATTGAGCGCACCTACGAATCGATCCGTGGGGCCAAGCAGGCCGTCGTCCATCTGTACAACTCCACCTCGACGCTGCAGCGGCGGGTGGTGTTCAACACCGATGAGGACGGCATCGTCGACATCGCGCTGGAAGGCGCCCGTCTGGTAAAGAAGCTGGGCGACACGCTGACCGGAACCGACGTCTTCTTCGAGTACTCGCCCGAGTCGTACACCGGCACGGAACTGTCGTTCGCGGCCCGGATCTGCAACGAGGTGCTGGCGGTGTTCGAGCCGACCTCGGATCGGCAGGCGATCATCAATCTGCCGGCGACGGTCGAGATGACGACCCCGAACGTGTACGCCGACAGCATCGAGTGGATGCACCGGAATCTGGCCTTTCGGGAGAATGTGCTGCTCTCCCTGCACCCCCACAATGACCGCGGGACCGCGGTGGCCGCCGCCGAGTTGGGTTACCTGGCCGGCGCCGACCGGATCGAGGGGTGCCTGTTCGGCAACGGCGAGCGCACCGGCAATGTCTGCCTGGTCACCCTGGGGATGAACCTGTTCAGTCAGGGCATCGAGCCGATGATCGACTTCTCGGACATCGACGAGATCCGGCGCACGGTCGAGTACTGCAACCAGCTGAAGGTGCCCGAACGGCACCCGTACGGCGGCGATCTGGTCTACACCGCGTTCTCCGGGTCCCACCAGGACGCGATCAAGAAGGGCCTGGACACGATGGGAGCCGACGCCGCGGCAGCGTCCGTTTCGGTCGACGACCTCGAGTGGGCGGTGCCGTACCTGCCGATCGACCCGCATGACGTCGGCCGCAGCTACGAGGCCGTGGTTCGGGTGAACAGCCAGTCCGGCAAGGGCGGCGTCGCGTACCTGATGAAGAACGAGTACAGCCTCGACCTGCCGCGCCGCCTGCAGATCGAGTTCAGCCAGGTGGTGCAGCGGCACACCGACGAAGCCGGTGGTGAAGTCACCCCGCAGCAACTGTGGAAGATCTTCTCCGACGAGTACCTGCCGACGGCGAGCGAGCAGATCAGCTGGGGTCGCTTCGCCCTGCATGGGATGCGGCACAGCAGCACGGACGGCGGAGTCGACTCGATCTCGGTGGATCTGGAGGACGGCGGGACGGCGATCACCGTGGACGGGCGCGGCAACGGGCCGATCGCGGCCTTCGTCGCCGCACTGGATGAGCGCGGCGTCGACGTCCGGGTGCTCGATTACACCGAGCATGCGATGAGTTCTGGCGGCGACGCCCAGGCTGCGGCCTTCGTCGAGTGCCAGCTCGGCGACCGGGTGCTGTGGGGAGTGGGGATCGATGCCAACATCGTCCGGGCCTCGCTGAAGGCCGTGCTCTCCGCCGTCAACCGTTCCATCGGACGATCTTCTTGATCCACGCCGTGCGAACGAACAAATAAGCAATGACACGTCTTTATCGGGACGAGGCGATCGTGCTGCGTGCCCAGAAACTGGGCGAGGCCGATCGGATCGTCACTCTGCTCACCCGCGAGCGCGGCCGGATCCGAGCAGTAGCCAAGGGAGTGCGGAAGACGACGTCTCGGTTCGGTGGCCGGCTGGAACCGTTCATGATGATCGATGTCCAGCTGCATGAGGGACGTTCGCTCGACACCGTGACTCAGGTGGAGACGATCGGTGCCTACGGGTTGCAGATCGCCGCGGACTACTCCAGGTACACGGCCGCGACCGCCATGCTGGAAACCGCGGAGCGGATGACCGACACCGAGCGCGAGCCCGCCGTCCAGCAGTTCCTGCTGCTGGCCGGCGGGCTGCGCACGCTGGCCGGCGGCGGCCATGAACCAGGGTTGGTGCTCGATGCCTACCTGGTGCGCTCGCTGGCGGTCGCCGGCTGGGCACCGAGTTTCGTCGACTGCGCCCGCTGTGGTGCGCGCGGTCCACACCGGGCGTTCGCCCTGGGTTCCGGTGGGGCAGTGTGCTCGTCCTGTCGGCCGCCAGGATCTGCTGCCCCGCATCCGGAGACCCTGGAGCTGCTGGCTGCGCTGCTCAGCGGGGACTGGGAGCACGCCGACGCCAGCCAGCTCCGCCGGCGCCGAGAGGCCAGCGGGTTGGTGGCCGCCTATCTGCAGTGGCACTTGGAACGGCGGGTCCGCTCGCTGCGTTGGGTGGAGCGGTCGAACGACGTCGTTGACCTGGTAGCGGTCGAGACCGCGGCCGCTCAGGTCGCTGCCCGTACCGCCGCCGCCCAGGCGACCCTTGCCCAGGCGGCACTTGATCAGGTCGAGGCCGCACACGCCGAAGCGGTCCGGGTCGAAAAGCAGGCCGCCGTCCTGGTGGCCTCCGAGATACATCCCGAAGGAGTGAGCTGATGGCGGTCCGCCGCCGTGCCGTCGCCAAGTCCGAGGTCCGCCGGCTCCCACCGATCGCGCCGCCGCCGCACCCGTCCGGAGCTCGTCCGCCGCAGATCGGGGCCGAGTTCGTGCCCGGGCATGTGGCGATCGTGATGGACGGCAACGGTCGCTGGGCCAACGCGCGCGGCCTGCCCCGCACCAAGGGGCACGAGCTGGGAGAGGCTGCGCTGCTCGACATCGTCGCCGGGGCGATCGAGATCGGGGTGAAACACATCTCGGCGTATGCCTTCTCGACCGAGAACTGGAAGCGATCGCCGGACGAGGTGCGGTTCCTGATGGGCTTCAACCGGGACGTGATCCGGCGCCGCCGGGACGAAATGCACGCCTGGGGCGTACGAGTGCGCTGGGCCGGGCGCCGTCCCCGGCTCTGGGGCAGCGTGATCAAGGAGCTGGAAGCGGCAGAGGAACTGACCCGGGGCAACGACGTGATGACCCTGACGATGTGCGTGAACTACGGTGGCCGGGCCGAGATTGCGGATGCCGCGAAGGCGATCGCTCGCGAGGTCGCAGCCGGCCGGATCAACCCCGAGCGGGTGGACGAGCGGATGGTCGCGCGCTACCTCGACGAACCTGAACTGCCCGAGGTCGACCTGTTCCTGCGCAGCGGCGGGGAGCAGCGCACGTCGAACTTCATGCTCTGGCAGTCGGCGTACGCCGAACTGGTGTTCCTCGACACGCTCTGGCC
>JANNPJ010000793.1:0-7046 GCA_031400005.1 Kineosporiaceae bacterium | reverse complement strand
CTCGTCCCACCCGCCCTGATGATCGGTGCCGTCGGCCCGAAGTCGCTGCACCTTGCCGGCGCGGTCGGGGACGGAACCCTGCTGGCTGGCGCGCGGACCGAGGACGAGGTGCGGGCGGCCTGCACGGTGACCTCCAAGGCGAAGGCCGACCGGTCGTCGGCCTCAGGAATTCATGACATCGGGATTGGTCTGATCGCCGCCACCGGGGCCAATGCTGAGGAACGGGTAGCCGCCGAGGTTCCGCGGTGGGAGGGCATCGGAGTGGCCGGGGACGCCGAAACGATCGCCGCATCGGTGCTGCGGTTGGCGTCGTTCGGGGTCACTGCTGTCATCATCCAGCCGACCGAGGATGAGCCAGATCTGGAGGCGTTCGTCGGATTCTTGGGGACGGAGGTGCGGCCCCTGCTGCGGCGGTAAGGGCGTCCGGCTGGGGAATGGCGATGATTCTTGGTGGCCGGACCGGTCTGCCTTACCAACGTACCAACCGAGCTGACCACGCGAGGAGACCAGGAGGTCTGACGTGAGTACACCCGAAGTGCTGATGGAAGGAGTCGTGTTCGGCGAGTCACCGCGCTGGCACGATGGGCAGCTCTGGTTCTCCGACTGGGGTGCGAACCAGGTGATCGCGCTCGGCGCCGATGGCCGCCACGAGGTGGTTGCCACCGTCCCGTCGTTCCCGATGTGCATCGACTTCCTTCCCGATGGGCGCCTGCTGATCGTGGACTCGGCCCAGCGGCGGGTGCTGCGCCGCGAACGGGACGGGTCTCTGGTCCTGCATGCGGACCTTTCGGCGATCTCGGAAAAGCCGTGGAACGACATCGTGGTCGACGACCGAGGCAATGCCTATGTCAACACCATCGGGTTCGACTTTCCCGGCGGCGAGTACGCGCCGGGCCTCGTTGTCCGGATCACGCCGGAAGGGCACGTCCGTCAGGTCGCCGACAACGTCGCCTTCCCCAACGGGATGGCGATCACACCGGACGGCGGGACGTTGATCGTCGCGGAGTCGTACGCCGAGCGACTCACGGCCTTCGACATAGCAACAGACGGCGACATCGGCAATCGACGGGTTTGGGCGTCGACGCCAGGTGACCATCCGGACGGGATCTGCCTGGATGCCGAGGGCGCGCTCTGGTATGCCGACGTGGGCAACCAGCACTGTGTGCGGGTGCGTGAGGGGGGTGAGGTGCTGGCCACCGTCGACCTGGACCGAGGTGCCTTCGCCTGCGCTCTCAGCCGTGGGGAGAATCCGCGGCTGTACGTCGTCGGTCAGGAGTGGGGCGGACCGGAGTCGGAAGCCAGCGGGCGGGTCGTGGCCTTTCCCGCGCCTGCGCCGGGCGCCGGAAAGCCCTGATCAGATCCGTTGAAAACGGTCTATCCACGGCGATCAACGAGTTGTACAGTGACCTGCCCCCACCCGGACCCCACCGTCGGAGCCCGATCATGTCTGTCTTCCCCCAGGCCAGCCCGTCGCCGGAACCTCACCGGTTCAACCGGCGCAGCCTGCTCAAGGTCGGCGGTGCGGTGATTGGTGCCGGTGCGCTGGTCGAGTCGTTCGCCACCGCTGCGCACGCCGCCACGATCAGCTACACGGACGATGGGACCAACTACGTCGTCAACACCGGGGCGAATCTGGTCTTCAAGGTCAACCACCGCAACGGTGATCTCGTCTCGTTCGTCTACCGCGGGGTCGAGTACCAGGGTTACGGCAAGAACTCGCATGTCGAGAGTGGTCTGGGGGCCTCGACCGTGACCATCTCGGGCACCTCATCGGTGGTCGTGGTCACGGTGGTGCACGGCACGCTGGTGCATTACTACGTGGCCCGGGCCGGCGAGAACAACATCTACCTGTGGTCGTACAAGGATGCCGAGTCGGTGACCATGCAGCGTTTCATCGTGCGGCTGAAGCCGGGTGCGCTCACGTTCAGCGGCGGCGATGCGTGGAACTCGGCCACGGCCACCACCATCGAGTCCGGCGACATTTTCAAGGCCACCGACGGCAGCACGCATTCCAAGCACTACTCCGGCCTGCGGACCATCGACTACGACTACGTGGGCGCCACCAACGCGGCCACAACGGTGGGCATCTGGATGGTCCGCAGCAACCGCGAGAAGTCCTCGGGTGGGCCGTTCTTCCGCTCACTGCTGCGCAGCGGAAGTACTGCCTCCCCGGACCTGTACGAAATTGTCTACTACGGCATGGCGCAGCCCGAGGAGCATCGCTGGGGCCTGAACGGGCCGTACGTGCTGGCGTTCACCGATGGCGGGGCGCCGTCCAGTGCGCTGTTCGCCCGCAACCTGAACACCGGTTTTGCCACCTCGTTGGGGCTCAAGGGGTTTGTCGGTGCGTCCGGGCGTGGGCGGGTGACCGGCGTCGGTATCGCCGGCCGCGACACCTCGCATTCGTACACGGTGGGTTTCGCCAACGACGATGCTCAGTACTGGGCTGTCGCGGACAACAACTCCGGCCACTTCAACTGCGCGAACATGCTGCCGGGCACATACACGATGACCATCTACAAGGGCGAACTGGCGGTGTGGACCGGTTCCACCACGGTCACCGCCGGCGGCACAACGGTGCTGAACACCCTCACGGTCAGCGCTGACCCGAGCAAAGCCGCGGCCATCTGGCGGATCGGGGACTGGAACGGCACGCCGAGCGGTTTCAAGAACGCCGCCCTGATGACCCACGCGCACCCCTCTGACCCGCGGGCGGCGCCGTGGACCGGCAACTACATCATCGGCAGCTCTGCCGTCGGCGACTTTCCCTGCTACCTGTGGAAGGACGTCAACAACGGCGTGACCATCTCGTTCAAGCTCACCGCCGCGCAGGCGGCCACCGCGCACACCCTGCGCATTGGCATCACCGCCAGTTACGCGGGCGGGCGCCCGCAGGTGAGCGTGAATGACTGGACCTCAGCGGCCCCGCCCGCCCCGTCGTCCGCCAAGACCCGCAGCCTCACCGTCGGCACCTACCGGGAAGTCAACACCCTTCTCACCTATACCGTCCCGGCCCGCGCCTGGCAGTCCGACGTCAGCCAGTGGAACACCCTGACACTGAACGTCATCAGCGGTTCCGCCGGCCCTGGTTTCCTCAGCCCAGGCGTGGCGTTCGACTGCCTGGACCTGCTCGGGTAGCCCGGGACTGCGCGGTGATTTTAGCAATGACGCGCCGATGCCGATGGCCCCAGCATCGGGGCAGGCCGAACCACCAGACCTCCCTCTCAGTTCGCCCTCCGAACCCAACGCCCGACCCGCTCCAAGCCCGCCCCAAAATTCTTGCGCTGGCGAAACTCATGGCGGAGGCCCCGTTTCCGCCCAAGGTCCGGGTGGGTCTGATCCGGGTGCTGGCCGCTCAGCCGGGCATTCGCGCCATCGGCCAGGTGATCGACCCGCTGGGTCGCCGGGGCGTTGCGCTGGCCTCCGAGGGGGTTGCTGGTTGCTGTGCCCCTCAAGAACCGGTGATTGAGGTAAGAATCTGCCCTGCTCACCGGTTTTAGAGGGGCACAGCAACGATTCCGACGTCCCCTTGGAGTCCACACTGGTGCTGACCGCCGTCCGGTCTTGGACTCTCGGGATTGACCGGCAGGGTCGGTGACTGGGCTGAAAGTGGCAGGCACTTCGCGGCTGCGCGGGTGGATCCGACCGGAAGCGGTCAGGTCGCCGGGGTGGGTGGCCGGTGAGGTGGGTCAGCTGACGGGGTGGGTGGTTGGCCAGGTGATGGCGTTGTCCGGGACCGGGCGGTTCAGCCCGACCAGCGTGCCCGCCGGCATCAGTTTCTGCCGCTGCAGGTCCTGGGCGATCAGCCGGGCGACCTCGATCGCCCCGTGCGCCTGGAAGTGGGTGTTGTCCTGCACACCGTCGGGGTAGTTCGGGTGCTGGAGCGGATCGAGCCAGAGAAACACGTCCTTGGTTCTCTCTGACCCCAGCATTTCCCAGTGATCGCGACTGAGTGTGGTCAGATCGACCACGGGAACGGCTTCGCTGGCACCGAGCTGGCGCATCGCCTCGGGGTACTCCCCGTGCGAGAGCCGGGCGTGACCGGCCGCGTCGAACCGGCGCCGTTCGACCGAGGTGACCAGGATCGGCTGGGCACCGCGCTGGCGCGCACCAGTGATGTAGCGCAGCAGGTAGTCCTGGTACGTGGTGTACGGGTCGGTGTGCCGTTCGGCGTCGGTCTTCGCGTCGTTGTGCCCGAACGAGATCAGCAGATAGTCACCGCGCGAGATGGTGGACAGGATGGTCTTCAGCCGACCCAGATCAACGAAGCTCTTGGAGCTGGCGCCGGACAGTGCCTGATCCTGGATCGTCACCTGGGGTCCGGCGAACACCGGCAGCGCCTGCCCCCACCCGGTGCGCGGCGCCAGCGTCGAGTCGTAGATGGACGCCGTCGAGTCACCGGCCACGTACACGGTGAGCCGGCGCCCGGCGGACTGGGCCGGCGCGGCGCTCGCGATCACCGCACCGAGGATCAGGACAGCGCTCAGCGCCACCGTGAACGGCTGCAGCAGTGAATGATTCAGGCGTGCAGGCAGAAGGTTCACGAAGCTCATCCTCAGTGATCGAGTCCGTCAGGTCCGCGCAGCGCTACCAGGGATAGCGTTTGCCGAACTCTTTCGGTCGACCGGCCCCACCGTCAACGACTTACCCGGCTTTACCCGGAGCGTCGACGGCCGTTCCGCAGAAGCAGCTCCGCGCGCAGTTCCGTAGAAGAGCTCCGCAGAAGGGTCGGGGCCTGCGTGCGGAGGATTCAGCGCGCGCTGGCGGCAGCGCGGTCGAGAAGCCAGAGCGTGCGCTCGGTTCCGTGCACCGAACCGCAGGGCAGGGCTTCGCCGCCGATAGCCCGCGCGACCACGTCCGCCTTGCCCTGTCCGGTGGCCAGCAGCCAGGTCTGGCGGGCGCCCTGCAGCGCCGGCAGGGTGAGTGAGATCCGGGTCGGCGGTGGCTTCGGGGATTCCCGGACGGCGATCGCGGTGCCTTCGCGGACGGCGAACCCCGGGTGCTCGGGGAACAGCGAGGCGACATGGCCGTCCGGCCCGACCCCCAGCATCAGGACGTCGAAAACGGGTACCCCGGAAGCTGATTCGGTTCCGGCGGCGGCGGCGAGGTCGGCCGCGTAGGCGGCTGCGGCGGCGTCCACGTCGTCGCCGTAGGCACCGTCGCTGGTGGGCATCGGGTGGACCCGGGCCGGGTCCAGCGCCAGGGCATCGAGCAGGAAGCCGCGGGCCTGGGTGTCGTTGCGGTCCGGGTCTCCGGCCGGCAGGAACCGCTCGTCGCCCCACCACAGGTCGACCGCGCTCCAGTCGACGCTGTCGCGGGCCGGCGAGGCCGCGACCGCTGCCAGGACGGCTCCGCCCGAGCTGCCGCCGGTGAGGACGGCGTGCGCGTGCCCGCGGGCGGCTTGGGCGTCCGCCAGCGCAGTGATCAGCCGGGCGGCCGCGGCGGCCGCCATCAGCTCGGGGTCGGCCAGGACCACGACGTCCTGGCTCGCGGCGTCCCTGCTCCCCACGGAAGGGCTTTCGATGCCAGGGCTTGCGACGTCCCTGCTCATGCTCACTCCTCGCGGGTGCTCGTGGTCATGAAAGTCAGCCCGTCGCTGGGGTTTCCGTTGTTCACCTGGAAGGCCCGCGACCAGGTTGGCTCCTGGTCCGGCGAACCAGCACCCTCGGCTGCCTTGCCCTGAGCAGCCACGCCCGGTGAGCCGTCGCTCTCGGCGCGGGCCGCGCGCGGTGGATGCAGGGCGGCCAGCCCTTGGGTCAGGACGTCGGCGAACAGTTCGTCCGGGTCGAGCCGGCGCAGTTCCTCGGTGATGCACTCGACGTCGCTGCGCCGCGGCATCGCGATCTTGCGTTCGGGCTGGCCGGGCTGGCTGAGGGTGGCGACGTTGCCGTCGGGGCGGTCGATCGACACCTTGCCGGAGGGGCGGACCAGGCTGACCGAGACCATCCCGGTGCCGGGAGCGGTCTTCTTCCGGGTGACCGGGCACTTCAGTGCGAAAGACAACCAGGCGGCGAGCAGTTCGGTGCTGGGGCTGTCGCTGGCTCCGGTGACGACGGCTCGGGTGACCGGCTCGAACGGCGGCTGGTCGAGTGCGGCGGCGAGCAGGGCCCGCCACCGGGTGATCCGTGACCAGGCCAGGTCGGTGTCGCCGGGCGCGGTCTCGGCGGCCAGTTGCATCAGGGCCCGGATCGGGTGCTTCGCCTGCGCGGAATCGGTGATCCGCCGGGTCGCCATCCGCCCGATCCGGTCCTGGGACGGTGCCTCGGGCGGCAGGCCCGGCCACCACACCACGATCGGGGCGTCCGGCAGCAGCAGCGGCACGATCAGGCTGGCCCCGTGCTCGGTCAGCGGCCCGTACAGTCGCAGCACGATCACCTCGCTGGCCCCGGCGTCCCCACCGACCCGGATCTGGGCGTCGAGTCGGGCGGTGCCGCGCTTGTTCCCGCGCACGATCACCAGGACCCGGCTGGGGTGTTCGCGGCTGGCGTCGTTCGCGATCGCGATCGCGTTGTCGGCCAGCTCCTCGTCGGTGACCAGGACCAGGCTCAGGACCCGCCCGAGCGCGACCGCCCCGCCACTGTTGCGCAGGTCAACCAGCTTGTGGTTGATCGCGTTGGTTGTCGTGTTCGGCAGATCGACGATCATGGTCGCCTCCAGGTACGCCCGTCACGGGCCATCATGTCGTGCGAGTTCTGCGGACCCCAGTTGCCCGGGTCGTACGGTTCGGGCTGGCCGCCCTTGGCCCAGTGCGCGGTGATCGGGTCGAGGATCTTCCAGGACAGCTCGACCTCCTCGTGCCGGGGGAACAACGGTGGGTCGCCGAGCAAGACGTCGAGGATGAGCCGCTCGTAGGCCTCCGGGCTGGTCTCGGTGAAGGCGTGCCCGTACCCGAAGTCCATGTTGACGTCCCGGACCTCCATCGAGGTACCGGGGACCTTGGAGCCGAAGCGGATGGTCACGCCCTCGTCCGGCTGGACGCGGATCACCAGGGCGTTCTGCCCGAGCTCTTCGGTGGCGGTCGACTCGAACGGCAGGTGCGGAGCCCG
>JANNPJ010000790.1:0-29023 GCA_031400005.1 Kineosporiaceae bacterium | reverse complement strand
CGCGCCCGAGGGGCCCGTCGACTCACCTGTCTGATGATCGGCGGCCGATCCCGCCGGATCCCAGCGTGGGCGCGGGGTCAGCGCCCTCGACCGGGCGCGCGGGCAGGGGAAAGTGCCTGCCGTTTTCGACCCGGCAACCGGGCTGAAAACGGCAGGCACTTTTGCGGCTGGGCACCAGGACCCGACACCTCAGGACACGAAGCGCTCTCCGGGCCGGATCAGGGAGCGATCACCACGCTCCACATCACCGCCTTGCTGTTGGCTGAGTTCGCGGTCGCAATAAGGCCACCGGCGGCGCCGATCCCCGCGCCGGTCCCCGCATCCGCGCTCATCGAGGCGATGTGTCCAGAGCCGCTGCCGAACGTGCTGTTTCGAGCGATGAGGCTGCCCGGTGGCGTCCACGATGTGGTGTCCGCGGTCTTGTCGGCCCAGTACGACAGCACATAGCTGCCTTCAGCCGCGACCGTCACCGTGGGCGTCGTGTGGGTATTCCTTGCCACGGTCTCCAGCGAGCCGGCCGCAGCCGACACCGGATTCGCCGCAGTGGATCCGGAGTAACCGAGTACCTGGAGGTTGATCTTTGCACTGGCTGACAACGGCACGCGAACACTCGCGCCGGCATCGGCCGCGGTAGCAGTCTTGCGCCAGAGCACCGACTGGATGGTGTTGCCCGACAGTGCCTCGACCTGAGTCCAGCCGGTCACCCCGGTCGGAGTGCCGACCGTCGACGTGGTGGCGTTCACCGTCGCAATCATCAGCAGGGCGTCACCGGCCTGGACCGACGCCGGGATCGTCACCGTTACCTGGTTGGAGTTCGCATCCGCGCCGGCCGCAGCTCGGAACGCGACAGGACTCACCGGAGCGGTGACCGTGACCGGATGGGTCACCGTGTTCGTCGCCCCGTCGTCATCGGTAACGGTCAGAGATACCTGATAGGTGCCCGAGGCGGCGTACAGGTGGGTGGCCGCCTGTGTGGACGCTGTCGAGCCGTCACCGAAGTCCCAGGATTGGGCGACCACGGTGCCGTCGGAGTCGGTGGACGAGGAGCTGTCCACGGCGCACTGAAGGCCGGCGCAGGTCGAGGTGAAGGCCGCAACGGGCGCGAGGTTGCCGCCGTTGGCCGGGGCGATGGCGAATGCCGCCCGAGCCTTCCAGTTCTGCCCGTCCAGAGCCGAGCCACTGACCACGGTGCCCGAGCCGGCGACCGGCGAGCCCGCCGCCGAGTTCCACTGGTACCGACGCAGGTTGCCGTCGACCGAGGAGGCGACGTAGAGGAAGTCATCGACCTTGAACATCGACGAAACTTGACTCCAGTTAAGGTCACTCAGGTTGGTCGGGCCACTGAACCGAACTGCACCCACGATGGCACTCTCGGAGGTGAAGTAGCGGTAGAAGAGTTGCGAGCTGCCCGAAAGGGTGAAGTACAGCCGACCGGTGGTGGAATCCAGGAACATCCCGGTGATCGTTCGCAGTTCGGTACCGAAAGCAGTTAATCCGTAAAGGTTTACCAGGCTTGCTGGGCCGAACGTCGTCCCGTTGAAGCTGCGCACCTGCAGAGTTCCGGGGGAGGTACCACTTCCGGTCACACCGGTGTAAAGCTTTCCGTCGACCATGAAAGCCCCGCGGGTGGTACCCCACGCCACGCCGTCGCTGGGCACGCCGGCCGACGAGGTGACCGAGGTGCCGGTAAAGGCTCTCCTGGTAACCGTGTCGGTGGAGTTGGCACCGAGGGAGTACACGTCGCTTGGCAGTTTGCCGGTGAAGTCGTCTGGCATCTGCGTGCCTCCGGCTGCCGGGAACAGGGCGAGCCGGCCGTGGTACTCGGAGCCGCCGATCCGGTCGGTGTCACTACCGACATACAGGCCCCGACTGGTGGTGTTCAGGGCGAAGGCGCCAACGCCGCGTTCGCGGCCAGGATTCCAGCTCAACGGCAGGCCGTTGCGTGGGTCGAGGGCAGCGATGCCCTCCCGGGAAACGGCACCCTGGCCGGCGGCGTCACTCCTGAACGGGTTGTTGAACCAACGGAAGTGACCACCGGCGTAGACGGCCTCGCCTCCGGCTGCGACGCTCCACAGCGTGTCGCCGCCGGTGTAGTCGACCCAGGTCGGCTGCTGATTGGGACCGGAGGTGGCGGTCTCCCAGCGGGCAATGCCGTCGCACAGCGTCCCGGCGTTCACCCCGCCGGAATAGGCACCGGTGGTGCCGATCACGAAATATGAACCGTCCGAAGAGATGTCGATATCACGCATGTACGTGTCGAAGGCGGCGTGGCACGCGGTGGCATATCGGGTGGTCTGCCAATCGCCGACCGTGGCGCTGGTCGGAGTCAAGTCGATCCGGGCCACCTGGTAGCGGTCAATGCCATTTACCTTGGTGAAGTTACCGATGGCGAACAGCTTCGATCCGTCCGGGGTGATGTCGAACTTAATCACCTGCAGCCCGCCGCCATTGCGGGGATCGGTGAAGGAGAGGTCGACCGCGGGCGAGAGCGCGCCGGTGGCCGGGTTTACCGCAGCGAGGATACTGCGCGGCAAGCGGTCCGCGGTGAGAAAGGTGCCCGCCACGTACAGCAGGCCATTACGCAACTGTAGATCCTTGACGATGCCGTCGAAGCCCGGGGAGACGAAGGTCGGGACAGTCACTCCGGTAGTGGCATTGATCCGGGCCAGCCGGTTCGTTCGGGGCGCGCCGTTGATATTGTTGAACTGGCCGCCGACGTAGGCGGTCTGGCCGTCACCAGTGGGGACGATCTCATACACGCCCGAGGGCACGACCGGGGCGAAGCTGCTGAGAATTTCCCCAGTCGCGGCGTCGTAGGCAAAAAGATTACTGCGATTGAGCACCGGCCCACCGAGCGCGTCCTGGACCTGACTGAAGCTGCCGCCAACCAGAACCGTATCGCCGACCTCGACGATCGAGTTCACCTGTCCGTTAAGAACATTGGGTGTCTTGTTTACCGGATCAGAACTGGTGATAACCGACAAGTCGGTCGGCTGCACGGCTTCTGCGGGTAGCACCGCAAGCACCATGCCTCCCAGAACGAGCGCAACTGCGGCTGCTACCCCTGTTCGTCGTCGCATGGAAGGGCCCTTCAAACATGCCGGCCTCGGCGTCCGGTCGCTGAGCGTCAAGTTATCCCGCAGCTCTCGCCCAGGTTGGCCTTTGGTAATGGCGATCCCCCATCGGCGGAGAGGATCGAAATATTATGAATACTTGATCACTTAGCGTGACAGCTACTCGGGGTTCGACCAGGACGAGTGACGCGCTGTCAAAAGATCCCGTCGCTACTCGGCCATCGTCGTCGCTGAATCTCTGCCGATCAGCTGTCCAGTCGCGGGGTCGAAATGCCGAGCCAAATATCACGGCCCGCGCCCGGGCCCGGTGTCGAGCAGGCGGTTGTGTGGGTGTGACTGCCGAAGGGAACGGGTCGACTCTCGTGGTGAACACCCTCATCGGGTCCCGGTCGACCAGTCCAGCCGACCGTGGTCCCTCCCATCCCGATCGCACCGCGCCCCGATCACAACCACGAGCCACCCACGGTGGCGGTTTCCGGATGCGGCACGGCCCGAGCTGGCCACTGGTCGTCCTGATTGCCGGTTTCCCGCTCTGGTGGCTGCTCGGACTGTCCGAAATCATGGTCTTCGTCCTCGCGGTGCCGATGGCGTTGCACCTGGTGGGCCGTCGCACAGTCGTTGTCCCCCGCGGCTTCGGCTGGTGGATGCTGTTCCTGCTGTGGGTGCTGGCCGGCCTCCCTCTGCTGTTCGCCGACGCCCCGAACGGCGTGCCCGACGGAGGTGGCGGCCGGGTTCCGGTGTTCGTGTACCGGTTCATCTGGTATCTCGCGTGCACGACAATCCTGCTCTGGGTCGGCAACCTGTCCGAAGCGGACCTACCCAACCGCCGGGTGCTGCGACTGCTCGGTTGGATGTTCGTCTTCACCACTGCCGGCGGGTTGCTCGGCGTGTTCGCCCCTCGCTTCGAGTTCACCTCCGTTGTTGAACTCCTGCTACCCCATGGGGTCACCACGAGCCCGTTCGTCAAGGCACTCGCGCATCCCAAGGCAGCGGAAATTCAGAACGTGCTAGGACCGGACCAGGCCCGACCGATCGCACCCTTCGCCTACGCCAATACCTGGGGCAGCAACTTCGCCTTAACTTTGCCCTTCTTCCTGGTCAGCTGGCTGGGTCCGGACGGTGGATGGCGACGGCGGGTGGCGCCGGTGGTGCTCCTGCTCTCGAGCATCCCGGTGATTTATGGGCTGAACCGCGGCCTGTGGATCTGCCTTGGGCTCGGGGCCGTGGTGCTGGCGATCCGATTGGCCTTCCTCGGGCGGGTCTGGGCGCTGTTCACCCTTGGCGTGACCCTGGTGCTGGGTATGGCCTTGCTCTTCGCCTCACCGCTGGGCGCTCTGCTGGTGGAACGGCTGAACCATGGCCACAGCAACGGCCGGCGCGGCGAGCTCCTGATGGAGACGGTCAAGAGCACGGTCGAGGGATCCCCGGTTGCCGGCTTCGGCAGCACCCGGAAGGTGCAGGGCAGCTTTGACTCGATCGCCGGCGGCTCAACCCCCGACTGTGGGGCGTGCGGCGTCCCCCCACTGGGCACCCAGGGCCACATTTGGCTAGTTATCTTCAGCCAGGGCTTGGGCGGGCTGTCCTTCTTCCTCGCCTTCTTTTACACCCAGTTCGCGCACTACTGGCGTAGCCGGACCGTGCTGCAGGCAATCGGGACCGTGATCCTGCTCTTCTACGCCGTCCAGCTTTTCATCTACGACACCCTCGGGTGGCCGCTGTTCATCATCATGATCGCGATCGGCTTGATGTGGCGAGAACGCTGGCGCTCCACGGCCGGCTCGCCGGAAGGAACACCATGACCACGGTGGATGAGAGCCCGCCGAACGAGACAGTTGCGGCGCTGATCAGCGCCGCCAACCTTTGTTGGAGCCAGCCGGCGCAGGCATCACTTGTCCGACGGAGAACACCGGTCAGCGACGGCCGGCAGGTGCTGGGCGAGTTCTTGCTCGTCCCTTCGGCCCGACGACCGAGGCTGCTGGTGCCGGCGGGCCACCCCGCTGCTGCGGCGGAGTCGGTCCGTAGGTTCAGCCAGGCGCTGAGCTGGCCCGAGCGAGTGGTACGGACTGTCCTTAGCGCCGGGTTGCGGAGCGGGGCTCTGGACGTCGCGCTTCCCGACCGGCTCCGGGTCGCCGTAGCGACCGGCACCGAGCATTTGGTCGACTCGTTGCAGCATGAGGTCGGCCGGCTCCTCGGCGAACCGGTGTTGCTCAGCCTCGGGGTCGGTACCCCCCGGGCCAACCGCAAGCCGGTGCTCCAGGCCATCTCTCATCGCGGTCGGACCTTGGCCTTCGTCAAACTTGGGGACACCGAGGTGACCCGCGGTCTGCTCGCCGCCGAAGCGCACGCGCTGACCCGGCTGGCGGCCCAGCCACCCGCCGGGCTGCTGATCCCCCGGCTCGTCCACCTCGGTCCGTGGAACGGCATCGACGTACTGATCCAGTCCGCGCTGCGCACTCCGCCGTTGTTGACTCATCGCCGCACCGAAGTCCCACACACCGCGATGCGGTCGTTGCTGTCTGCGTTCGACGCCGGCCGCGGCCCCGTGACCGGTTCGGCCGGTTGGCAGCGCCTAACGGCCGCACCAGCGGAACTGAACGACCCGGCCCGGCGCGAGCACTTCGCCACGGTGATCGAGGCCGCCGCGGTTCGGATGTCGGGGCGCGACCTGCAGCACAGCGCCTGGCACGGCGACTGGACGCCGTGGAACATGGCCTGGGTTCGCAGCGAGGTCCGAATCTGGGACTGGGAACGGTTCGCTGAGAACGTGCCGGTCGGTCTGGACGCGCTGCACTACGCGCTGGCGGCGTTGGCCGCCAAAGCGGACTGGGAGAGCGCACTCGAACAGCTACATCAGGAGGCCAGTCGGGTCCTGGCGCCGCTGGGGGTTCCTGCCGCGGACGCCGAACCGGTGTTCCTGATGTACCTGCTCGACCTCTGCCGGCGCTACCTGCTGGCGGCTGAGCCTGACGTCGGGCGCCCGTTGCGACCCAAGGCCGACGGCCTGCTCCGCTATCTGTCGACCGTGGCCGGGAAGACCTCCACGGAACTGCCCATGCCGGACTGGAGCACATCGTGAGCATCCGCGGATCCGCCCCCAACAGTCTGAAGAACGCCGGACGGCGGGTCGTACGCAGCCTGGCCCGACCAACCGCCGCGTTCCGGATGATGCCGAACTTCATCGTCGCCGGCGGTTCGCGCTGCGGCACCACCTCCCTTCACCGGGCACTGATGACGCACCCCGGGATCTTGCCGCCGATCCTGAACAAAGGAGTGCACTACTTCGACATCGACTTCCTCCGGGGCGAAAACTGGTACCGCAGCCACTTTCCGCTCTCAGCCGTCGCTGACCGCCGCACCGCTTCGGTGCCGAACGCGCCGATGTGCTTCGAGTCCAGCGGCTACTACATGCACCACCCGCTGGCCGCCGAACGGATCGCGCAGACCTTGCCTGGCGTGCGGCTGGTGGTGATGCTGCGGGATCCGATTGAGCGCGCCTACTCGGCCTACAAGCACGAGTTCGCCCGTGGTTTCGAGACCGTGGACAGCTTCGAGCGAGCCCTGGAGCTGGAGCCGGGACGATTGGCCGGCGAGGTGGCGAAGATCCGGGCCAATCCAGGCTATGTCAGCCACGCCCACCGGCATCAGTCGTATGTCGACCGTGGTCAGTATGTGCAGCAAGTGCGCCGGCTGATCGACCTCTTCGGTCCCAACCGGGTACACGTGATGTTCAGCGAGGACTTCTTCGCCACACCCGAGCAGGAGTACGAACGACTGCTCAGCTTTCTGGATTTGCCGATCGTTCATGCGCCCGCCTACGAGCAACACAATGCGCGCCGGCGGTCACCGATGGCCGAAGCGACCCTGAGCCGGCTGACCGCCCACTTTGAACCTTACGACGCCGCCCTGGCCGACGTGCTCGGCCGGACGCCGAGTTGGCGGCGGTGAACCGACTGCGATGACTGGGTCAGGAATACTTCGGCCGCACCCCGATGCCCTGCGGCGATGGCAGCAGCGGCAGGCTGCGCGGAACCGACGGCGTTCGGACGCAGTCTCGATCGGTGTCTACCTCCGGCGGCTGCAGCGGCACCGGACGCTGCTGGTGATCGGCTTGCTGATCGGCTTCACTATCGGGCTCGTCGCGGCATCCCTGCAGCCCACCCTCTGGATTTCCGGCGCCACCGTGCTGGCGAGGCCGCTGGCAGTGGACCCACAGACCCCGCCGGACAAGGCGTTACGACGGCGCCAAGCGGCGACCCTCGACACTGAGGCCGCCATCTTGCTCAGCAGCCGAGTGCTGCCGCGCGCACTGGCCGGCACCGGATTGACGCAGGCCGAACTCATCCGCAAGACCCTGGTGACCGCCGTCCCGAACAGTCAGGTGCTGAGAATTCAGGTCCGCGACACCAACAAGGCCCGGGCCCAACTGCTGGTCTCGAACTTGGCTGACTCCTACCTCGACGCCCGCAAACAGTTGCTCACCGAGCGGCGTAGCGAGCAGGCGCAGAGCCTGCGGCAGGAAATCGCCGTCCTGGTCAAACACGGCCGGCTGGTCGAGAGGTCAAGAGTCCTGCTGAATCAGATGGATACGGCAAATACCGCTGCCAACGCACTGAATTCGGTCATCCGAGCGGAGGACGCTCGAGGCGAGAAACAGGTGACGGCCGACCTGGAGGGGCGGCTGGAGGTGCTGCGGACCGAACTGAGCGAATTGGAGACGCATGAGTTGCAGGCCGGCGAACTACTGCGGTCGGCATCAACTCCCCGCAAAGCCAGTGTCCAACCAGAAGTTTCGATCATTTCCTGGACGCTGATCGGCTTTGTCCTCGCAGGCGCGCTGGCCGCGCTACGGGAGTGGCTGCCGACCGCGCCGCGCACCTCGACCGACGTCACGCGGCTAACAATGGGGCAGCAGATACCGGTCGCTGTTCTGGACGAGTCCGGGCCGGTGGACGACGGGCTCGGCAGCTGGATCCGGATCACCGATGCGATCGGCCCGCGACCGTCCTGCACCATGATCGTGCCGCTGCGGCCGGGGTCGGTCAGAGCCGCCGTCGGGGCGCTGACCATCGGCCTACGCCAACGGGGCTACCTGGTGAGCGCGATCGTCGGCGGCGATCATGAGAGCCCAGGCGGTGGCGGTGTCACGGCCACCATGCTGCGCCTGCGACAGAGCGGCCAGCACGTCGTCGGTAGCGCGCCAGGACTTTCGGTACTGGAAATCGGTCTTTCGATCACCCAGACGGATGGTGTGGTGTTCCTCCTGGCACCGGGGTGGAGCATGCCGCGACACCTGGACGCAGCCTTCGAACAGGTTGTCCGACGGGGAGTCCCGGTTCTCGGGGTGATCATGGACCGATCCCAGGGCCGCCGTAGCCGGCTGCCCTTGATCGGCCCAGCGCGCAGCCTGTTGATCGCCTCTGCCCTGCCCACCCAATTGAGCGTCAATCCGGAAGGCACACCTAAATGACCCAGGACCAGTGGCCAAGCGTCAGCGTGGTGGTCGCCACCCGCGACCGCAAAGAACTACTTCGCAAGACGCTGACGGCGATTCAGCATCAGGACTACCCCGGAGTGGTGGAGACGCTGGTCGTGCACGACCAGTGCGAGCCCGATCCGGACCTGGTGGTAGAGGGCGGCCTTCGGCCCGTCCGAGTGCTCAGCAACACCCATAGCCCCGGGCTGGCCGGAGCCCGCAACACCGGGATCCTCGCCTCCCAGCAACCCTGGATCGCCTTCTGCGACGACGACGACACCTGGCTGCCGAAGAAGCTCTCCCTTCAGATTCGCCAACTACTCGCGTCCGGCGCTGACGTCGGGGTCTCCGGGATCATCGTCTGCTATGCCGATCACGAAATCACCCGGGTTCCACGAGCGTCCGACTTGTCCATCGAAGAGCTCAGCCGACGCCGCGTCACCGAGGCGCATCCCTCGACGGTGGTTGTCCGCCGGGAGGCTTTGCTAGGCCCGATCGGCCTGGTGGACGAGGCGATTCCGGGCAGCTACGGCGAGGACTACGACTGGATCCTGCGTGCGGTCGAGAATGGTCCGGTCGACGTCCTCGAACAGGCCACGGTCCGGGTCCTATGGAGCCAGTCCCACTCGTACTTCTCCGCCCGGTGGACGCTGATCATCGCGGCGATCGACTACCTTCTGGCCAAGCATCCGGCGCTGAGCCGCAGCCGGGAGGGACTGGCCTGGAACTACGGTCGTAAGGCTTTCGGGTACGCGGCACTGAAGCAGCGTCGGCAAGCGGTTCGTTGGGGACTGCGGAGCATCCGGTTGAACTGGCGCGAGCGGCGTGGATACCTGGCCATTCTGGTGGCCTCGAGACTCGTCAGCGCCGATCGAATCGTCAAATTTGCTCACACCCGAGGCAAAGGCCTCTGACCGTCACCGATTTGCGGCTGACCGGACCATTGGCTCAAGCTACGGATTGCCGAGGGCGGCGGCTACCCCAACGCCAACGGGGCGGCTGAGCCACCAGTTCGGCAACCAACTGGCCAAGCCTGAGCGCCGACTGGCTCGGGTCGTCCGCCACGGACGTGTCCACCGCGAGGGGCGTAACCACTGCTTCGTTCAGGGCGTGAAAGAGTTCGCCTCGGTCCGAGATCAGTCGGATCATCCCGCGGTCGGACATGAGCCGGACGAAGCGTTGCTGATGGTCGTCCACATGCTCGCCGAGCTGAGCGGATCGGGCCAGAACGATAGGTGACAGCCCTCGCCGGCGGGTCTCCACGATGGTGGAGGGCCCGCCGTGACAGACCACCACGGCGGCTTCTGCGATCAGCTCGTCCAGTTCCCGCCGAGGGATGAAGTCGCGCCCTTCAGCCGTCCGCGGAGCGTGCGTGCGGCCGTGCTGAACGACCACTCGGACGTAACCGTCCGTTTGATTTCGGGCCCATTCGTCCATCCAGTCGACGAGGCGATCGAAAGGGTGATGGTCGGTGCCGACCATCACGAGCACGAGTGGCGATGTCTCGGGCGTCAAGAAATCCTCCAGTTCAACCGACATCAAAGCAACGGCATGAGAGCACCGGCCAGTTCAGAGCAACGGACCGATGACCTCGGCTCCGGGGTACAGCGCCAGCTGTTCCTCGAACTGCACGCAGGAAAGGGAACTCAACGGTCGACACAGGCGCCCGGTGAGCGTCCGACTATCCAGCCGGTCATAGACCTCAATGAAGACAGTGGGAATGCCCATGAGCCGGGCCATGAGGAAGAACGGCACCGCCACCCCCGCTCCGGTGGAGATCACCACATCGGGACGAATGCGGCGAAGCATGCGCAGAGCCAGCATAAAGTTACGGACGGCGTTCTTCGCATTCCGCGTCGTCGGATGGAATACCCAAGAGACATTCTCATCGGCGAGGCCGACCTCGGCGTCCGGCGTCCGAAAGGTCGCCCACCAGCGCTCATGGTCGCGCCACCACGGCTCCATGCTGAGCATCTGAGCGAGATGCCCACCACTTGAACAGACCATCAGAAGACCCGCCATGTAACGAAAAGTAGACGATGCCCTCGGCAAACGGGAGAGGCTTCACTCTCTCGCTACAGTGCGAGAGCGTTGAATCAGAGAATTGGCCCACTTGGCGCAGTCGTATAACTCATAGCAATCAGCTCGATACTGCCAGAGCAGGCCGAACGATGGCGTGGAACCCGGGTCTAGAGAACCCGAATGAGACCTTTCGTGGAATTGTCCCGCGCTGAAGTGAACGACACAATCAGGAGATGTCTTAGCGTGAGCGAACTGCCGAACCAGACGGAGTTTCGCCCAGCCTTGTTCCGTGACGCCCTGCGCCGGCATATCGGGCTGATCCTGGGATTTGCTCTGCTTTTCGCCGTCCCGGCCAGCGGCGCCGGGGTGTACCTGACTGGCACTCACACGTCCAGCGCGGTTGTCCTGGTGAATCCGCTCTACGGGAACCCGTTTTCACCCGCCACCGAGGGCGACCAACTGACCAGCCTGGAGACCGAGGCTCAACTCGTTTCCACCGATGCGGTCGCGGCGATCGCGGCCAAGGCGCTGAACACCACGGTCTCACCCTCGGACCTGGTCCGCACCGCCCGCGCGACGGTCACCACCAACACTCAGGTCATCAGGATCCACTATGAGGCGCCGACGGCGGACACCGCACAAGACCGGGCGCAAGCCTTCGCGGAGGCATACTTGGTCTTTCGCGAGCAGCGAGCCAGGGAACTGATCACCAACCAGGTGAAGCTTTTGCGTCAGCAGGAGAGCAGCACGCGTGACCTGCTGGTGAAGGCCACCAACCAGATCGGCAGTGGCAAGGGGCGTACCCCGGCTCAGGCCTTCGCCACCGAGCAGGTCCGCACCTACACCGCGGAGTTGACCCGACTGGCGTCCGAGATCGCCGAGGAACAAGCCATTCCGGCCGACCCCGGCCAGGTGATCTCACCGGCCGACCGACCCGCCGACGGCGCGCTGTCCTCTGGAATTCTTTATGGCGTCGGGGGTCTGCTGTTGGGTCTGATCTTCGGCATACTGGCCGCGCTCGCCCGCGAGCGGCTGGATGACCGGGTCCGTGGTGGTGACGATCTGGAACAGCTGTCCATCATGTCGCTCGGCGAGATGAGCATTCCGCCGAATTGGTCGCCCACCTTTCCGACCGTTCCCGAGGACCACCGCCGAGTCCGGACCGCGTTACTCAGCGCCCTGCCGACCGTGCCCGCAACGATCTTGATCGGCCGCCCGGGCACGTCCAGCCAGGCCTCGACGATCATCGGTGCTCTGGCCATCGCCCTGATCCGATCCGGCGCGCGGGTCTGCGTGATTGATTCCGTCGCCAGCGGCTGGCTCGGCCAGGACCTGATCCCACCCGGCGGGGACGGGCTGGCTACCATCCTGCTCTCGGACGTCCCCGTCGACTCCGTCCTACAGCAGCCCGTGTCCGGCCTCTGGGTCATTCCTCGCGGCCAGTGGACCGACGAGGCCGCCGACCAACTCGGCAACGCGCGGATGCGTCGGGCCATCACCAGCCTGCGCAAGCAGTTCGATATCGTGATCATTAACGCATCGGGGATCGAGAACGCCGACAGCCAGGTACTCGCCCGGATGGCCGACAGCGTGATCATCGAATGCCTCAAGCTGGATACCAGGCACGCTGATCTGGTGCGCGCGGTGGAGCAACTCGGTCGCGGCGCCGTCCCCGTGCTGGGCGGTGTGTTGGTCCAGCCGGGCCTGTCCCGTCGCCGGCTGGCCCGAACCCGACACCCGGCCACGACCACGGCCACGACTTCAGCCACGGCCTTGACCTCCACCGCACAACCCACCGAAACCGGCCCCCGCTCGAACGAACGGGTACCGCCGCAGGCCAACAAAACCTCGCCAGCAGGTCATCCGAGAGACGGACTTCGACCCGAACCGCACGGCGGGCTCATGCCGGTTCCGAACGTCGCGGTGCCCCACGGCTCCCCTGCCGCGGCCCAGAGCGGCACGAACGGTCCCCACAGGGCAGTCCAGAACGGCTCGAACGACCGCAACGGTGCAACCCCGAACGGCGTGAATAAGGCGGCCCCGACCAGCCCGGAGAAATCCGAGCCGGCGCCCGCCCGTCCGCCTGGTCTGGACCAGTGAGCCAGGAGCAACCCCAGGCGGCCATCAACCCGCCCAGCTCGGACACCCAGCTCGCCAAGATCGCCCGGGGGGGCGCACTGAACCTGGTCGGCGGGCTCACTGCGGGCGTTTCCGGGTTCCTGCTGACCGTCGTGGTCACTCGCGGCTGGGATCAGGCGACGGCCGGTTTGCTGTTCTCCTTGACGTCGCTGTTCCTCATTCTGAGCGCCACCGGCCTGCTCGGCACGGACACCGGGCTGGCTCGCTTCGTCCTGCGTTACGAGGCTCAGGGCCGCGGCAATGATGTCGGCACCGTACTCAAGGCGGCCCTGGTCCCGGTTGTCCTGGTCGCCACGCTGTTCGGTTTGTTGCTGGCGGTCGGAGCCGAGAGGATCACCGGCTGGGTTGGATTGCCGGCTCCCGCCACCGAGGTTTTGCGAGTGTTCGCGGTGGCCTTGCCACTGGCAGTGCTCAGTGACGTCTGTCTGGCCGCCACCCAAGCATTCGGCAACATGCGCGCGACCGTGGTGGTGGACCGACTGCTGCGCAGCGGCGGGCAGCCGGCCGCGGTTACGCTGGCGGTTCTGATCGGGGTCGGCCTCACCGGTCTGTCGGTCGCCTGGGCAATGCCCTACGCCGTTGCTGCGGCTATCTCCCCGGTCGTCCTTGTTCGGGTCATCCGGCGTCGCCGCCGGGGCAAGATGGCCGAGTTCCCGCCCCGTCCGGCAGCTGAGGTTAGACGCGAGTTTTGGAGCTACACCTGGCTGCGTGGGGTCGCCAGAATCTTCCAGGTTGCGCTGCAGCGGGCCGACATCATCCTGGTCGCCGCCCTGCGCTCACCTGCGGAGGCCGCCCTCTACACCGCTGCAACCCGGTTCGTCGTCCTTGGCCAGCTCGGGGTGCTGGCGATCCAGCAAGTCTTGCAACCGCGGCTGGCGGAGATGCTCCTGGTCCGCGATACCGAAGCAACCAGTCGGGTCTTCACCACCTCGACCGCCTGGATCATGGCTCTGTCCTGGCCGATATATTTGACCGCCACCGTGGCCGGACCGCTGTATCTGCGAATCTTCGGAGAGCGGTACGAGGGCCAAGGCGGGCTGGTGGTCATCCTGATGGGCCTGGGCATGCTGCTCGCTATGGCCGCGGGCCCGGTGGACGTCGTCCTGCTGATGGCTGGTCGGAGCGCACTCAGCCTGATCAACAACGGTGCCGCGCTAGCGGTCAATATTGTTCTGAACCTGGCGTTAATCCCGGAGTACGGCATCAACGGCGCCGCCGCCGCCTGGGCCATCGCCCTCGGTGTTCGCAACCTGCTGGCCTTCGTTCAGGTGCGACACATCCTCGGGTTCAGCTCGATCAGTCGGGCGATGGTCATCGTCGCGCTCGCCGGGACCACGTGCTTTGCGCTGCCGATGGTGCTGCTGCGGATTACCGTTGGATTGGATCTCCTTCCGTCGCTGGCAGTGCTGGTGTTGTCCACCGCAGGGTACGTGGCAACTCTCTGGCACTTCCGGGATGCCCTGGAGCTGCAGGTGTTACGCCAAGCCCGGCGACGGCGCGGCTAGCCGGGGATCAGCGGTGGCCAAGACCGTACCCATAAGCGGTCAGCAGCGGCGCGGTGAGCGTGGTTACCCATCGGCGGTCGGCCACTGGCATCGCCTGGCGCCAGGTCTGATCTTGGCGCAGCGCCACCCGACCGGTGGTGAACCGCATCGGGTTGCCGGCGGCGCTGTGGCAGCTGCCCAACTGCGCGGCGCCCGGTTCCAGGAACGTCATGCCCCCGGCCGGCAGCGGGAGGCCGGCAAAGCGGGCGATCGCTTGGATCGAGCCGATCGGGTCGGCCACAAACGTCTCGTACCGGATCCGGCTGACCTTGGCTCGACTACGCCGGCCCAAGATCGAGAAGGCGACGTTGTGGGAATCCCACAGCATCGCAGTCTTGGTCGGCGAGAAGCGGGCCATCTCCTCGACACCGTCAACCTCCGGCCGCTCAACGTGCTTGGTCCACGAATAGGCCACCCCCCGGCTGTCCCGCACGACGTGCAGGACCCGCAGGTCTACCTCGTCCTCGAAACCGAGGCAGTACGCCAGCGAGGCATGCTTGGAAGAGTCGATCAGCACGGTAGCGCCGGAGACCTCCTGCGCCGCCCGGTACAGCCGAACGTAGTAGGAGGTGTACTCCCGCAGATCGTGGCGAACCTGGGCAGGGAGCCGACCCGCCATGTACCGCGGGATGAACCGGGTTCGATCGACCGCGGCGGCCAAGTGCATCACCCGATCCACGTCCACGGCGCTCCAGCCGCCGAAGGCCCGCTGTCCGACCTCACCCCAGAACGGGCAGTCCGCGAACGGCCGACCACAGCCGCAGCGATCATTGTCGCGGATGTCCCGGGTCCACAAATGGACCACCTCACCCAACGGGACGGCGCCGGGCAGTTCACCGAGAACCCGCTCCATCAGGGTCGTACCGCTACGGCCAAGGCCGCCGAGGAACAGCACCCGCACCGGGATCATCGGGAATTCACGATCAAAGCCTACAGCGCACAGCTAAGCAATGGCCGGGATCAGCGCCGCTCGCTGTGGCGCTATTCAGAGAATAAATGGATCCCAATCAGGGCAGTCGGAGCGTGTTATTCATCGCCAGCGCGAAGGCCGACAACTTGGTCGAGTTCAATGGCCAAGATCCGTAGGCATTCAGCGTGGTGTCGAAGTACGCGAAACCGACTCCTCCCATGCTGACCAGGTCATCAGCGCCCCTCGTCAGCCAGGCTGCATCCTTGGCTGCGGCTTCGTCGGTATAGCCGGTCTCGGCAACTGCCCAGTGCACATGATGGGCTGAGGCGAACGGTGCCACCGTCGTGTAAAAGCTCTTGAGCTCGACGAATTTCGTACTCATCGTGCCGTCCTTGACGACACCGTAATCGTTGTACGGGTCGATGCCGATGATGTCGACGATCTCGTCCCCCGGCCACAGCGACGCTAGCTGAAAGTCCGGGTTCGACCCGAAGGTCTGGTGCCAGCCGGTGAGGATGATGCTATAGGCGACGTTCGGGGCGATGGCCCGAATCATTGGGGCCAGGTGGGCCTGCATTCGGGTCCATTGCTTGATATCGCCGTCATTCTCCGGTTCGTGGTATATCGCCAGCCAGACCGGACCGTCGAGCCTGCTCAACTGCTGAGCCAAGTCCTGCGCCCAAGCGTCACCTTTGCCGTCAGCCATGTCAGCCCATGAGTACGCCGGCTTGAAGCTGATCCACGGCACCCTGTTCGCCGCCAAGTCGACCTTGGCGTTCCTGACCGCCGCGGCGACCTGTTCGGCCTGGTAGTACGTCCGGTGCAGACCCATCCTGCCGCCGAGTTGGGACTCCCGCTCAGCTGGGTCGGCATTGCTGCCGACGGCCGCGCCGATAAAGGCGCCACAGGACGGAACTCCCCGAGCACTCAGGCAATCGCTGACCATTTCGCCTCGGAGCATGGCTGCGGATCCGCCCGCAGCGGTGGTCGGCGCAACGCCGGCGGTAGTGGCGCTGGACGTCGGGTTGGGCGCCGCCGAACCGACAAGTCGCATCGAAACGTCGTCGATCTGGATGACCCCACCAGTGGGTACGTTCCAACCGACGACATTCAGATCCAGGCTGCTACCAGATGCGACTGTCCGGTATGTCAGGGACACCTTCTGCCATTGAGCGGTCAGCAAGGCAGCCTGGCCGCGGGTCTCGACCAGGGCTCCGGCGTGGACCTCACGGATCCGCAATTGGGCGGTCACCGCTTCGACCGAACGGATCCAGGCCGAGACGGCGTAGGTGGTGGCGGCCTTGGCAACGGGCACAGTGTTTTTGGTGTCATTCAGCGCGACAGTGCCTGCCGTGCGGGTGGTGACGGTGGCCGCGCCTCGACCCGCATGGGCCGACTCGACTTGTGTGAGAGTCAGCGACCCGTTGTTTACCCGCCAACCGCTCTTCCCACTCTCAAAACCGCCATTGACGACAAGTTCGCCGGCGTTCAGGATCGGGGCAGTCCGGATGTCTATCGGAGACATGGTGGCAGCCAAAATCCCACCAATTACTACCACGGCGATCTTCGAACCAAGCACTATCCGAGCCCGGGCCTGGGTATCTTCTTTCCGTTGGCGCTGCCGGATCGCCTTGCGATTCGACGTGCTAGCGCTTGGGGTCACCGGCTCTGACGTCAAGCGATGCCTCCCACCGCTGCTGCTCCCAGTTGACGAACTATCCACTAGGCAAGGTTTCGTCGTCATATGTTCAGATTTTTGATTGCCCCGAGCACCGTCCATGCACCTGCCCGCGCCTTCCCCGACTGGCGGAATCTCCGCTGGATTCAAGCGGTCTTTGGAGCGAAACAATTACGGGGCGAAAGCGGTCTTTCCGGTACTCCAGCACAATTAAGTCAACTGACTACTATTCGGCGAAGCCGTCCTAAATATCGAAACTCCACACTCAGAATGCTCTTCATACCGTTGATCGTACTTGCGGGTTGCTCCTTGACTGACGCGGATTCAAAAGATTTTCCAGCACCGACTTCGAGTCCGGCGGCAAGCTCCTCCGGCACCCCTGCGACCGGGATGGTGTGGACTACAGGTTTGAACCAGGACCGCCAGCTCGGATGGACGACCGAGGAGAGCTCGCCTGCCTTTGGGCTGGTCGACCTCACTGAGCAAGGAAAGATCGTGGCGATCGGCGGAGGCGGCCGGCACAGCTTGGCTGTCACCACCGAAGGCTCGGTGCTGAGCTGGGGCTCGAACGACGCCGGCCAGCTCGGACGCGGCTCACCCGGGACTGCCAAAGGTCCCGGTGAGGTGATCGCCGCGGATGGTGCCAGTGGCCTGCTTACCGGTGTCACCGCGGTCGCTGCTGACTCCGACTTCTCGATGGCGCTGCGTGCCGACGGCACCGTCGTCACCTGGGGCCGAGGCGATGCCGGTCAGCGCGGGATCGGCCGAACCGGGGCGCCGGACCACCCCACGGTTGTGCAGGCACCCGAAGGCGATGGCCCGTTGCGCGGGGTGAAGCAGATCAGCGCTGACGGCAGGACGGAATTGGCTCTGCTCAACGATGGTCGAGTGGTCGCCTGGGGGGCCAATGACTTCGGCCAATTGGGCGACGGCACCCAGGTCGACCGGTCCCGGCCGGTTTACGTGGTCGCCGAGTCCGGCGTCGAACAGCTCAGCGATGTTCTCCAGATCTCAGTCGGCGGCCAGCATGCGGTGGCGCTCCTGGCCGATGGAGGCGTGCTGACGTGGGGCCACAACGACATGGGCCAACTCGGTGACGGCACCCGGACGGACCGGTTGCTGCCCACCCCCGTGGTGGACCTGAGCGGCCAGGGCACGCTCACCGACGTCGTTCAGATCAGCGCTGCGGAGAAGCACATGATCGCTGTTCGAGGCGATGGCACGGCGGTCGCTTGGGGAAATAACAGCGCTGGTCAGCTCGGGGACCGGACGGTTGATCTCCGACCGTACCCGGTCTCCGTGGTGGGCAGCGGAGGTGGGCCAGAGCTACGCGAGGTGAAGGCAGTGGCCGCCGGGGAGGCCTATGGTGCGGCGATCCTTAAGGACGGCACGTTACGCACCTGGGGGGCAAACGGAAAAGGGCAACTCGGCTCGGGCGATCGGGTTCACCGGGACGAACCCGGCCCAGTTGCGGTCGAGGGCGGAGGGCGACTCAAGCAGACCCTCGCGGTGGCCGCCGGGGAACGCCACCTGCTGGTGCTGACTGCTAGCCGGGGAATTCTCCGAAGAAATTGATGAGGGGCAGCGTTGGATTCTCGAGGAGAGCATCCAACGCCACCGTCATCTGATCGTCACCTGATCATGAATTCGGCTGGCCTAGGTAGCACGCGTGATCATCCCGGCGCCGACCGTGCTGAGTGTCGCCTCATCGATGAGGACGAACGCCCCGGTTTCCCGATTTCGGTCGTACGGGTCCGTCATCAGCGGCTGCATTGTCCGTAACCGGATCCGGCCGATCTCGTTCAACCCCAGCGTGGTCGCATTCTCATCCCGGTGCAGGGAATTGACGTCGAGCCGGTAGGTGACGTCCTTCACCATCGCTCGGACACTCCGGGTGGTGTGCTTCACCGAGATTCGCTGACCGGCCTGAAGCGGCCGATCGGCCATCCAGCAGACCATCGCGTCAATGTCCTGTGCCGCCTGCGGCGCATTGTGCGGACGGCACAGCATGTCCCCGCGGGAGATGTCGAGCTCGTCCTCGAGCCGGACGGTGACCGCCATCGGCGGGTAGGCCTCGGACACCGGCCCGTCCGCCGTCTCGATGCTGGCGATCCGGCTGGTGAAACCCGAGGGCAGAACCATGACTTCGTCGCCGGGCTTGAGCACTCCACTCGCTACCGACCCGGCATAGCCGCGGTAGTCCGGGTACTGGGCAGACTGCGGGCGGATCACGTACTGCACCGGGAACCGCACATCGATCAGGTTCCGGTCGCTTGAGACGTGCAGGTTTTCCAGGTGATGCAGCAGCGACGGGCCGTCGTACCAGTCCATGTTGGCCGAACGGGTGACGATGTTGTCTCCGTTGAGCGCGGAGATCGGGATGACCGTCAGGTCCGGCACGTTCAACTTGTCGGCGAAACGGGTGAACCCGTCCCGAATCTCGTCGTAAACCTGCTGAGAGTAATCGACCAGGTCCATCTTGTTCACCGCGAGCACGAGGTGCGGCACGCGCAACAAGGTGGCGAGGAAAGCATGCCGGCGGCTCTGCTCGACCAGGCCCTTGCGGGCGTCCACCAGGATGATCGCCAGGTCGGCCGTCGAGGCGCCGGTGACCATGTTGCGGGTGTACTGAATGTGCCCGGGGGTATCCGCAATGATGAACTTGCGGCGTGGCGTGGCGAAGTACCGGTAGGCGACATCGATCGTGATGCCCTGTTCCCGCTCCGCCCGCAGCCCGTCGGTGAGCAAGGCAAGGTTGACGTAGTCATCACCTTTGGCCTTGCTGGCCTGCTCGACCGCATCAAGCTGATCCTCGAAGATCGACTTCGAGTCGAACAGCAGCCTCCCGATCAGCGTGCTCTTGCCGTCGTCAACCGATCCCGCCGTGGCGAGTCGCAGCATGTCCATCGTCAGAAGTACCCTTCGCGCTTGCGATCTTCCATGGCGGCCTCGCTGAACTTGTCGTCACCACGAGTGGCTCCACGCTCGGTGATCCGGGTCGAAGCCACCTCGTCGATGATCTTCTCCAACGTGTCGGCGTCGCTGAGGACCGCGGCGGTGAGGCTCGCATCACCCACGGTGCGATAGCGCACCCGGGCGGTGAAGACCTCCTCGCCGGCCCGCGGCTGACAAACCTCGTGAACGGCGTAGAGCATGCCGCGTCGATCGAACACCTCGCGATCGTGCGCGAAGTAGATCGACGGCAGTTCAATGCCTTCGTTCGCCACGTACTGCCAGATGTCCAGCTCGGTCCAGTTCGACAGCGGGAAGACCCGGATGGTCTCACCACCATGAATCCGGCCGTTGTAGAGGCTCCACAGTTCGGGCCGCTGATTCTTGGGATCCCACTGACCGAACTCGTCCCGGAAGGAGAACACCCGCTCCTTGGCCCGGGCCTTGTCCTCGTCCCGGCGGGCACCACCGAATGCCGCGGTGAACCGGTACTTCTCCAGTGCATCAAGCAGGACCGGGGTTTGGATGCGATTGCGGGTGCCGTCCGGCGGCTCGGTGACCAGACCGCTCTCGATCGCCTCCGGGACGCTGCCGACCAGGAGCTGAATGCCGAGCTCGCTCACCCGGTGGTCGCGGAAGGCGAGCACTTCCTGGAAGTTGTGGCCGGTGTCGATGTGCAGCACGGGGAACGGAATCCGGGCCGGCCAAAAGGCCTTCTCCGCTAGCCGCAACATCACGATGGAGTCCTTGCCGCCGCTGAACAGCAGCACCGGACGCTCCAACTCGGCGACTACCTCGCGGAGGATGTGAATCGACTCCGCTTCCAGCGTCTGGAGCTGAGAGAGTCGATATTCCGGCGTGCTCATCGGTGGTTCACCTCAGGAACGTTGGCGGAGATGGTCTTGAGAATGCTTTCAGCGAACTCCGGGCGACAGACGACCAGATCGGGTAGCCGCGGATCGGGCCGGTTGTAGACCAGTTCGGAGCCGTCGATCCTACTGGTGTGTAAGCCCGCCGAGCGAGCCACCGCCACCGGCGCCGCTGAGTCCCATTCAAATTGCCCACCGGCATGGACGTAGGCGTCGGCCTCACCGAGCCAGACGCTGGCGCACTTCACCCCGGCGGAACCCATGGGAACCAATTCTGCCCCCAGCTGCTCAGCGATCTGCATGACAAAGGCGGGGGGCCGGGAACGGCTGACAGCGAGCCGGAGGGCTCCTGCAGCGCGCTCGGGCACTACCGGAGGCCGATCGGTGCCATAAGCGACGTCTCGGGCCGGCAGCGCGATCGCTCCGGCCACCAGATCTCCGGCGGCCCAGAGCGCCACGTGAACGGCCCAATCGGTGCGCGGACGTTCGGAGAACTCGCGAGTGCCATCGAGAGGGTCGATGATCCAGACCCGGTCCGCGGTCAACCGCGCTGCCGTGTCGGCCGCCTCCTCGCTCAGAACGGCATCCTGGGGGCGGTGCTCGGCCAGCAAGGCGGCCAGCACCTCCTGCGCGCGACGATCGCCAGCAGCCTTCAAGTCGCCGCCTTCGGCGTCCCCGGCCCGGACCGCCTGCAGAGCCGATCCCGCGGCGACGGCCAGTTCCCGGGCCAAGCGCGCGTCATCGCCGGGCGGTCGAACGGTCATCTCGAATCCCTCTCCTCGATGGTTGCACCGTCGGTCGCAACCATCGACAGTATCCGGCATGCCGGGGCGAGTATCCGCCGTCCGGCCACCGCACCTGATCCGCGCGCGGATCAGTAGGCGCCTGCGCCCTTCACGACGGCCCGGATCGTGCGCCACAAGATGGACACGTCCAGGGCTATCGACCAGTTGTCGGCATACCGCAGGTCGAGCCGTAGCGATTCTTCCCAGGTCAGATCACTTCGACCGCTGACCTGCCAGAGACCGGTAAGGCCGGGCTTCACCCGAAGGCGTCGAGTGGCGTCGCCGTTGTATCCGACGACCTCTTCCGGGAGCGGCGGCCGCGGGCCTACCAGCGACATATCCCCCCGCAGGACGTTGAACAGCTGCGGCAGTTCGTCGAGGGAGAAGCGCCGCAGGATGCCCCCAATCGGAGTGATCCGGGGGTCTTTACGCAGCTTGAACAGCACTCCGTTGCCCTCGCTCAGCGCCATCAGGCCTGCCCGCTGGGCATCCGCACCAGGGACCATGGAGCGGAACTTGATCATCTCGAACTTTCGACCGGAGACTCCTACCCGAGTCTGCCGGTACAACGCCGGGCCGGAACTGGTCAGCCGCACGACGAGGGCCAGGACGAGCAGCAACGGCGAGATCGCCAGCAGGATCAACCCACCCACCAGGCGGTCGAAAATCGCCTTGCCGATCAGCCGCCCGCCGCTGGCTGCTGGTCGCTCCAGATGAAGCAGGGACAGTCCGGCGATCGGCCGGATCGACAACCGTGGACCCGCCACCTCGATGATCCCGGGAGAGACGATCAACTCGACGTCGCGTTCCTCCAGCGCCCAGGACAGCCGGCGCAGGGCCTGGCCGGACAGATCCGGGTGGGAGACGACAGCCACGATGTGCGCCCCGGTCGCATCGACAGCTTCCAGCACTCGGCTCGGATCACCGATCACCGGAACGTTGTGCACCCGGGAGACCTCGATGCCCACGAACGGGACGCAGGCGCCGACGGGGACCAGGCCATGTTGCGGCTCCGCGGTGAGCTGCCCAATCAGGGCGACCACCGCGTCCGCCCGGCCGACCACGAGCACCCGTTGCAGCGCGCATCCCCGGGCCCGAAGCCGATAGATCCAGCTGCGCAACTGACGCCGGATCAGCAGGGTCAGCAGGATCGTGAGCGGGACCGCGACGAAAACGTAGCCACGGGCTATCTCGCCACGCACGGCGTAGGAGACGACGGCGATCGAGGTGAACAGCAGGAGCCCGGCGTTCGCGACCTTGCGGTACTCATCCGGGCCGGTGCCGAGGAAGCGCTGCTCATAGCCACGCTGGGCGGTGACCATGGCCAGCCAGGCCAGCGGCAGCGCGAACGCCAAGGCCACGTAGTTCAGGCTGGGCGCGGTACCGAACCGGAAGATCAAGGCGATCACTCCGGCCACCAGGGCACTGGCCCCGTCACCCATGAGCGCGAGGTGCTGGTAGCGACGGAGCATGACTCCGGGTTCGCTGCTGCCCGACCCCTGATGCCGAGGGCTGCCGGCCGGCCCCACGGTTTCGGCGCCTGCAGAGAGGGGCACCGCGTCGTCGAGGAAATGCGTAGAGCATTCCTGCGGCTCCATAATGGCCACGGCCACCGCTTCCTAAGCGTAAGCAAATGAGTCTGTTTAGGACATCAACGCGCGTCACCCACGTCATTACATAGAGAGACGATCGCTCTTCCTGATACCCCAAAAACATAGTCTGACCACCCTCCGCTCATGCTGTTTCGGCAAATACTTAGCGCCATCTGGGCTACAACACACCCATCCGACATGGGCTAACTACGTAGCGTAATCATCTGTCTACATGTTGACCTAAACATGTTTGCGTTTGCAAAAAAATCGTGCATAGGCATCGAAGCTACCCATCTGCGGCTTCGTCGACGAATGAGAAGGAAAGACCCAGCCGGGCATGCACAACAATTAACTATTCGATCGAAAACGGGCAGCCAAGGATCAAATCAGCCATCGGTTCGCCAGACCGTCAGGAATATCAAACCGAGACCCACCGATGGTCAGTAGGCACCTTCACCCTTGACCACGGCCCGGACGGTGCGCCAAAGGATCGAGAGGTCGAGCGCCATCGACCAGTTGTCGGCGTACCGCAGGTCGAGCCGCAGCGACTCCTCCCAGTTCAGGTCGCTACGACCGCTGACCTGCCACAATCCGGTCACGCCCGGCTTCACTCGGAGACGGCGGGTGGCGTCGTCGCTGTACGCGGCGACCTCTTCCGGCAGCGGCGGTCGAGGACCGACCAGAGACATGTCCCCGCGGATCACATTGAACAGTTGTGGGAGTTCGTCCAGCGAGAAGCGCCTCAGGACGGCCCCGACCCGGGTGACCCGTGGATCCTTGCGCATCTTGAAAAGGACGCCGTTTCCTTCGCTCAACTCCAGCAGCCTGGCCCGCTGAACGTCCGCATCGGCCACCATCGAGCGGAATTTGATCATCTGGAACTCGCGGCCTCCGGCTCCGATTCGAGTCTGCCGATACAGCGCCGGTCCGCTGCTGGTGAGCCGGATGGCGGGGGCGATGATCGACAGCAGTGGGAGCACCGCAACCAGGACCAACCCACCGACGAGCCGGTCGAAGACCGCCTTGCCGATCAAGCGGCCACCGCTGGCTGAGGGCCGTTCCAGGTGCAGGAGAGAGAGCCCGGCGATCGGCCGGATGGACAACCGCGGACCGGCCACCTCGATGATGCCGGGAGAGACAATCAACTCGACGTTGCGTTCCTCCAGCGCCCAGGACAACCGACGCAGGGCCTGCCCGGACAAGTCTGGGTGCGAGACGACGGCGACGACGTGAGCACCGGTCTCCTCGACCGCTTGCAGCACCCGAGCCGGATCACCGACCACCGGGACGTTCTGAACGTGGGAGACCTCGATACCGACGAATGGCACACAGGCCCCTACCGGCACCAACCCATGCTGGGGTTCATGGTCAAGCTTCTCGATCACCGAGACCACGGCATCAGCCCGGCCAACCACCAGCACCCGCTGCAGCGCTAGACCCTGCGCTCTCAGCCGGTAGATCCAACTACGCAACTGACGACGGACCAGCAGGGTGAGCAGGACGGTCACCGGGACGGCGACAAACACGTAGCCCCGGGCAATTTCGCCGCGAACCGCATAGGAGGCCACCGCGATCGAGGTGAACAGCAGCAGGCCTGCGTCGGTGACCTTGCGGTACTCGTCCGGGCCGGTACCGAGAAACCGCTGCTCATAGCCGCGCTGCGCAGCGATAAGGCCGAGCCAGGCCAGCGGCAGCGCCAGGGCGAGGAGCAAATAGTGCGGGCTCGGGGAGGTGCCGAAGCGGACAGCGAGCGCAAGCACTCCAGCTACCAGACCGCTCAGCCCATCGCCGATCAAGGCCAGCTGCTGGTAACGGCGAAGGAGTACTCCTGGTTCGCTACTACCGGCTCCGACATGGCGCGGACTCCCGGCACGGGCCACAGGTCCAACTTCTCCCGACAGCGCGATTCCGTCGTCCAGAGTGCCCGAAGCGCGCTCCTGTGGCTCCATGACCGCCACGGTCCCACCTCCCCAGGGTTAAGAACTGCTTAACCCATCGCTCTATCACGCACCACGCACTCTGATTACTTAGAGTGTCGATCGCCCCACTGCAGTACGGTCGAATATAGTCTGGCCGCGCTCAGGACACCTTGAGGTTTCGAATAGTTGAGACAATCTCGGCGAGAAAGAGACATGATCAAGCACAATCGCTACTGAAAGTCACCCCTGTTTAACTCAACGCATTTACCTTGCCTTGAGTCAGGGCAAAACCGGACAGAGCAATCGAACAGACCGCATCAGCAGCGTCACCGAGCATCAGCATGAGCTCTTCACGATCGGCCGAGGGAACGTCCTTGAGGACGTAATCGGCGGGGTCCATCCGCCCTGGGGGGCGCCCAATACCCAGCCGTATCCGGAGATAATTCTTACTGTCGGTAGAACGACTGATCGATCGCAGACCATTGTGGCCACCCTCCCCACCACCCTGCTTCAGGCGGAGAACTCCAAAGGGAAGGTCAAGCTCGTCATGGATGACGATCACTTGCTCAATCGGAACGCGATAGAAGTTGATCAATCCGGCGACTGGCCCGCCAGACTCGTTCATGAATACCGAGGGCTTGGCCAGCACGACCCGAGGCCCGGGTCGACCAGCCACCGGCGGCAACCGACCCTCGAGCACCTGCGCCCGCGAGCGGTGGGAAGAGAACGTGCCGCCAATCTCGGCCGCGAGTAGGTCGACCACCTGGTATCCCACATTGTGCCGGTTCCGGGCGTATCGGGTACCGGGATTGCCCAAACCCACGACGAGCCAGGGCTGGTCCATGACGGGTATCTCCTCGTAGCAGGCCGGAGACTTCGGGTAGCTCACGGCAGCGGGTCGACAGCAGAAGCAGTGGTGCTGGTATGCCGAGAGCGACGCCCCCGAATCGGGGGCGTCGCTCTCGGGCAGTGCGTGGTGCGGGTACGAGCGCGGGTCAGGACTCCGCGGCAGCGGCAGCAGCCGAGACGGTGGCCGCGGCGGCGCTCTGCGCGGCCTGGGCCTCCTGGTCCGCGGTGTCCACGGAACGCTCGACGTCCGAGACCGTGACGGCGATCGTCTCGGCATCGGTCACCAGCGTGGCGCCCTCGGGCAGCGGGATCTGCGAAGCGTGGACCTGGGTGCCGATCGCCGCGCCCTCGATGCTGAACTCGATGCTGGTCGGGATCCTCGTCGCCTCGACCTCGATGCTCAGGGTGTTGAGCTCGACCGTGACCAGACCGCCCGGGCCAGGTTCGCCGACCACGTGCAGCTGCACGTCGACGGTGACCCGCTCGCCAAGGTTGACGACGATCAGGTCGACATGCTCGATCGTCATCCGGATCGGGTGCCGCTGGACGTCCTTCGGCAGCGCAAGCTGGGTACCACCGTCGAGTTCGATGGTCAGCAGCGCGTTGGAGTTCTTGAGCGCCAACATCGTCGCGTGGCCCGGCAGCGCAACGTGCACCGGATCGGTGCCGTGGCCGTAGAGAACGGCCGGCACCAGATGGTCACGGCGCAGTCGACGCGCAGCACCCTTGCCGAACTCATTGCGCGGCTGGGCGCTGAGCTTCACCTCGGACACACTGATCTCCTCATCATCATGGGTGGCGCGAAGAATCGCGCTCAAGAAACGCTTCGGTACGGGTTCTACCCGAGTTCATGGTCGCCACAGTTCGTGGTCGCCACAGTTGTGATCGACACAGTTCTTGTGATCGACACAGTCGTCGTCGACACAGGTCATGATCGGCACACCCGGCGGAATCACAGGCGCCTGCCTGATCAAGACCACAGCTGAACTACCGCCATGGCTGTCCGCGTCGATCACGGCTGCGCGCGTGCTCTGCAACCCTCGCCGAGGTAACTAAGCCATCCTAGCTCACCCGAGACACCGCACACGCACACACCGGCCCAGCGCCACCCCCTGCCGCGAAGTGGCTGCCGGTCTTGACCTCTTGCTCCTTGCTGCTTGCTGCTTGCTTTGCTGTTTGCTGCTTGCTCTGCTGTTTGCTGCTTGCTCTGCTAGCCGATTCCCCGTCTGTAGCGAACGAGACCTCACTTTTGCCGTGATCATGCACGGTCGCTCGGGTGCTGCGTCGAAGTGGTCGCGCGTTTTGACCCAGCTAGGGGGTCAAAAGGCGCGACGACGTCGAGGAAAACGGGCACGCCGGGGCTGACGTGCCACCCCACGTGCCTGATCGATGCCGAAGCCAACCCACCGGCCAAACCGGTCCCATGATCGTGGTTCACCGGCTCACACTGGGGGCTGACCCCGGCCGGGACGCTCTGCTCAATCTCGGCTGGGACGCTCTGCTCAACCCCGGCCTGGCCGCTAGCGCTAAGGAAGCCTTCGGCCCTGCCGATCCCTGACGGTCTACGAGACACCGGCCGAGAAGCAGAACTAACTGATGCCAGTTGGCTGCGGTGGCTTCAGTTGGCTGCGGTGGCTTCAGTTGCGGTGGTGGTTTCGGTTCCGGTGGTGGCCGCTGCCGCGGCGTCGGCGGACGACGTTCCAGGTCGGCGGCGGGCCACCCAGCCCTCGACATTGCGCTGCTGACCCCGGGCGACCGCCAGCGCGCCGGCCGGGACATCGGTGGTGATCACCGAACCGGCCGCGGTGTAGGCGCCGTCCCCCACCGTCAGGGGCGCGACAAGCATCGTGTCGCTGCCGATTCGGACGTGGTCACCGACCGTGATGTGGTCCTTGTGGACTCCGTCGTAGTTGACGAAGATCGTCGCCGCGCCGATGTTCGTCCCGGTACCGATCGTGGCGTCGCCGACGTAGGTCAGGTGCGGCACTTTCGATCCGACGCCGATCACGGCATTCTTGGTCTCGACGAAAGCTCCGATCTTGCCGTCGGCTCCGAGCACGGTGCCCGGGCGCAGATAGCTGAACGGGCCGACCTTCGAACCGGCCTCCACCCGGGCACCGGAACCATGGCTTCGAACCACGCTGGCACCCGCCCCGACCTGGCAGCCGCTGAGCGTGGTGTCCGGGCCGATGCTCGCGCCGGGCGCCACCTCGGTGCCGGCCAGCAGTTGGACGCCGGGCAGCAGGGTCACGTCCTCGGCGAGTCGCACATCGACGTCCAACCAGGTGGTGGCGGGGTCGATGACAGTGACGCCGGACCGCATCCAGTCCAGAACCAGCCGCCGGTTTAGCTCGGCGCCGAGAGTGGCCAGCTGAACCCGGTCGTTCACGCCCTCCACCTGCCAGAGGTCGGTGGTGGGTAGCGCCTGCACCAGGCCACCGTCCGCCCGGACGATGCCGAGCACATCGGTCAGGTACATCTCGCCTTGGTCGTTGGCCGATCCGATCCGACCGAGCGCGTCCAGCAGCAGGGCGGCGTCGAAGGCGTAGATCCCGGAGTTGATCTCCCGCACCGCACGCTGAGCCGGGTCGGCGTCCCGGTGCTCAACGATCCCGGTGACGGATCCGGCGGCATCCCGCAGCACCCGGCCATATCCGGCTGGATCGGGCACTTCGGCTGTCAGGACGGTGACCGCGGCCGGGCCGCCGTCCCCCATTCCCGCCTCATGCACCCGGACCAGTTCGGCCAGCGTGTCGCCGGTCAGCAGCGGGACGTCGCCATAGGTGACGACGACGGTGCCGGTCGGTGGGACCGGCAGCGCTTTCAGGCCACAAGCCACTGCCCGGCCGGTACCCGGCACCTCGTCTTGATCGGCGATCACAGCTTTCGGGGCGATCTGCCCGATGTGCTCGGCCACCTGGTCGCGCTGGTGCCGGACGACGACGACCAGATGGTCTGGCGTCAGACTCGCGGCCGCCGCGAGTGCGTGACCGAGCAGTGAACGGCCGCCGATCCGGTGCAGCACCTTGGGGGTTCGCGAGCGCATCCGCTTGCCTTCCCCAGCCGCCAGGACGACTACCGCCGCCGGCTGACCACTCACGTCGTAACGCCTCCTGGCTCGAGCTCCTACCGAGCTCCCCCTACCTGATTCGAACAGGTACCTCAAGGCTCCAAAGGCCTGTGTGCTGCCGTTACACTAAGGGGGACCACCCGAACT